>NZ_BSQE01000005.1:0-336775 GCF_030268185.1 Pseudomonas sp. NBRC 100443
CGTTGTAGCCAGCGCTGCAGGCGCCGATCGTCCGGGTGTTCGGAATCGGGCCGCAGTTGCTTCAACACCGCATGCGAGCCTACGACCATCAGGCTGCGCACATAGGCGTCGCCACGTTTGGTCATCTTGCCCAGCCTTACCTTCTGCCCGCTGCTGTGCTGGTCGGGCACGATGCCGAAGTAGGCAGCGAACTGACGCGCATTGGCGAAACGTTCCGGCTCGACCTGTTTGGCCAGCAAGGCCGTAGCCGTGATCGGACCGATACCACGTACCGTCATCAGCCGTTTGGCTGTCGGGTCGGCGGCGGCACAGGCTTCCAGACGCCCGGTCAGCGCGGCGATACGCTCGCCCAGCCGTTGCCATTCCTTCAGCATCTCGTCGATCAGCTCGCGCAGCAGAGCCGGCAACGGCTGGCTGGCGTCTTCCAGCACCCGGGTGACACCTTGCTTCAAGCCCACATCCCCCTGCGCCAGGGCGATGCCCTGCTCCAGCAGCAGCCCGCGGATCTGATTACCCATGGCGGTGCGCCGCTGCACATAGCCCCGCCGGACACGGTGCCAGGCCTGCATCGCCAGTGCCGCGACGCTCTTCACCGGCACCGACGCGATACTGCTATCCCGGCCCGCCCGCAGAATGGCGTGGGCATCATTGCGATCATTCTTCGCTCCGCTCCGGTGCTCGGCCACCCGCTGGGCTGGCAGGATACGCACCGGGTTGCCCTGCGCCTGCAGCAGCCGGGCCCAGGCTTGTGCTCCGGGGCCGGTCTCCATCAGCACCGTCACGCCCTCCGGCAGCTTCTGCAGAAACACCTGGAACGCTTCACGCGACTTGATTCGCTGTTCGTACGCCAGTTGACCCAGGGCGTCTTCCCCCGCCACCTGGAAGACCTTTTTCGCCAGATCCACGGCGACTGTCGTGCACACCGATACATCGATTGCAGACACCGGCTTATTCATCGTCGTATGCTTTCTCATGGACTCACCCTCACTGTCGGTGGCTTCTTAGACCGCCACCGTGGCGCCTCGACGCCTCGGTGAGGGTGAGTCCATCCAATTACGAAGAGCCATTGCGGAAAGAAAAACGCCGCTTCCCTCGGCAGGAAACGGCGTTCTCCAGAACCACAGCCTGCTATCAGTTCCCGGCTACCATCATCCTTTCCACCAGCACCGACCCGGTATGCAGGTTCCCGCGATTCTCCACGTCGTTGCCGATGGCCAGGATGCTGGCGAACAGGTCCTTGAGGTTGGCGGCGATGGTGACTTCCTGCACCGGGAACTGGATCTCGCCGTTCTCCACCCAATAGCCGCCGGCGCCGCGGGAGTAGTCGCCGGTGACCAGATTGACGCCCTGCCCCATCAGCTCGGTGACCAGCAGGCCGCGGCCCATGCGCCGCAGCAGGGCCTTCTGGTCCTCGTCGCCGTGGCTGACGAAGAGGTTGTGCACGCCGCCGGCGTTGGCCGTGCTGGGCATGCCCAGCTTGCGCCCGGAGTAGGTGCCGAGCACGTAGGAAACCAGGGTGCCGTTCTCCACGAAGGGCTTGGCGTAGGTGGCCAGGCCGTCGTTGTCGAACGAGGCGCTGCCCAGGGCGCCGGGCAGCAGCGGGCGTTCGTCGAGGGTCAGCCACTCGGGGAACAGACGCTGGCCCAGGCAGCCTTCGAGGAACGACGACTTGCGGTACAGGCTGCCGCCGGAAATGGCGCCGAGGAAGTGGCCGAACAGGCCCACGGCGACTTCCGGGGCGAACAGCACCGGCACCTCGGCGGTCGGCACCGGGCGCGCGCCCAGGCGGCTGGCGGCGCGCAGGGCGGCGCGGCGGCCGATGCTCTCCGGGCTGTCCAGCAGCTCGCCGCGGCGCTTCACGTCGTACCAGTAGTCGCGCTGCATCTGCCCCTCGCCCTCGGCGATCATCACGCAGCTGAGGCTGTGACGGGTGCTGGCGTAGCCGCCGATGAAGCCATGGCTGTTGCCATAGACGCGGCAGCCATGGTGGATGTTCAGGGTGGTGCCGTCGGCCTTGGTCACCCGCGGGTCGGCATCGAAGGCCGCGGCTTCGCAGGCCAGGGCGCGCTCCACAGCCTGGTCCGGGGTCAGCGACCAGGCGTGGTAGAGGTCCAGGTCGGGGAGGTCGCGGGCCATGAGCGCGGGATCGGCCAGGCCGGCGCAGTCGTCCTCCGAGGTGTGCCTGGCGATGGCCAGGGCCGCCGCCACGGTTTCGCGGATGGCCTCGTCGCCGGTCGCCGAGGTGCTCGCCGAGCCCTTGCGCTGGCCGACGTAGAGGGTGATGCCGAAGCCCTGGTCGCGGTTGAATTCGACCGTCTCGACCTCACGCTGGCGCACGCTGGTGGACAGCCCCTGCTCCAGGGACACCGCCACTTCGCAGCCCGTGGCGCCCTGGCGCTTCGCCTCGGCGACGATCCGCTCGACCTGCTCGCGCAGCGCCGGAAGTGCCTCGGGGCCGACTGCCTTGGCCTGTTCGCTCATTGCCAAACTCTCCTGTTCTGTTCCGCGGACGGGGCGACGGGCCCCGTGGCATCGCGGGCGGGCCGGACAAGCGACCCTCGACTCGTTATCATGGCGGCGTTTTCCACTGGACCACCGCCATGGCTGAATATCAAGACGACGACTCGCTGTTCGAAGAGAAGAGCAAGTCGCAAGTAAAACGCGAGCTGCACGCCCTGCAGGACCTCGGCGAGCGCCTGACCGCGCTCAAGCCGGACATGCTCGACCGCCTGCCGCTCACCGAGCCGCTGCGCCGCGCCATCGACGAGGCGCCCAAGCACAAGGCCAATGCCGCCCGCAAACGCCACCGGCAGTTCATCGGCAAGCTGATGCGAGACCAGGACCTCGACGCCATCGTCGCCCTGCTCGACCAGCTCGACAGCTCCACGCGCCAGTACAACGAGCGCTTCCACGCCCTGGAGCGCTGGCGCGACCGCCTCGTCACCGGCGGCGACGAGGCCCTTTCCGCCTTCTTCGCCGAATACCCGGACAGCGACCGCCAGCACCTGCTGCAGCTGATCCGCCACGCCCAGCACGAGGCCGCTCACGACAAGCCCCCGGCCGCGGCGCGGAAGATCTTCAAATACATCCGCGAACTGGACGAGCTCAAGCGCGGCCTCCGCTGAAAGCCTACCCACGACCTGCTGCGCGTCGGCATAACTGCGTTAAAAACAGGTGAGAAATGCTCATTTAGCATCAGTAAACTGCGCTTCCTCACCTGTTTTTGCCTTGTTCTGCTCTAGCTCGCGAGGCCGTGAGCAGACTTTCCAAATGCTCCCCGGCGCCTCAGGCGCCGGTCCCGCCCACGGTGATGCCGTCGATCTTCAGCGTCGGCTGGCCGACGCCCACCGGCACCGACTGGCCATCCTTGCCGCAGGTGCCCACGCCGCTGTCCAGGGCCATGTCGTTGCCGACCATGGACACCCGGCTCATCACTTCCGGCCCGTTGCCGATCAGGGTCGCGCCCTTCACCGGGCGGGTGATCCTGCCGTTCTCGATCAGGTAGGCCTCGCTGGTGGCGAAGACGAACTTGCCGCTGGTGATGTCCACCTGGCCGCCGCCGAGGTTGGCGCAGTAGATGCCCTTCTCCACCGAGGCGATGATTTCCGCCGGGTCGCTCTGCCCGGCCAGCATGTAGGTGTTGGTCATGCGCGGCATCGGCAGGTGCGCGTAGGACTCGCGGCGGCCATTGCCGGTGCGCGCCACGCCCATCAGGCGGGCGTTGAGCTTGTCCTGCATGTAGCCCTTGAGGATGCCGTTCTCGATCAGCACGTTGTACTGCGTCGGGGTGCCCTCGTCGTCCACCGACAGCGAACCGCGGCGCCCGGCCAGGGTACCGTCGTCGACGATGGTGCACAGGCTGGAGGCCACCTTCTCGCCGATGCGCCCGCTGTAGGCCGAGCTGCCCTTGCGGTTGAAGTCGCCTTCCAGGCCGTGGCCCACCGCCTCGTGCAGCAGCACGCCGGACCAGCCGGCGCCCATCACCACCGGCAGGGTGCCGGCCGGCGCGGGGACCGCTTCGAGGTTGACCAGGGCCTGGCGCAGCGCCTCGCGGGCGTAGGACATGGCGCGGTCTTCACTGAGGAAATAGCGATAATCGGTACGCCCGCCGCCGCCATGGCCGCCGCGCTCGCGGCGGCCGTTCTGCTCGACGATGACGCTGACGTTGAAGCGCACCAGCGGGCGGATGTCCGCAGCCAGGGAACCATCGGCGGCGGCGATAAGAACCTGCTCCCAGACGCCGGCAAGGCTCACGGTGACCTGCTGGATGCGCGGGTCGAGGGCGCGGGTGGCGGCGTCGATTTTCTTCAGCAGCTCGACCTTCTCGGCGCGGCTGAGCACGTCCAGCGGGTTCTCGCCGGCGTACAGGCGCGTCGGCGCGACCGCCTTGAACGCCTGCACCCGGCCGTTCTGCCCGGCCCGGGAGATCGAGCGCGCAGCGAGCGCCGCCTGGGACAGCGCATCGGGGGTGATGGCGTTGCTGTAGGCGAAGCCGGTCTTCTCGCCGGACTGGGCGCGCACGCCCACGCCCTGGTCCATGTGGAAGCTGCCTTCCTTGACGATGCCGTCCTCGAGCATCCAGGACTCGGACACCTGGCTCTGGAAGTACAGGTCGGCGGCGTCGATGCCCGGGCCGCTCAGCTCGTGCAGGATCGGCTGCAGGCCGTCGACGTCCAGGCCGCCGGGGGCCAGCAGGTGCTGGCTGACGGATGACAACAACTCGCTCATGGCTACTCCGTAGGCGCCGGTCCGGGTACGGCCGGCGGGTAGAATCTTCGATGGCGGACCACCGGCATGCGTTGCCGGAGCGCCGTTTGTTCTTCACTGTCGCGTTCGGCCAGCAGCACCGCCTCGCCCTTGTCGCGCTCGGCGAGGATGCGCCCCCAGGGGTCGACGATGGCCGACTGGCCCCAGGTCTCGCGGCCGCGCGGGTGGGTGCCGCCCTGCCCCGCCGCCAGCACGTAGCACTGCGTCTCGATGGCGCGGGCGCGGATCAGCACTTCCCAATGCGCCTGGCCGGTCACCGCGGTGAAGGCCGAGGGCGCCGTGATCAGCTCGGCGCCGGCCTCGCGCAGCCGGGTGTAGAGCTCGGGGAAGCGCAGGTCGTAGCACACCGTCAGGCCCAGCCGGCCGACCGGCGTGTCGGCCACCACCACCTGGCCGCCGAAGGCGTAGTCGTCGGACTCGCGGTAGCGGCCGCGGGCATCGGCGACGTCCACGTCGAACAGGTGCAGCTTGTCGTAGCGCGCCACCCGCTCGCCGCGCTCGTCGACCAGCAGCGAGCAGGCGTTGGCCTTGGCTTCGGGCTGGCCGTCCGGCGGCAGCGGCAGGGTACCGGCGACTATCCACAACCTGAGGTCGCGGGCGGCGCTTTTCAACCAGGGCAGGATCGGGCCCTCGCCCAGGGCCTCGGCGCGGCCCAGCTCGGCCAGGTCGCGGCGGCCCATGGCAGCGAAGTTCTCCGGCAGCACGGCGAGGCGCGCGCCGCCCTCGGCGGCCTGTTCGAGCAGGCGACGGGCGGCGGCGAGGTTGGCCGGGACGTCGTCCTGGCTGACCATCTGGATCACGGCGAGGGACATGCGTTTCTCCGACGACAGATGCGATTCATCCTAACCGATGCCCGCCGGCTCTGCTCACCGCGGTTTCTCGAACGGCTTGTCGAAGGCGATCTCGGGGTTCTGCCAGGGTCCCTTGACGCGGTACTGCACGCTGGCGAAGCGCGCCACCCTGTCGCCCAGCAGCTTGTCCACCACGAAGAGCGCGCCGCCCACCGCCGGCGCGCCGACGATGAGCGCGGCCAGCGGCAGGTTGTTGGTCAGCGGCAGGGTCACCAGCAGCTTGGCGTCGATCTGGTCGTGGGCCAGGTCCAGGGTGCCGTTCATCTCGATGTTGCTGGACGGCCCGGTGAGCCTGATCGGCTCGCGGGTGAGGTAGACGCCATTGGTGGCGCCCAGCACGCCCTGCACGCGGTCGTAGCTCAGGCCCTTGCCGAACAGGTCGGAGAAGTCCAGGCGCAGGCGGCGGTTGATGGCGTTGAAGTTGAGCAGGCCGAACACCCGCAGGGCCTGGGCGCTGCCCTCGACGTCGACGAACTGGCCCTTGCGCATGTCGGCCTCCAGGCGCCCGCCGAAGCGGCGCAGGCTGATGTAGGCCGGCGAGCCGGGCCAGTTGCCGTCGATGTCCAGGCTGAAGCGGTCGCTGGTGGCGGTGGGGGCGAAGTCCCAGGCCTTGAGCACGTCGGCCAGGTTCCTGCCTTCCAGGCGCCCCTGAAAGGTGCTGCGCGTGGAGCCCACCGGGCCTTCCCAGCGCAGCGTCCCGCCGACCTTGAGGCCGCGCAGGTCGAGCTTGAGGCTGTTGAAGGCGATGCCGCTGGTGGTCGGGCGCACGTTGAAGCTCCAGGCGCCGATGGGCTTGCCGCCCTGGGAGATCTGGCGGATGGCCACGTCCATCGCCGGAATGCTGCGCGGGTCGACCTTTTCCAGCGGGTCGGGGGCGATGGTCGGCGCGGCGGCCAGGTCGTTGGTGGGGTTCTTCGGCAGGTCCAGGCGCGCCAGGTTGATCTGGATCGGCCGCTGGCCGCTGTCCGGGAACACCGCCTGGCCGGCCAGCGGGGCGCTGTCGACGCCCAGCTGCCAGCCGCCGGAAACCCGCGCCAGGTCGAGCTTGAAGTTGTCCAGGCTGGCGCCGAAGCCGCGGAAGTGACCGATCTGCAGGTCGGCACCGCGCAACAGGCCCTGGTTATCGCTGGGCACGCTGCCGATGCCGTACTTCTTCAGCACCGCCTGCCACTGCTCGACATCCAGGGTGTCCAGGCTGCCGCGCACCTGCACCCCGCTCCAGTTGGGCAGCAGCGCCGGGTCGCCGCCCAGGCGCAGGGTGCCGCGGCCGCCCAGGGGTTTGTCGGCGGGGGCGGCATAGGCCAGGCTGGCCACCTTGTCGTAGTTGGCCCAGTAGCGCCGCTCGGGGCCTTCGAGGGTCATGCGCCAGTCGCTGGCGCGGGTCTCGTCGGCGGCCTTGCCAAAGGGGGCCGGCAGGTCGATGGCCAGGCCCTTGAGGTCGGAATTGACCTGCAACTGACTGTCATGGCCGTCGAGCAGCAGGTCGAGCTGGAACGGCAGGCGCCCGGCGGCCGGCACGGCCTGCTTCACGCCGCCCCAGTCGAGCAGGCTCTTCAGCGCCACCTGGCCGCCCACCAGCACGCGGGTGCGCGGCTTGCCCGGGCTGCCCTCGGCGCGGATGCTGCCGCTGACGCGGCTGCCCAGGGCCTGGGCGCTGAGGCCCTTGGCGCTCAGGCCGCTATTGGTGTCGTAGCGGAAGTCGCCCTTGAGCTGGGCCAGTTCCAGGCTCGGCTTGGCGATCTTCAGGCGCGCGCCCTCGGTGGCGAAGTCCACCACCACCCGCGCCTGCTTCGCCTGTTCCTTGGCCAGCGGGATGTCCAGGTTCAGGTGGCCCTTGAGCGGGCCCTCGCCTTCCCAGCCGGCGAAGACCTGCTGCACGCCCAGGGGCGAGTCCTGGAGGATCTTCAGGCCATCGCCCAGGCTGCTGTCGACGTCGCCATCGACGTGCAGGTGGGCGACTTCGCCCTTGGGCACGTGGGGAATGTCCACCTGCACGTCGCGGACCTGGCTCTGCAGGATGCGCCCGGACTGCGCGCGGATGCGCACGCCGCTGTCCTCCACCAGCACCTCGCCCTCGGCCTGGCTCAGCGCCGGCCAGCCCGGCTGGTAGTCCAGCTCGCCGTCGTGGACCTTGAAGTACAGGCTCATGGCGTGGTCTTCCGGCGCCGAGCCCTTTTTCAGCGAACCCTGCCACTGGAAGTAGCCCTGCTCGACGCGCCCGCCCTTGATGGCGCTGGCCAGCCAGCGGGCCAGGTCCTTGTTCATCTCCGGCAGCACCGTGGGCAGGAACTGCGGGGTGTAGCTGCCGTCGCCGTCCTCCAGGCCCACGCGCAGGTCCATGTAGCTTTCCTTGTCGTGGTCGTGCATCAGGCGGATCAGCATGTCGCCGCCCAGGCGGCCGACGTCGCCCTCGACCTTCATCAGGTGGCTGCCAAGGGTGAAGGCCTCGTCGTCCCACTTCCAGAACAGCCGCGCGTTGGCGCTGCGGAAGCGCCACGGCTCGGGGAACAGGGCGGCCAGGTGGAGCATGAAGTCCTTGGCCGAGGCGTCCAGCTGGCCGCCGCCGAGGTTGCCGCTGAAGGTGCCGTCGACGTTGGCCACCGCCGGCACCTCGTGGAAGGCGTTGACGCCGACCTTCTCCAGGTTCACGCCGTAGGCCAGGCGCTCGGCGCCCTGGCGCTGCGGCCACCAGTCGAGGTTGAGGTGGTGCAGCACGCCCTGCGGCGCCAGGCCCTGCAGCCACTCCACAGCCTTGTCCGGCAAGGGCGCCAGGCTTTCCACCACCGGCAGCAGCGGGCCCAGGTCCAGGCGGTCGGCGCGCAGGCGCCAGTGGTCTTCGCCGCGGGTCTGCCGGTTCAGTTCCAGTTCCGCCTCGCCCCAGCGCTTTTCGCCGAGGTTGGCCGCCAGATCGCTGACGCGCAGGCTCATTTCCTCGCCCTGGCGCTGGAAGTACAACCCCACGCCGAGGTCGCCGACCTTCACCGCCTCGCGGCCATCGAAGGAGGCCTGCACCTGCGGCGCATTGAGCCTGGCCACCGCCGCGCTGGGCTGGCCCTTGTCGATGCGCGCCCAGAACTCGCCGCCGGCCTCCAGGCGCTGGATGCGCCATTGCCGCGTCAGGCTCGCCGGCAGCCACTTCGCCCAGTCGCTCTGCGGCAGGCTGAGGTAGGCGTCGGCCGAGCTGCGCTTCCAGTCCTCGCGGTCGATGCGCGTGTCCACCCGCAGCGCCACCGGCTGGCCGTCGGGCAGGTTGAAGCGGCCGTCCAGGCGCTGGCCGAACACGCCGCTGTGCAGCGTCAGGCCGAGGTAGGTCAGGTTGAGCGTCTGCCCCTCGCGCGGCAGCAGGCTCAGCTGGCTGTCCAGCAGCGACAGGCGGCGCGGCGTCAGCAGCAGGTCGACGAGCTGGCGCGGGTCGCTGCCCTGCGGGCTGGCCGGCAGGCCCTCGACCTGCCAGTGGCCGTCCTCGCCCTCGCGCAGGCTCAGGTGCAGCCCCTGCAGCTCCAGGCTGTCGATGCGCGGCTGGCGCGCCAGCAGGCTGGCGGGGATGTCGGGGGTCAGGCGCACCTGCTCCAGGCGCAGGGCGTCGCTGCCCTCGCCGAGCTGGATGTCGCGCACCGTGATGATCGGGCCGAAGCCGCGCCAGCTGCCTTCCAGGGCGCCGATGCGCACCGGCATGTGCAGCCGCGCGCTGGCCTGCTCGGCCAGGTCTTCGCGATATTCCGCCACCAGCGGCGCCAACTGGCGCCCCAGGCTGACGTACAGCGCCAGCAGCACCAGGCCCAGGGCGCAGAGCCCCAGGAGCAGGCGCAGCAGGCGGGCGAGCAGGCGGCCAAAGCGGTCCATCTCAGCCGCGCGCCTCAGAGCAGGACCACGTCGTACTGCTCCTGGGAATACATCGGCTCGACCTGGAATTTGATGGTGCGGCCGATGAACATCTCCAGATCGGCAACGTTGCCCGACTCTTCGTCGAGCAGGCGGTCGACCACCTTCTGGTTGGCCAGCACCACGTAGGAATCGGCCTGGTAGGCGCGGGCCTCACGGAGAATCTCGCGGAAGATCTCGTAGCAGATGGTTTCCGGGGTCTTCAGCATGCCGCGCCCCTGGCAGCACGGGCAGGGCTCGCAGAGCACCTGCACCAGGCTCTCGCGGGTGCGCTTGCGGGTCATCTGCACCAGGCCCAGCTCGGTGATGCCGATGATGTTGGTCTTGGCATGGTCGCGCTCGAGCTGCTTCTCCAGCGTGCGCAGGACCTGGCGGCGGTGCTCCTCGTCCTCCATGTCGATGAAGTCGATGATGATGATCCCGCCGAGGTTGCGCAGGCGCAGTTGGCGGGCGATGGCGGTGGCGGCCTCGAGATTGGTCTTGAAGATGGTCTCTTCGAGGTTGCGGTGCCCGACGAAGGCGCCGGTGTTGACGTCGATGGTGGTCATCGCCTCGGTCGGGTCGATGATCAGGTAGCCGCCGGACTTGAGCAGCACCTTGCGCTCCAGGGCCTTCTGGATCTCGTCCTCGACGCCGTAGAGGTCGAAGATCGGCCGCTCGCCGGGGTAGTGCTCCAGGCGGTCGGCGATTTCCGGCATGAGTTCGTCGACGAACTGCGTGATCTTCTGGAAGTTCTCCCGGGAATCCACGCGGATCTTCTCGATGCGCGGGTTGACCAGGTCGCGCAGGGTGCGCTGGGCCAGGGACAGGTCCTCGTAGATCACCGTCGGCGCGCCGACCGTCTGCATCTGCGCATCGATCTGGTCCCACAGCCGGCGCAGGTAGCGGATGTCGGCGAGGATCTCGTCCTCCCCGGCGCCCTCGGCGGCGGTGCGCAGGATGAAGCCGCCCTTCTCGACGATGCCCTCGGCCTCGACGCACTTGGCCACCACCTGCTTGAGGCGCTCGCGCTCCTGCTCGTCCTCGATCTTCAGGGAAATGCCGACGTGGCTGGTGCGCGGCATGTACACCAGGTAGCGCGAGGGGATCGACAGGTGCGTGGTCAGGCGCGCGCCCTTGGTGCCGATCGGGTCCTTGGTGACCTGCACCACCAGGCTCTGGCCCTCGTGGACCAGGGCGCCGATGCTTTCCACCGCGCTGCCCTCGCGGGTGGAGATTTCCGCCGCGTGGATGAAGGCCGCACGCTCCAGGCCGATGTCGACGAAGGCCGCCTGCATCCCCGGCAGCACGCGGACCACCTTGCCCTTGTAGATGTTGCCGACTATCCCGCGGCGCAGCGTGCGCTCGACGTGGACTTCCTGAAGGACACCGTTTTCCACCACCGCCACGCGCGATTCCATCGGCGTGATATTGATCAGGATCTCTTCGCTCATGCGCCCTTCCTTATCGCGCCCGTGTGCAGCGCTACTTCTTCAAGACTGCCAGCAAGGGATCGCGAAGTCAGCCAACAGTTCCGCGGTCTCGCACAGGGGCAGGCCGACCACCCCGCTGTAGCTGCCCTCGACGCGGTTGACGAAGATCGCCGCCAGCCCCTGGATAGCGTAGCCGCCCGCCTTGTCCTGGGGCTCGCCGGTGGCCCAGTAGGCCTCGGCTTCGGCCTCGGAAACATTGCGGAACGATACCAGGCTGGTCACCACCCGCACCTCGCAGCGGTCGCGGTCGGCCACCGCCACCGCGGTCAGCACCTGGTGCTGGCGGCCGGACAGCGCGCGCAGCATGGCCAGGCTGTCCTCGCGGTCCGCCGGCTTGCCGAGGATGCGGCCGTCGAGCACCACCGCGGTATCGGCGCCGAGCACGCAGACGTCGGGTCTCTGGGCAAGCATAGTCAGTCCGGCCAGGGCCTTGCCGCGCGCCAGGCGCTCGACGTAGGCGGCCGGCGTCTCGCCGTCCTGCGGGGTTTCGTCGATATTGCCGGAAACCAGGTGGAAGGACAGGCCGATCTGTGTCAGCAGCTCACGCCGGCGCGGCGAGCTGGAGGCCAGGTAAAGCTGGGGCATCTGCGACTCCCGGAAGAGTCCCGGCCGCCCCTCCCCCGGCCCGTGCCAGGTGGGAAGCGGCGGGACGGCTATTAGTAGACCTTCAGGCGCTGGCCCAGGCCCTTGAGCAGCACCAGCACCCAGGGCCAGAGCAGGCCGCTGACCAGCGCCGGCAACAGGAAGGCCAGGGTCGGCGGACGGTTGCCGGTCAGGGCGTTGAGCCACAGCTGCACCAGCTGCGCCAGGCCGTAGACCACCATCAGCACCAGGCACTGCTGCCAGACGGGGTACAGGCGCAGGCGCTGCTGCAGGGCCATGACCAGGAACACGATGAAGCTGAGGATCAGCGCGTTCTGCCCGAGCAGGCTGCCGTACAGCACGTCCTCGGCCAGGCCGCAGACCCAGGCGGTGACCATGCCCACCCGCTGCGGCACCATCAGCACCCAGAAGGTGAGGAACAGCGCCAGCCACAGCGGCCGGCCGATTTCCGTGAAGCTGGGCATCGGCGCCACCGACAGCAGCAGCGCCAGCAGCAGGCTGACCCAGATCAGCCAGCCGTTGCGCGGTCCTTGGGCAGGCATCAGTGACGGTTCCTTTGTGGTGCGGCCTGGGCCGGCGCCGGCGGATGCGCGGGGGTAGCGGCCGGCGCGGCGGGTGCGGGTGCCGGAGCGGCGCCCTGGGCCGGGGCAGCCGGAGCGGCAGGCGTGGCTGGAGCGGCAGGCGCAGGCGCGCTCGGTGCCGGTGCCTGGCCGGCGGCCTCGGCGGCCTTGCGGTCGGCCTCGGCCTGGGCTTCGGCGGCCTCGGTGGCGCGCTGTTCGGGGGTGCGGCTGTCGCTGAACACCAGCAGCACGTAGCGGCTGCGGTTCATCTTCGCGGTGGGCACGGCGCGGATCACCGCGAACGGCTGGCCGGAATCATGGATGACTTCCTTGACCACCGCCACCGGGTAGCCGGCCGGGAAGCGCTGGCCGAGGCCGGAGCTGACCAGCAGGTCGCCTTCCTTGATGTCCGCGGTGTCGGCGACGAAGCGCAGTTCCAGGCGTTCCGGGTTGCCGGTGCCGACGGCGATGGCGCGCAGGCCGTTGCGGTTGACCTGCACCGGGATGCTGTGGGTGGTGTCGGTGAGCAGCAGCACGCGGGCGGTGTAGGGCATGACCTCGACCACCTGGCCCATCAGGCCGCTGGCGTCGAGCACCGGCTGGCCCTGGAACACGCCGTCCTTCGAGCCCTTGTCGATGAGGATGCGCTGGGTGAAGGGGTTGGGGTCGACGCCGATCAGCTCGCTGACCAGCACCTTGTCGTCCACCAGGGCGGCGGAGTTGAGCAGCTCGCGCAGGCGCACGTTCTGTTCGGTCAGGGTGGCCAGCTTCTGCAGGCGGCGCTGCATCAACAGCGACTCGGCCTTCAGCCGTTCGTTCTCGGCGAGCAGCTCGCTGCGGCTGGTGAACTGGTCGCGCACGCCTTCCCAGGCGCGCACCGGCAGGTCGGCCACGCCATAGAAGGGGGTCAGCACCAGGCCCATCTGGCTGCGCACGGGCTTGAGGTAGTCGAAACGCGCGTCGACCACCATCAGGCCCACCGAGAGCACGGCGAGCACCAGCAGGCGCACGCCCAGCGAGGGCCCTTTGGAGAATAGCGGTTTGATGACCAGCTCCTAGCTGATTGAAGGCGGTTGATGTTTCGCCGCGCGCGACAAAACGTCAACCACCCTCAAGGCTCCCACCTCACTCGGTGGAGAGCAGGTCCATGGAGTGACGGTCCATCATGTCCAGCGCCTTGCCGCCGCCACGGGCCACGCAGGTCAGCGGGTCTTCGGCGACGATCACCGGCAGGCCGGTTTCCTGGGCCAGCAGCTTGTCCAGGTCGCGCAGCAGGGCGCCACCACCGGTCAGCACCAGGCCGCGCTCGGCGATGTCCGAGGCCAGCTCCGGCGGGGACTGCTCCAGGGCGCTCTTGACCGCCTGGACGATGGTCGCCAGGGATTCCTGCAGGGCTTCCAGGACCTCGTTGGAGTTCAGGGTGAAGCTGCGCGGCACGCCTTCGGCCAGGTTGCGGCCGCGGACGTCCACCTCGCGCACTTCGCCGCCGGAGAAGGCCGCGCCGATCTCCTGCTTGATGCGCTCGGCGGTGGATTCGCCGATCAGGCTGCCGTAGTTGCGGCGCACGTAGGTGACGATGGCTTCGTCGAAGCGGTCGCCGCCGACGCGCACGGACTCGGCGTAGACCACGCCGTTCAGCGAGATCAGGGCGATCTCGGTGGTGCCGCCGCCGATGTCGACGACCATCGAGCCACGGGCTTCCTCGACCGGCAGGCCGGCGCCGATGGCCGCGGCCATCGGTTCTTCGATCAGGTACACCTCGCGGGCGCCGGCGCCGAGGGCCGACTCGCGGATGGCGCGGCGTTCCACCTGGGTGGACTTGCACGGCACGCAGATCAGCACGCGCGGGCTGGGCTGCAGGAAGCTGTTCTCGTGCACCTTGTTGATGAAGTACTGCAGCATCTTCTCGCAGACGCTGAAGTCGGCGATGACGCCGTCCTTCATCGGGCGGATGGCCGAGATGTTGCCCGGGGTGCGGCCGAGCATGCGCTTGGCCTCGGTGCCGACGGCGACCACGCTCTTCTGGTTGCCATGGTTGCGGATGGCCACTACCGAAGGCTCATTGAGGACGATGCCGCGTTCGCGCACATAAATAAGGGTATTGGCAGTGCCCAGGTCGATCGACAGATCACTGGAGAACATGCCACGCAATTTTTTGAACATGGAAAGGGAACCCTGGACGATGCGTGGGTGAAAAATGCGCGGGTAAAAAAGTGCGGCAAACTCTAACAACGACGGGGATTTTGGGCAAGGCGGCATTGTGTTAAATTGCTTGACTTTCAGTGCCTTTGAGGCCTGTCCCCGCGGTCCCTGGGACCGCCCGCCGCGGGTTCCGTTCCCCCGCCTACGTTTCGTCCGGCCATGCGTCCGATCGACGCTGGCAGCTCTAGCCTGGAGACCCCCGATGGCGCTTGACCGCTCCGACGTGGAAAAAATCGCCCACCTGGCCCGCCTGGGCCTGGCGGAAACCGACGTCCAACCGACCACCGCGACCCTGAACAACATCCTCGGCCTGGTCGACCAGATGCAGGCGGTGAACACCGACGGCGTCGAACCCCTCGCCCACCCCCTGGAAGCCACCCAGCGCCTGCGCCAGGACCTGGTGACCGAAAGCAACCAGCGCGAAGCCTACCAGGCCATCGCACCGGCCGTGGAAGACGGCCTGTACCTGGTTCCGAAAGTGATCGAGTAATAAGGAAGGACACGGACCCATGCTGCACCAACTGACCCTCGCCGAAGTCGCCCGCGGCCTCGCCGACAAACAGTTCTCCGCCGAAGAGCTGACCCGTGCCCTGCTGAGCCGCATCGAGCAGCTCGACCCGCAGCTCAACAGCTTCATCAGCGTCACCGCCGACCAGGCTATCGCCCAGGCCAAGGCAGCCGACCAACGGCGCGCCAATGGCGAGACTGGCGCCCTGCTCGGCGCGCCCATCGCCCACAAGGACCTGTTCTGCACCAAGGGCGTGCGCACCAGCTGCGGCTCGAAGATCCTCGACAACTTCGTCTCGCCCTACGACGCCACCGTGGTCGAGCGCCTGGCCGCCGCCGGCGCCGTGAGCCTGGGCAAGCTGAACATGGACGAGTTCGCCATGGGCTCGGCCAACGAATCCAGCCACTACGGCGCGGTGAAGAACCCCTGGGACACCAGCCGCGTGCCCGGCGGCTCCTCCGGCGGCTCAGCCGCTGCCGTGGCCGCGCGCCTGATCCCGGCGGCCACCGGCACCGACACCGGCGGCTCGATCCGCCAGCCGGCGGCGCTGACCAACCTCACCGGGATCAAGCCGACCTACGGCCGCGTCTCGCGCTGGGGCATGATCGCCTACGCCTCCAGCCTCGACCAGGCCGGCCCGCTGGCCCGCACCGCCGAGGACTGCGCGCTGATGCTCGGCGCCATGGCCGGCTTCGATCCCAAGGACTCCACCTGCGTCGACCAGCCGCTGGACGACTACCTGGCCGCCCTGGGCAAGCCCCTGGCCGGCCTGCGCATCGGCCTGCCGAAGGAATACTTCGGCGCCGGCCTGGACAGCCGCATCGCCGACGCCGTGCTGGCCGTGGTCGAGCAGCTCAAGCAACTGGGCGCGCAGGTCAAGGACATCTCCCTGCCGAACATGCAGCACGCCATCCCGGCCTACTACGTGATCGCGCCTGCAGAGGCCAGCTCCAACCTGTCGCGCTTCGACGGCGTGCGCTACGGCTACCGCTGCGAGAACCCCAGGGACCTGCAGGACCTGTACAAGCGCTCCCGCGCCGAAGGCTTCGGCGCCGAGGTGAAGCGCCGCATCATGGTCGGCACCTACGCGCTTTCCGCCGGTTACTACGACGCCTATTACCTGAAGGCGCAGAAGATTCGCCGGCTGATCAAGAACGATTTCGTCAGCGCCTTCGCCGACGTCGACGTCATCCTCGGCCCGACCACGCCGAACCCGGCCTGGAAGCTCGGCACCAAGAACGACGACCCGGTCGCCCAGTACCTGGAAGACATCTACACCATCACCGCCAACCTCGCCGGCATCCCCGGGCTGTCCATGCCCGCCGGGTTCGTCGATGGCCTGCCGGTGGGCGTGCAGCTGCTCGCCCCGTACTTCCAGGAAGGCCGCCTGCTCAACGTCGCGCACCAGTACCAACAGGTGACCGACTGGCACAAACAAGCACCGGCTGGATTCTGAGGACGACGCACATGCAATGGGAAACCGTGATCGGGCTGGAAATCCACGCGCAGCTCGCCACCCAATCGAAGATCTTCTCCGGCAGCGCCACCACCTTCGGCGCCGAGCCCAACACCCAGGCCAGCCTGATCGACCTGGCGATGCCCGGCACCCTGCCGGTGCTCAACGCCGAGGCGGTGCGCATGGCCTGCCAGTTCGGCCTGGCGATCAACGCCGAAATCGCCGAGCGCAACGTCTTTGCGCGCAAGAACTACTTCTACCCGGACCTGCCCAAGGGCTACCAGACCAGCCAGATGGACCACCCCATCGTCGGCAAGGGCTTCCTCGACATCACCCTGGAAGACGGCACCGTCAAGCGCGTCGGCATCACCCGCGCGCACCTGGAAGAGGACGCCGGCAAGAGCCTGCACGAAGACTTCCACGGCATGAGCGGCATCGACCTGAACCGTGCCGGCACGCCGCTGCTGGAGATCGTCTCGGAGCCGGACATCCGCAGCGCCAAGGAAGCGGTGGCCTACGTCAAGGCCATCCACGCGCTGGTGCGCTACCTGGGCATCTGCGACGGCAACATGGCCGAGGGCTCGCTGCGCTGCGACTGCAACGTCTCGGTGCGGCCGAAGGGCCAGGCCGAGTTCGGCACCCGCGCCGAGATCAAGAACGTCAACTCCTTCCGCTTCATCGAAAAGGCCATCAACCACGAAGTGCAGCGGCAGATCGAGCTGATCGAGGACGGCGGCAAGGTGGTGCAGGAAACCCGCCTGTACGACCCGAACAAGGACGAGACGCGCTCCATGCGCAGCAAGGAAGAAGCCAACGACTACCGCTACTTCCCCTGCCCGGACCTGCTGCCGGTGGTGATCGAGCGCAGCTTCCTGGAAGAGCTGCGCGCCGGCCTGCCGGAGCTGCCGGACCAGAAGCGCGAGCGCTTCGAGAGCCAGTACGGCCTGTCCGCCTACGACGCCAGCGTGCTCTCGGCCAGCCGCGAGATGGCCGACTACTTCGAGCAGGTGCAGGGCATCTGCGCCGATGCCAAGCTGGCGGCCAACTGGGTGATGGGCGAGCTGTCCAGCCTGCTCAACAAGGACGGCCTGGAGATCGAGCAGTCGCCGGTTTCCGCCGAACAGCTGGGCGGCATGATCCTGCGCATCAAGGACAACACCATCAGCGGCAAGATCGCCAAGATGGTCTTCGAGGCCATGGCCGCCGGCGAAGGCTCGGCCGACCAGATCATCGAGGCCAAGGGCCTGAAGCAGGTCACCGACACCGGCGCCATCGAAAAGATGCTCGACGAGGTGCTGGCGGCCAACGCCGAGCAGGTCGAACAGTACCGTGCCAGCGACGAAGCCAAGCGCGGCAAGATGTTCGGCTTCTTCGTCGGCCAGGCCATGAAGGCCTCGAAGGGGAAAGCCAACCCCGGCCAGGTGAACGAACTGCTGAAGAAAAAGCTCGAAGGCTGAGCCCACTCTTCCTGACGCCGGGCTTGCCCGGCGTTTTTTCGTCCGGAGGCTCGATGCTGCGTTCCCTCGCCCTGCCTGCCCTGCTCTGCGGCCTGGCCCTGCTGGCCGGTTGCGCCAGCTCGTCCTATGAAAGCGGCTCGGCGCGCGGCTACCGCGCCGAGGGCACCGCGTCCTATTACGGCCGCGCGCACCATGGGAAGAAAACCGCCAGCGGTGAGCGCTTCGACCAGCACGCCCTGACCGCCGCGCACCGCAGCCTGCCGTTCGGCACGCGGCTGAAGGTCACCAACCTCGACAACGGCCGCAGCGTGGTGGTGCGGGTGAACGACCGCGGGCCCTTCGGCCGCGGGCGGATCATCGACCTGTCGCGGGCGGCCGCGGAACGCCTCGACATGTTGCGCAGCGGCACCGCGCCGGTGCGCCTGGAAGCCATCGATTAGGAGCACCGAGCATGACCGACAAGCGCAAGGCCGGCGAACAGGTTCGCCGCGAAGTGATGGGCGACGCCTTCGTCGACCGCGCCCTGAACAACGCTACCGACTTCACCCAGCCGCTGCAGGATTTCGTCAACGAAAACGCCTGGGGCAGCGTCTGGTCCCGCGACGGCCTGCCGCGCAAGACCCGCAGCCTGATCACCCTGGCCGCCCTGACAGCGCTGAAATGCCCGCAGGAGCTGAAAGGCCACGTGCGCGGCGCGCTGAACAACGGCTGCACGGTGGAAGAAATCCGCGAGGCGCTGCTGCATTGCGCGGTCTACGCCGGGGTGCCAGCGGCGATCGATGCCTTCCGCGCGGCACAGGAAGTGATCGAGGCGTGGCAGGGGGATCAGAAGGCCTGACGGGCGCGGGCCTTGCCCGCGAATCGCGCGCAGGGCGCGCTCCTACATGGGCATGGTGTTGGGGCAGCCCGTAGGAGCGGATCTCATCCGCGAATCGCGCCGATACGTCCAGCTATCGCGGACAAGGTCCGCTCCTACGACAGCCGGAACGCCGGAGACCGCGGCCAATGGCGGATAACCGGGAGCTCCGCGATTCCAGCTCGCTCCAAACGGTCCCCTCTCCCTTCAGGGAGAGGGTTAGGGAGAGGGAGCGGAGTCAGGGTTGGCAGAGGTGTGTGGGCGAAGTCCGTAACCCTCTCCCCAGCCCTCTCCCTGAAGGGAGAGGGAGCCTGTCCTGAGCAAGCTCAAGGTCAAGAGTCAGCCGGCAACCCCGGCGCTTTCGTAGGAGCGAGCTTGCTCGCGAACCCGCCTCGCAGCAAAACCGTTCGCGAGCAAGCTCGCTCCTACGACAGCCGGAACGCCGGAGACAGGGCCAATGGCGGATAACCGGGAGCTCCGCGATTCCAGCTCGCTCCGGACGGTCCCCTCTCCCTTCAGGGAGAGGGTTAGGGAGAGGGAGCGGAGTCAGGGTTGGCAGAGGTGTGTGGGCGAAGTCCGTAACCCTCTCCCCAGCCCTCTCCCTGAAGGGAGAGGGAGCTTGTCCTGAGCGAGTTCAAGGTCAAGAGTCAGCCGGCAACCCCGGCGCTTTCGTAGGGAACGCTTTTGCTTACGGCTTCCAGCCTCCAGCCGCCCCTACGGATAACTGAACCGCTTCACCAACGTCAGCTCCCCCGGCTGGCGCATCGGCACCAGGAAGCTCTCCTGTTTCTCGTTCGGCGTGCCCTCCTCCGTCACTATCGTCACCCTGGCCGTGGTCAGCGGCTGGGCGGCTTCCACGTCGCCGCTCTCGCTGTCCTGGCTGTAGCCGCCGCCGAAGTAGTTCACGTAGACCAGGTACGCGCCCTTCAGCGGCGTAGGCGTGGCGATGATTTCCGGGCCGTAGCCGGTGGTCACGTCGACGTCCTGGGTGGCGCCGTTGGGCAGGCTGCGGTTGCCGTACCAGACGTGGCCGCCGTCGGGGGTCACCAGGTGCAGGTCGAGGTCGGTGTTGTCGCTGTCCCAGGACAGCATCACCCGCAGCTTGGCCGGCACCTCGCCGCCGCCACCGCCGTGGTAGAACTGCACGCGCTTGCGCTGCTGGCCATCGGGGTTGATCACTTCCAGGCTGTTGCTGCCGGCCGGGAACGCGTAAGGCCTGTCGAAGCCACCGTCTTCGCCTATCTTCAGCGGCATCGACACGCCGTTGACCACCAGGGTGGCCGGCTTGTCCTTTGCTGCATTGGCGATCTCGCCCTTGATCCGCGCGGTCATGGCCTGGTCGGCCGGGGTGTTCACCGAGGCCGCCGGGTAGTTCACCCTCTGCCGGAAGTTGGCGCCCTCGCCGTTGCCGGGGCGCCAGCCGCCCAGCGGGGCGTCCAGGCGGATGCCCGGCTCGGCGGCCTGGGCGAGCCCGGTGATGAGGAGGAGGAGCAGGCAGGGACGCAGCTTCATGGCGGTCATTCCAGTATCAGGCGGCGGGCGAGGCTTTCGACGAAACCCTCGTCCTGGCCGTTGGGGTGCGCCTGGAAGGCCAGGTGCAGGTATTCGTGGGTGAGGTCGAGGCGGTCCTGCAGCGAATACAGGCCGCGCACGTAGATGCGCTGGCGCTCGCGGTCGACGTAGGGGCGCCCGGAGGACAGCTGGCACACGGCGAAGCTTTGCAGTTCCTCGTAGCCCGGCTCACCGTCCAGCTTCGCGCGCCACGCGCGGCGCTGCTTGCGCAGCCAGTCCTCGGCCGCCGGCAGCGGCTGGCAGGCGGCCACCGGGTTGTTCCAGGCGCTGAGGCTGGCCTGCGGGAAGGCGCGGGCGAGGATGGCGTCGAAGCGCAGGCCGTTGGCCGCCTGGGCCTTGGCGTCCTGCCAGGAGAGTCTCGCCGGGCCGGCCTGGTCGGCGTGGTAGGTGACCGGGCTGCCGGCCAGCACCAGGCCGTCGGTGAAGGCCGCCACGGCGCGCATCTGCGCCGTGGCCGGGCGCGGCGCGACGCGCTGGCGCTGGCTGCTATCGGCGATGCTCAGGCACTCGCCGCGCTGCCCGGCGTTCTGCAGCAGGTAGCTGCGAATGGCCACGGCCAGGGCGCGGGCGGCCTCGACCGGGGTCGCCGCGGCTTCGCGTTGCAGCACCCGGGCGACGTATTCCTCGCGGTCCAGGCGCGCCACCAGTTGCGGCTTGCCGTCGCGCTGCAGGAAGAGTTCGCCGTCGCTGTGGATATCCAGATCGTTGCCGTTCGCGAAGCGCACCCGGTAGCTGCCGCTGAGGCCACCGGCCGCCGCCGGGCGGCCCTGGACGTCGAAGACCTCGCGCAGCGGGTAGCGCTCGAACAGCGCCACCGCCACGCAGCGCCCCGGCTCGCGCGGCCAGGGCGCCGGCAGCGCGGCGCCGAGGGCTTCGGCGTAGTGCGCCAGCACCGTCTTGCTGGTGCCGGGCCCGGAGGCCCAGACCGCCGAGCCGTCCGCCAGCCAGCCGGCGAAGCCGCCACGGCGGGCCTGCGAATCGTTTGGATCGAGCCAGCTCCAGGTCTTCACCCGCAGGCGCCCGCCCAGGCTGGCCAGGGCGCGGCCGTCGTCGGCGTTGACCACCACGTCGAGCAGCACTTGGCGCGCCTCGGCCTGGGCCGGCAGGCGCATCAGCATGTCGAGCAGTTCGGCCACCGGCACTTCGGTCTGTGGTTGCAGGTGTTCGAGGTCGAGCAGCCAGGCCGGCGCCTGGCGTTCCTGCCAGTAGCGGCGCCAGGTGGCGGCGTCCAGGCCGAGGCGCGCCGGCTGGTAGTAGAGGCCGCAGGACTTCACCAGCGCCTGGTCGCGGCCGATGCTCTGCCCGGCCGAGCAGCAGTACACCTCCTCGCGGGACTGGCCCTTGCAGGCGTACTCCGGCTCGTGCCGGTCGTTGTCCACCAGCCAGGCGAAGACGAAGAGTTTCCACAGGCTGCCCAGCGGCGTGCGCAGGTCCGCCGGCAGGGGCTCGCGGGCGAGCACCTGCTGCTGGTCCAGATGCAGCAGCAGGTCGCCCTGGGGGCTGCGCCAGGCCAGCTCGACGGGCGCCTGCGCCGCCGCGCACAGCGGCAGCAGAAGCAGCAGCCAGGCCAGGCGCCGTCCCATTTACTGCACCTTCACCCTGGCCAGCGCCGGGTTCTGCTCCAGGGCCTGCTCCGCCGGCGCGTACATGCGCACATAGCGCGCCGGCGGCAGGGCGAACTCGCCCTTCTGTGAGAAGCGCACCAGGTGGCGGAAGCGCAGTTCGCCGGCCAGGCTGTCCACCGGGATGCCGTAGTGCAGGTCGCCCGGTTCGTTGCGCGCGCGTTCCAGGCTGGTCGCCTCGGTGCCGCCCAGGCCGCTGACCTGGATGCCCCAGGTGGTGCGCTCGACGTCGGCGCCCGGCGGCAACGGCACTTCCAGCATGCCGTAGCGCAGCGCGGTGGGCTGCTCGGTCTTGACCGTCACTTCGTCCAGGTACAGCTCGTCGCTGGACAGCGGCTTGTCGCCCAGTTCCTCGACCTTGAACTCGAAGGCCTTGTCCCCCGGCACCAGGCGCAGCAGGCGGCGGCTGATGCTCACCGGCAACTGACTGGCCGGCGCCTCGGCGCTGCGGTAGCTGAGCGAAGCATTGAGCGGGCGCGACGGCGGAGTCTGCAGGGTCAGCTCGGCGGGCACGCCCTGGCCTTGCCACTGCCAGTAGCGCTCGCCGCTGGGGCCCTGCTGCTCGGCCCAGTCCTTGCCCGGCTTGAGCGGTTCGGCCGCTGGAGCCTGGGCCAGGGCGCGCTGCAGCCAGGTCAGCGCCAGGGCGCGTTCCAGGGTCGACTGCTGCGGCCCCAGGCGCGCCAGCAGGGCGCGGGCGCGGTTGACGTCGGGCGCCGCCAGCGACAGCTGCACTGCCTGGGCGAACGGCTGGTCGCTGCCGTTGACCTTCAGCCGCGCGCCATCCAGTTGCTTGGCGAAGGCCGCCGGCAGCGGCACCTTGGCCTGCTGCGCAAGGTTGTTGGCCAGCACCCGCGCCACTGCCAGGCCGAGGCTGGAGTCCGGCTCGGCCATCACCAGGCTGACTTCGGCGTCGGCCGGCAGCTTCGCGTCCTCGCCCTCCCCGGCCTTGGCCAGGTCGTCGAGCAGGCCGCCGACCAGGGTCTGCACCGGCAGCTGCATGTCGCGGGCGAAGCCGAGGATCAGCGCGCGTTGCAGCAGCGGCGTCTGCTCGGCCAGCTTGGCGTAGAGGTCGAGCACGCGCTGCCAGTGCTCCGGCGGCAGGCTGATCTGCAGGGCGCGGCTGGCGTGCCAGTCGGCATAGTAGGCATAGGCGGTGAGGAAGGCGTCGCTGTCGGTGTTGTCGCCCCACCAGGTGAAGTAGGCGTTCGGCCCGGCCATCTGCACCAGGCGCAGGCGGCTGTTCTGCATGATCAGGCGCAGGCGGTCGCGCACCCGCGGCTCGCCCTCAGCCAGCAGCGGGTAGGCCACGCTCAGCGGCAGCAGGCGGCTGGCGGTCTGCTCGACGCAGCCGTAGGGGTAGGCCAGCAGGTCGTCGAGGCTGCCGCGGAACAGCGCGCTGGCGCTGTCGTCCAGGCGCAGGCGGATGTCGCGGGCGTCCGCCGGCAGTTGCAGCGGGCTGTTCTGCCCGGCCAGTTGCAGGCTGCGCGCTTGCAGCACCTGCCAGCCGTCGGCGGCCAGGGCGAAGCGCACGGCCAGGCTGTCGCGCACCTGGCCGTCCTGGCGCAGCTCGGCGCTCCACTCGCCGTCGCTCAGGGCCTGGGCCGGCAGGCGCACGTAGTTCACGCCCTTGGCCAGCTCCAGCGCCTGGGTCTGTTCCTGGCCGGCGTAGCGCACCAGCAGCTCGGCCTTGGCCTGCTCGCCCTGGTTGAAGACGAACAGGCCGAGGTCCGGCTTGTCGCCGGCGCGGAAGCGCTTCGGGCCGCTCCACTTCAGGTACAGCGGTTTTTCCGAGCGGATGAACTGCTTCTTCTGGCCGACCTGGCCGTCGCCGTCCATGGCCCGCGCGGTGATGCGCCAGCGCGTCAGCGAATCGGGCATGCGGAAGCTGAAGCGCGCCTTGCCCTTGGCGTCGGTGACCAGTTTCGGTTCCCAGGCGGCGGTGTCCACGTCCTCGCGGCGCGGCCGTTCCAGCACCTTCACTCCGCGCTCGCTGCGGTTGCTGCGCCCCGGCGCGCTGGCGCTGCCCGGCAGGGCCACGTCGTAGCTGATGAACGACAGGCTGGCGCTGGTGCGCACGTTGTTGCGCCGCGGGTGGTAGAAGAACTGGTCGATGCCCGGGGCGATCTCCGGCTGCAGGGCGTAGATCATCTCGTCCACCACGCCCACCGCCACCTGGCTGGATACCGGCTTGCCGGCGTAGGTGGTGGAGAGGTCGACGGTCACTGTGTCGCCCGGCTCGTAGCGTTCCTTGTCGGTGGCGATGGCGATTTCCACCTGCGGCACCGTCACCTTGATGCCGGCGTTCTGGAAGCTGTAGTCGCCGCCGCGGGTGTAGAGCACGGAGAAGGTCAGGTTCGGCGAGAAGTCGGGCTTCACCGGGATGCGCGCGCGGTACTGGGTGGGGTTGAGCTTCTCCAGCTTCAGCCAGTCGCCGCCCTTGGACAGCAGCGCGGTGGCCTCGACCTTGTCGCGCTCCAGGGACAGCAGGGCGTCGTCCACCGGCTCGGGGAAGGTGATCAGCGCCAGGGCCTCGTCGCCGGCCTGGTACTCGGCCTTGTCGAGGACGATTTCCACGGTGCCGGGCACCGCCTTCACGCCCTCCCCGCTCACCGCGTAGCCGGTGCCGCCGAGCAGTTGGCCCTGGGCGTCGCGCAGCTCGATGCTGTAGGTGCCGGGCTTGTCGAAAGCGATGACGAACTTGCCGTCGCCGGCCTCGCCGTCACCCGTGGAGCGATCCTCCAGGCGTACCCAGCGGTAGCTCTTGGGCTTGAGTTCGGTGGGCTGCTCCGCCGCATAGCTGAACTCGACCTTGTCGCCCACTGCGCTGAAGCGCTGCGGCGCGGCCAGGCGGTAGCGCGCGGCGCCGCGCTCGATGAGGATTTCCTTGCTGGTCTTCACCCGGTAGGCGGCGCCGTCGCTGGCGAACACCGTCAGCAGGTAGCGACTGGGCTTGTCCGCCGCCGGCAGTTCGAGGGCCGCGCGGCCTTGCGCGTCGGTGCTGAGTTCGGCGCTGGTCAGCTCCACCGGGAACTGGCCGAGGTACTGCAGCTCGTTGTCCACCATGGACAGCTGCTGGGCACGCAGGCTCAGTTGCAGCTTGGCATTGGCCACCGGCTTGCCGTCCGGGTAGAGCAGGATCAGGTTGCCCTTCACCGCTTCACCGGTCTTGAAGTCGGGCTTGGCCAGGTCGAGGGAAATCTCGAAGTGCGGCTTGATGTACTCGGCCACGCGGAAGGCGCTGCTGTAGGTCTGCCCGCGGTAGTCGAAGCGCAGCTCGTAGCCGCCGGCCACGGCATTGCTGGGCAGCTGGAAGCGGCCGTTGGCGCCGGCCTTGGCGTCCAGTTGCAGGTCGAGGGTCTGCAGGGTGGTGCCGGCGGCGTCGATCACGCTCAGCTTCACCGGCGCGGCCTGGGGCGCGGCGGAGTCGCGGGCGTTCTTGAATTCGCGGCCGTAGATCTTCAGCGCCACCCAGTCGCCGGGGCGGTACAGCGGGCGGTCGGTGAAGGCGTAGAGCTTGGTGTCGTAGATTTCGCTGTCGTAGTAGAAGTTTTCCGAGACGAAGACGCCGCCTTCCTTGTCCTCGCCGATCACGAAGGAGCGCTCGGGGCTGGCGTGCTGCAGGCGCAGCAGGCCCTCGGCGTCGGTGCGGCCGCTGCTCATCACGCCCAGGCCGTCGGTCCAGAGCACCTGGGTATCCGGTA
Organism: Pseudomonas sp. NBRC 100443; assembly: GCF_030268185.1. Lineage (NCBI taxonomy): Bacteria > Pseudomonadati > Pseudomonadota > Gammaproteobacteria > Pseudomonadales > Pseudomonadaceae > Pseudomonas > Pseudomonas sp. NBRC 100443. The sequence continues at coordinate 25,510 of NZ_BSQE01000005.1, forward strand.
CCGGGGTGCCTTCATGCTTGCGCGCCGACCACACCAGCAGTTCGTTGCCGGCGATCTTGCTTACCGCCACGCTGCTGGAGACGAACACCACGGTGGTGGCGCGGTACTTGCCCACCAGCGCCTCGACCAGGTACAGCCCCGGCTTGAGCTTGCCCAGCGGCACGTAGACGTTGCCCGGCGAGACGTTGATGAACTCGCTGGAGGAACCGGCCAGCTTGACGTCGGCCGGCGGCTCGATGGGCTTGGCGTCCCACAGCGGATAGCGGAACTGCTCGACCAGCGGCAGGCCGGGGATCGGCGCGTACTGCGGCTGGGCGTCGTAGGGCGTGGGCGCGGCCATGGCCTGGCCCATCTTCAGCTCCGGCACCACCTCGGTGACCTGCTTGCGCGACTCATAGGAGAAGGCGCGCTGCATCACCCGCCGCGACTTGCGGTACCAGTTGTCCCACAGGTAGGCCAGGGTGTTGGACAGCCCCTCGCCCTTGAACTGCCCCTCGGCCAGTACCCGGTGCAGGTTCTTCTGGCGCTTGAGGAAGTCCAGCGGCTTGTCGATGCGGTAGACGCGCATGTCCACCCCGCCGTAGGCCTCCATGCGGTAGCGGCGGTAGTCGCGGCCCGGCGCCTCCAGGCGCACGCGGGCCTCTTCGTCGGGGGCGAAGCTGCTGTCGGCGAGCAGGAAGAACGACTCGCCGCTGATCGGCGCGTAGTTGCTCGCCGGCACCTCGTCGTCGGCCCACGCCTGCGCCGGCGCGCCCGCCAGCAGGCCGCCCAGGGCCAGGCCGGCGCACAGCGCGAGCAGCTTCATCGGGCGAGGAACGACAAGCGGTACACGCCGACGAAGTTGGGGTTGGCAGGGTCGGGTATCCATCGGGTGTCCTTCCATGTCATGAGTTGTTGCAGGCTGACCGAGCGCATGCCGTTGTCGGTCGGCGTGCTGGTACCTGTGTGGTAGGCGATGTTGCGGCCCATCCAGATCATCAGGTGCTGGTCGTCGCCCTGGTCGAAGAAGATCAGGTCGCCCGGCCGCGCCTGGTTGAGGTCGCGGCCGACGAAGGTGCTGTTGTACTGGATCAGCTTGATGGCGTTGACGTAGGGGCCGACCTGGCCGCCGCCCTGCCGCCAGTTCTGCGCCAGGGCGCGCTGCTCGTCGCTCAGCGCCAGCTCCGGCGGCAGGTAGCGGTTGGACAGGCCGTTGGCGCGCAGCCACTTGGCGTCGTGGGGCTTGAGCGCCTCGTTGGCGGCGAAGCGCACCAGGCCCGCGCAGTCCTGCTGGTGCCAGCGCGGGCTGGGGCCCTGGCGCAGCTGTTCCTCGGCGATGCGCACGAACCAGGCGCGGAACACCTGGGACTGCTGCGGGTCGAGCGACGCGCTACCGGCCTGTGCCGCCTGGGCGGCCCACAGGCCGAACGCCAGCAGCAGGGCGCGTGCCGTCACAGCGCGCGCCACTGCAGCGGCAGCCATTGCCAGGGTTGTTCGGCGCGGCTGCCGGCGGGCAGGCCGAGGGCGTAGCCGCCGTGCCCGGCCAGGGCCTTCAGGCGCGGCAGCAGCAGGCTGTCGGCGGCGTTGCGGAACACCGGCTCCATGTCCTGCGGCAGGCTGTCCAGGGTTTCGCGCTGGAGCAGCGTGGAAAGCGACTGCGGCGCCAGGTAGGCCGGCACCAGGGCGTCCTTGGGCAGCACGTCGGCCAGCGGCGGGAAGCGCTTGTCGAGGGTGCCCAGGGCCTTGTCCAGCAACTGGTCGTCGAGGGAGAACAGCAGGGTGCTGCCCTGCCGCGCCAGGCCGACGCGGAAGAAGCCGCGGCCGCTGACGGCGTCCGGGTCGGCCGCATCGGCGGCGGCGTACTGGCCGAAATTGGAGCTGACCTGGCGCAGCCACTTGTGGGTCTCGCCCTGGTTCTGCTCGTCCACCGGGAAGTTGCCGCCTTCGGCGTTGGCCTCGTAGGCGCCCACCAGGCTGTCGAACAGCCTGCCCAGGTCGGCGTCCAGTTCCGGGCCGGGCGGCGCGCTGAGCGTGGCCACCAGCAGCGGCGTGTACAGGCGCGAGTCGGCGTACCAGCACAGGCCGGCGGCGCCGGAGAGGTGTTCGGAGAAGGCCGCGGCCATCTTCTGCTCGGCGCCCAGGCGCACCAGCAGGCTGTCGTACAGGCCCGGGGTCAGCGGCAGGGCCACGCAGGCGCTGGCGCCCATGGGCATGGCCTGCCACACGGGGCTGAAGTCGAGGTCCGGCTGGCGCTCCACCGCGTTCAGCGCCAGGTAGCTGCTCCAGCCCTTGGCGCCCTTGTCGAAGCGCACCCCGGCGAAGGCCGGGATGAAGCGCTGGTAGCCCATGGCCAGGGCACCGGCGCCGAGGCTGATGCGCTGGCTCAGCTCGCCGCGCGGGCCCAGGCCGAAGGCGCGCGGGAAGGCGTCGTCACCGCCGAGCAGGGCAGCCAGGTCGGCGCTGACCTGGGCGTCGGCCGCGCCAGGCTCCTCGTCGCTGGCGTCGGGGAACAGCATCTTCGGGTTGGACAGCAGCACCAGGTAGTCACCGCTGGAGGCGAACAGCAGGGTCTTCTGGGCGTTGTAGCGCAGGCGGTAGACACCGGTGCCGCCCTTCAGCTCGCCGACCTTGCGCAACTGGCTGTCGTCGGCGGCGATGTGCGCCAGCGGCTCCAGCAACTTGGCCAGGCCGCCGCGCTTCATCACCACCAGGAAATCGCGCAGGCGGCCGTCGGCGCCACGCCACAGGGCGACCTGGGCCGGCTGGTCGAGCAGTTCCTCGACCAGGCTGTCCTTCAGCGTCAGGTCGTGCTCGTAGACGATGCGCCGCAGGCTGCCGGCCAGGCCGAGGCGGTCGCCGTCGTTCTCGTAGTAGAAGACGAAGTCCTCGGTGAGGGTGTCGCGCAGCAGCGGCACCTCCAGCAGTTCCTTGGGCAGGCGGGCGAGCGAGGCGCTTTCGATGAGCGCGTCCGGGTGCCTGATGTCGCGGCCCGGGGCATTGGCCGGCGGCGCCTCCAGCCCGGCCAGCGGGCCGCTCGGCGGCGCCAGCCAGACGTAGCGCGCCAACAGGCCGCCGAGGACCAGCAAGGCCAGCACCAGGCCGCCGAAGATCAGCGGCCAGCGCTTCACCGGTGCGGCTTCGGCGGAAGGAGTGGGGCTGGGAGTGGTGTTGTCGCTCATGCTTGCTCGATCCCGTTTCATCCCTGGCAGGGGACAGCTTTCAATAGGTGAAGGTCTTGACCAGGACCAGGTCGCCGATGGTGCGCAGCGGCACCACGAAGGTCTCGCGCTTCTCGTCGACGCTGTTTTCGTTGAACACCAGGTTGACCTGGGCGGTGATCACGTCCTGCTGATTGGCGCCGGCCTGGAAGTTATAGCCCTGCGCGCCGAAATTGCCCCAGTAGTTGACGTAGACCAGGTAGGTGCCGTGCAGCGGCGCGGCCATGCTGAACATTTCCGGGCCGGGGCCGTCGACGCCGTCCGGGTCGAGGCCGCCGCCGTTGCCCAGCCGCGGGCGCGCCCAGAAGGCGTGCTGGCCGTCGGGGGTGACTATGTGCAGGTCCAGCTCGGCCTTGGGGTCGTCCCAGCCCAGGGCCACGCGCACCCGCGGCGGCACGCGCCCGGCGTTGGCCTCGTAGAACTGCACGCGCTTGAGCGACTGGCCGTCGGCGCTGGCCACCTCGACGCTGTTGGAACCCGCGCCGAAGGCGTAGGGGCGGACGAAGTGGCCCTGGGCGTCGGTATAGAGCGGCAGCGGGTTGCCGTTGACCACCAGGCGCTGGGCGCGGTCGGTGCCGGCGAGGTTCTTCAGGTCGCCCTCGATCAGGCTGCGGCCGCGCTGGCCGCCACGGTCGATGGGCGGGGTCGGATAGGCCACGCGCGGGCTGTCGAGGTCGTCGAGCAACCCCGAGTAGCGCCAGCCGGCGGCCGGGCTGGACAGTTTGGCCCCCGGCCCGGCATACGACGACGCCAGCCACAGCAGGCCGAGCAGCAGCGCGAGGCTGCGGGCGGAATCCTGGAAACGCATGAGCAATCCTTTGTCGCGCGTTGGAAGGGGGACAGTGTAACCGCCTGTAAAACGGCTTGAAATGGCCTTCGGGCAGAGTAAGTGATGCTGTCTGCGAATTCAGATTCTGCCTAGACCGCGCCCCAGTGGGAGGTTGTCCAGGGCGTAGGGCGTATAACGCCTACGGCGTTATACGCCGTTTAACCTCGATCCCAGGCGCGCTTCGGGTTCGGCCACGGAGCGCCTGTTTCGGGGCACTCCAAGCTCGACCGCAACGCCGGGCATGAGTTAGGTGAAGCGGCGTATAACCGCGAACGGTTATACGCCCTACGAACTTGCCGGCTGACGCCGCGATTCGGGGTTGAGCACCTCAGATCCATCCACCCCACTGCAGGATGAACAGCCCGAGGTTGGTGGTTAGCGCCGCGGCCAGGGTGGTGATGACGATGATCGAGGCCGCCAGTTCGGCGTTGCCCTGGGCGGCGCGCGCCATCACGTAGCTGGCGGCGGCCGTGGGGCTGGCGAAGTAGAGGAACAGCACGCCCAGTTCGGCGCCACGGAAGCCGCAGAGCCAGGCGGCGGCGGTGCACAGCGCCGGCAGCCAGACCATTTTCATCAGGCTGGCGCTCAGGGCCAGGCTACCGCTGCTGCGCAGGGCCGGCAGCGACAGGGTGCCGCCGATGCAGACCAGCGCCAGGGGCAGGGTCATCTGCGCGAAGTAGTCGCCGGAGGTGAGCACCCAGGCCGGCAGCTGGATGCCCCACCAGGCGAACGGAAAGGCCGCCAGCACGCCGATGATCAGCGGGTTGACCAGCACCTGGCGGGCGATGCTCAGCGGGTCGGACTTGAGTACAGGGCTGTAGATCGCCAGGACCACCGTGGCCAACGTGTTGTAGCAGAGGATCACCAGGGCCGCGAGCACCGAGCCCAGGGCCAGGCCGTGCTCGCCGTAGAGGCTGGTGGCCAGGGCCAGGCCGACGATGCCGTTGTTGCCGCGGAAGGCGCCCTGCACGTAGACGCCGCGTTCTTGCCGCGGCACCCGCCAGTGCGCCCAGGCCCAGGCGAGCAGGAAGCCGCCGAGGGTGGCCAGGCAGAAGAACGTCAGCACCGCCGGGCTGGCCGCGCGGTGCAGGTCGGAATGGTAGATGCCGAGGAACAGCATCACCGGCATGGTGGCGTTGAACACCAGGGCCGAGGCGGTCTGGATGAAGCCCTGGTCGATCCAGCCGACGCGGCGCAGCAGCACGCCGATGAACAGCATGGAGAACACCGGCGCGGTGATGCCGAGGGTCTGGAACAGCAGTGCGAGCATGGAGGGGAAACGCCGGCGGAAGAACTGCGGCGATCATAGCAAGGGGCAGTGCTTCGCGTGCTAACGATTTGCCTCAGGCGGGCTCCGCTTCCTCGGCCCCGGCACGCGCCCGGTGGCTCTCGGGCGCCGGCAGTTCCAGCGGGCGCTGCTCGTCCAGGCGGGTGAGCTTGCCGTCGACGCTGGCGCCGTTCTCCATGCTCAGTTGGCGGTAGTGGATGTTGCCGATGACGCGGGCGTTGGAATGCAGCTCCAGCAGGTGCTCGACGTAGAGGTCGCCGACGATGGTGCCGTCGATCAGCGCGTCGTAGCTGCTGACGCAGCCCTCGATCCGCCCTTCCGCGCCCAGGGCCAGCAGGCTCTGGGTACCCGGCTTGTGGCGCACGTTGCCCTGGATGCGGCCCTGGACCTTCAGGCCCTCCTCGAACTCCAGGTCGCCCACCAGCGCCAGGTTGCCCGACAGCAGGCTGGAAAACCTGTCCACCGCCACCTGCGGCCCCTTCTTCTTGTTGCTGCTGAACATGTTCGTCCTCCTGCGGATCACTTGGCGGGTTTCTGCTGGCGGTAGAACGCCAGGTCGGTCTTGAGCTTCTTGAGTTCCCCGGACATCTGGTCGATGCGCCGCTGCAGCTGCTCGCGCGTGGCCTGGGCCTCGGCGGTCAGCAGGCGCTGGCGCTGCAGGTCGGCGGCCAGCGCGGCATTGCCGGCCTGCAGCGCGTCGATGCGCCGCTGTGTTTCGGCCTGCTGCGAGCCGCGCCAGAAATGCAGCGCGGCGAAAGCCACGGCCAGCGCCAGCGCGGCCCAGAGCAGCGGCCGGTAGCTGCGCGCCACCTGGGCCCGCGGCTGGTGCTCGGCGCGCAGCAGTTCGCGGGTGGTCGCCGGCCTAGTCCTGCGCCAGCGCATCGAGGGCCTTCTCCATGTCGCCGAGGGAAAGGAAGTGCTGCGGGTCGACGAACTCGCCGCGGTAGAGCACTTCGAAATGCAGGTGCGAGCCGGTGGAGCGGCCCGTGGAGCCCATGGCGGCGATGCGCTGGCCGGGCATCACCACGTCGCCGACGCGCACCTCGGCCCTGGACAGGTGCGCATAACGGGTGAGCAGGCCGTTGCCGTGGTCGATTTCCACGCGGATGCCATAGGAGCTGAAGGGGCCGGCGGCGACCACCCGGCCACCGGCGGCGGCCTGGATCTCGGTGCCGCCGGGCGCGGCGAAGTCGAGCCCGGAGTGGAAGGCCAGGCGGCGGTTGAACGGGTCCACCCGGTTGCCGAAGGCCGAGCCCAGGCGCGCCTTGTCCACCGGACGATGGGTGGGGATGGCGAGGAAGTCGGCGTTGCGCCGCGACACCGCGTCCAGCAGCAGGTCGAGCTGGCGGCGCAGGCAACGGGCGGCCTCGGTGCCCTGCTGCACGTCGACCAGCGGCGCGGCCTGGCATGGCCGCGGCGGCAGCAGCAGGCCGCCCTCCCCGTCAGCGCCGCGTGCCGGTGCCTGCTCCGGCACCAGGCCGGGGTCGATGCGCGCCAGCTTGCGGGCGATGTCCTCGTGGCCGTCGACCACTTTCAGCAGGTAGGCGGCGTCCTTTTCCAGCACTTGCAGGCGCCCGGCCAGCTCGCCCAGGCGCGCCACGGCGAAGCGCTGCTCCGGCGTCTGCTGCGGGGCGGCCTCGGCCAGCGGCGCGGGCGGCGCCATGACGCGGCCGAGCCACAGGCCGGCGGCGAAGGCCAGCAGCGCCAGCGCCGCGGCGCCGGCGAGCGCGAGGCCAAGGAAGCGGCGCGGGTTCACCAGGCGCAATGCCTCGCGCGTCAACGCCTGACCAGAAGGGGAAAGACCATGCATGGCGATATCCGGAATCCGAATGCGACGGGCTGTTTACCGCAAAGCCGTCGAGGGTACCGGGTATGGGTCAGGGAACGATGCAGCAGTCCCCAAAACTGCCAAGCAATTGCGAGCTTTCCTGCAAAATCTGAAGGAATTCACAGCACGATCTTTCCCAAAATCCTATCGCCGGGGGATTCCCTTGCGACAGGTAGGCGTGTCAGGCCGGGAGCACCGCCCCGACCTCCCGCAGGTGACGATCCTCCAGGCGCAGCTGGCGCTCGTGGAAGCGCCTGAGGTCGGCGCGGTGGCCGATGCTGACCAGGGTCACGCCGGGCAGTTGCTCCAGCAGGGTCTGGTAGAGCGCGGCTTCGTCGTTGTCGTCCAGCGCCGAGGTGGCCTCGTCGAGGAACAGCCAGGCCGGCGCATAGAGCAGCGCGCGGGCGATGGCCAGGCGCTGCTGTTCGCCCGGCGAGAGCAGGCGCTGCCAGTGCTGGGCTTCGTCCAGGCGTTCGCCCAGGTGCTCCAGGCGGCACAGGCGCAGCACTTCGCGCAGGCGCTCGGGGCCGTGCCGGCCGGGTTCTTCCGGATAGCTCAGGGCCGTGGCCAGGCTGCCGATCGGCAGGTAGGGCTTCTGCGGCAGGAACAGCGTGCGCGCCGCGGGCATCTGCACCTGCCCGGCGCCGTAGCGCCAGAGCCCGCTCATGGCACGCAGCAGGGTGCTCTTGCCGGCGCCGGAGGGGCCGCTGATCAGCACGTGCTCGCCGGCTCGCAGGGTCAGGTCGGTGGGTTCCAGCAGCACGCTGCCGTCGCCCAGGCACAGGCTCAGGTGCTTGAGCTGCAGGCCGTTGCCATCCTTGCGCACTTCGATACCGGCGTGCTCGGCCTGGCTCTCCTCCAGGGCCCGGCGGAAACTCAGCAGACGGTCGCAGGTGGCGCGCCAGCCCGCCAGGCTGCCATAGGCGTTGATGAACCAGCTGAGGCCGTCCTGGACGTTGCCGAAGGCGGAGTTGATCTGCATGAGCTCGCCGAGCTGAATCTTGCCGGCGAAGTAGCGTGGCGAGGCGACGATGAAGGGGAACACGGTGGCGATCTGCGCATAGCCCGAGGAGAAGAACGTCAGGCGTTTCTGCACGTTCATCAGTTCACGGAAGTTGTGCCAGACATTGGCGAAGCGCCCCATCAGGCGCTGCCGCTCGTTCTCATCGCCATCGTACTGGGCGATGCTCTCGGCGTTCTCGCGCACCCGCACCAGACCGAAGCGCAAGTCGGCCTCGTAGCGCTGCTGGCGGTTGCTCAGACCGATCAGGCGGCGGGCGATCAGGTGCGTCAGCCAGCTGCCGACCAGGGCGTAGAGCAACGCGGCCCAGAACATGTAGCCGGGGATGCTGATGCCGAATAGTTCGATGCTGCCGGACACGCCCCAGAGGATCACCGAGAAGGACACCAGGCTGACGATGTTGCTGATCAGCCCCAGGCCGAGGCTCAGCGTGGTGTCGGTGAAGTCCTTGAGGTCGTCGGTGAGGCGCTGGTCGGGGTTGTCGGTGTAGCCGCTCTGTTCCATCAGGTAATAGTTCTTGTGCGACAGCCAGGCGGCGAAATGCTGCTCGGTGAGCCAGCGACGCCAGCGGATGGTCAGCATCTGCGTGAGATAGAGACGGTAGACGGCGGTCAGAATGAACACCGCGGCGATCCCCGAGAACATGAACATCAGGTGGATGAAGCTCTTCAGGTCCTTGTTCTGCAGGGCGTTGTAGAAGTCCCGGGACCAGTTGTTGAGCCAGACCTGCAGGGCCACCACCACCAGCGACAGGGCGATCACCACGATCAGCAGCAACCAGGCCATGCCCTTCTCTTCGCTGCGCCAGTAGGGCGCCGTCAGTTTCCACACCTGGGAGAAGAAATGCCCGCGAACGGCATCGTTCGCGGCACGGTATTCGGCGCTTTCGGTCATCGGGTCGGGCTCAGCACGGGCACAAAAAAAGAGCGCCCAGTCGGCGCTCCCTGTCTTAGAACCTGTCTACGATCTGCTGCGCGTCGGCATAACTGCGTTAAAAACAGGCGAGTGATGCTCATTTAGCGGACTAAACTCGAACGCGAGCCCGGTGCCTCCCTCGCCTGTTTTCGCCTTGTTCTGCGCTAGCTCGCGAGATCGTAGATACAGCTTCTTATGAATTCCTTAACGCCTCACGGGGCGCTTCTGCAGCTTACGCTGCAACGTCCGCCGATGCATCCCCAGGGCGCGGGCGGTGGCGGAAATGTTGCCGTCGTGCTCGGCCAGCACGCGCTGGATGTGCTCCCACTGCAGGCGGTCCACCGACATGGGGTTTTCCGGCACCAGGCTGTCCAGGTCGGCGTGCTGCGAGAGCAGCGCGGTCAGCACGTCGTCGGCGTCGGCCGGCTTGCACAGGTAGTTGGTGGCGCCGCGCTTGATGGCCTCCACCGCGGTGGCGATGCTGGAGTAGCCGGTGAGGATCACCACGCGCATCTCCGCATCCAGCTCCAGCAGCTTGGGCAGCAGCACCAGGCCGGAGTCGCCGTCCATCTTCAGGTCGAGCACGGCGTAGTCGGGCAGGTCCTCCTTGGCCAATGCCAGGCCTTCCTCGGCAGAGCCGGCGACCGATACGCGCAGGCCGCGGCGGCTCATCGCACGCGCCATCACACGGGTGAAGGTGGCGTCGTCGTCCACCAGCAGCAGGTGGGGTTGCTCTTCGCCTTCGAACAGATTCTCTTCGCTCATGGGTACTTCCTCGCGCGTGGGTTCACACCACACCATAGCTGCGCGGCAGGCGCAGCTCGGTAAGCGTGCCGCCGTCTTCGTGGTTGTACAACTTCACCGTGCCGCCGGCGCGGGTGACGCTGGCCTGGCTGAGGAACAGGCCGAGGCCGAAGCCCTTGCCCTTGGTGGTGAAGAAGGGTTTGCCGAGTTGCTCGGCGATCGCCAGAGGCACGCCGGGGCCGTGGTCGCGGATGCTCAGGCAGATGTCGGTGGCAGTCCAGTCGACGCAGATCTCCAGGTCGTCCGGGCAGGCATCGGCGGCGTTGTTCAGCAGGTTCAGCAGGGCCTGGGTGAGGTCGGTGGGCGGCGTCAGCCGCGGGGCGCTGCCCGGGCCCAGGTTCAGGTAGCGGTAGGTGGCCTCCGGGCGCATCAGGTGCCAGCGGCGCAGCACCGCCTCCAGCCATTCGTTGACGCCCTGTTCCTGGATGGCCTGGCGGCGGTCGGCCTCGGCGGCGCGCACCAGTTGCTGCAGGGTGTCCTTGCACAGCTTGACCTGCTCCTGCAGCAGCGCCAGGTCTTCCTGCAGCAGCGGATCCTTCGGGTGCGCCTGGCGCAGCTCCTTGAGCAGCACGCTCATGGTCGCCAGCGGCGTGCCCAGCTCATGGGCGGCGCCGGCGGCCTGGGTGGCCACGGCCAGCAGCTGCTGGTCGCGCATGCCCTCCTCGCGGCGCTGCGCGACTATCTGTTCCTGGCGGCGCAGCGCCTGGGACATGCGCGCGACGAAGAAGGTGATCAGCCCGGCGGCCAGGGCGAAGCTCAGCCACATGCCGTAGATCAGCAGGTAGTCGCGCTGCGCCGGGGCGATGTTCAGCGGGTGGAACCACACCAGCAGCACCGTGTAAGCGGCCAGGGCCAGGCCGGCGAGGACGATGGTGTAGAGCCACGGCAGGGTCGCCGCGGCGATGGTCAGCGGCACCAGGTAATAGGAGACGAAGGGGTTGGACGAGCCGCCGGAGAAATACAGCAGGGCGCTGTGGATGATCAGGTCGCAGCCCAGCTGCACCGCGTATTCCACCTCGGTCACCGGCCAGGGCCCGCGCAGGCGCAGGGCGGTGGCCAGGCACAGCACCAGGGACACGCCGAGGGTCACCCCCAGCGCCGCCCAGGGCAGCGGGATCAATTGGACCTTGTAGGCGATGCCCACCGAACCGGCCTGGGCGGCCAGCACGAGAATACGGATGAGCGTCAGGTGCAGCAGGTTCTGCCGGCTGGCGGATAACTGGAAAACCGGTGTGCGCATGGTGAATTCCGGAATTTGCGCGAGTATAGCCAAGCCCCTTCCCCTCTCGGTGCGTCATAGCGACACAGCATACGAGATAAAGGCTATCGCGATTCAACCCCTTTGAACGCCGACCTGCGTCAATAGGTCTGACTGTCCATGTGCGGGGTCGTCTACCCTGCACCCGGGACTCATTACAGGACCAAGGAGTCGAACATGTCCGCATTGAAGAAAAGCCTCGCCGCCCTGGCCGCAGCCGTCGCCCTGGCCGCCACCAGCTTCGCCGCCCACGCCGACGAGCCGCGCTACAACCTGGTGTCGCTGCATGCCGAGGCCAGCCAGGAAGTGGCCCACGACCAGATGCACGTGACCCTCTTCAACGAAGCCCAGGCCAGCGACCCGGCCAAGCTCGCCGCCGAGACCACCGCCGCCCTCAACGCCGCGGTGACCGAGGCGCGCAAGGCCAAGGGCGTGACCGTCAGCCTGGGCAGCCGCAACAGCTACCCGGTGTACGACGACAAGGGCCAGAAGATCACCGCCTGGCGCGAACGCGCCGAGCTGCGCCTGGAAAGCTCCGACTTCGCCGCGCTGTCGCAGCTCACCGCCAGCCTGCTGGGCAAGCTGAAGATGGGCAACATGAGCTTCAGCATCGCCGACTCCACCCGCCAGCAGAACGAGGACAGCCTGATGAAGAACGCCGTGGCGGCGTTCAAGGCCCGCGCCCAGTTGCTGACCGACTCCCTCGGCGGCAAGGGCTACCGCCTGGTCAACCTGAACCTGAACAGCGCCGGCGCGCCGCGGCCGATGCCGGTGATGCGCATGGCGGCGATGAAGGCCGACGCCGGTTTCGCCGCGGCCCCGGAGATCGAGGCCGGCACCAGCCAGGTCACGGTGACCGCCGACGGCACCATCGAAGTGCAGATGCCCTGATGCGGGCCCGCCGCGGCGCCGCCCAGCCGGGCGCCGCGGCGGGCTTCTTGCGTTATTGCGACATTCCCTTACGACTTCCCCACAGCTTCTACACTGTGGCGGGTGTGGCCCTTGCGCCCGGCATGTGCCCTGCATAGTTTCAGGCGACACGCCCCACAAGGACGTGCCTCGATGACAACCACAACAAACTGAGGTCAGCATGCGCAAGAATGCCGTCATCCGCTCCATGATCGCCGCTGGGTTGATCGCCAGCGCTCCCTTCGCCCACGCCGCCGGCAACCTGGTGTTCTGCTCCGAGGGCAGCCCGGCGGGCTTCGACCCCGGCCAGTACACCACCGGCACCGATTTCGACGCCGCCGCCGAGACGGTATTCAACCGCCTCACCCAGTTCGAGCGCGGCGGCACCCAGGTGATCCCCGGCCTGGCCGAGAAGTGGGACGTATCCGATGACGGCAAGACCTACACCTTCCACCTGCGCCACGGCGTGAAGTTCCACACCACCGACTACTTCAAGCCGACCCGCGAATTCAACGCCGACGACGTGCTGTTCACCTTCGAGCGCATGCTCGACAAGAACCACCCGTTCCGTAAGGCCTACCCCACCGAATTCCCCTACTTCACCGACATGGGCATGGACGCCAACATCGCCAAGGTGGAGAAGGTCGACGACTACACCGTCAGGTTCGTCCTCAACGAGGTCGACGCCGCGTTCATCCAGAACCTGGCCATGAGCTTCGCCTCCATCCAGTCCGCCGAATACGCCGACCAGTTGCTCAAGCGGAACCGCGCCAGCGACATCAATCAGAAGCCGATCGGCACCGGGCCCTTCGTGTTCAGCCGCTACCAGAAGGACGCGATGATCCGCTTCAAGGCCAACAAGGACTACTGGGTGCCCGGCGAGGTGAAGATCGACAACCTGATCTTCGCCATCAACACCGACGCCTCGGTGCGCATGCAGAAGCTCAAGGCCAACGAGTGCCAGATCACCCTGTTCCCGCGCCCGGCGGACCTGGAGTCGCTGAAGAAGGACGCCAACCTGAACATGCCTTCGCAGCCGGGCTTCAACCTCGGCTACATCGCCTACAACGTGCTGCACAAGCCGCTGGACAAGCTGGAAGTGCGCGAGGCGCTGGACATGGCGGTGAACAAGAAGGCCATCATCGACGCCGTCTACCAGGGCGCCGGCCAGCTCGCCGTGAACGGCATGCCGCCGACCCAGTGGTCCTACGACGACAGCATCAAGGACGCCGGCTACAACCCGGAGAAGGCCAAGGAACTGCTGAAGAAGGCCGGCGTGCCCGAAGGCACCGAGATCACCCTGTGGGCCATGCCCGTGCAGCGCCCGTACAACCCCAACGCCAAGCTGATGGCCGAGATGCTCCAGGCCGACTGGGCCAAGGTCGGCATCAAGGCGAAGATCGTCACCTACGAATGGGGCGAGTACATCAAGCGCGCCAAGGCCGGCGAGCACGACGCCATGCTGATCGGCTGGAGCGGCGACAACGGCGACCCGGACAACTGGCTGGGCACCCTGTACAGCTGCGACGCGGTCAACGGCAACAACTTCTCCAAATGGTGCGACCAGCCCTACGACAAGCTGATCAAGGAAGCCAAGCGAACCCCCGACCAGGCCAAGCGCACCGAGCTGTACAAGCAGGCCCAGCACATCCTCAAGGAGCAGGTGCCGATCACCCCGATCGCCCACTCCACCGTGTACCAGCCGATGCGCAAGACGGTCGAGGACTTCAAGATCAGCCCCTTCGCGCTCAACTCCTTCTACGGCGTGGGCGTCGGCAAGTAAGGCCCGCGGCCGCCGCGAGGCGGCCGTCACGCCATGCTGCGCTGGCCACAGCCGCTTGCCGATGGACGACCGGGCCGCCCCGCGTGGGCGGCCCTGGCGTTGCTGCTCGCCGCCGCGCCGGCCCTGGCCCGGCCCCTGGTGGTGTGCACTGAGGGCAGCCCGGAAGGCTTCGACATCACCCAGTACACCGCCGCCACCACCGCCGACGCCACGGCGGAGACGGTGTACGAACGCCTGGTGCAGTTCGCCCCCGGCAGCACGAAGGTGATCCCCGCGCTGGCGCAGAGTTGGGACATCAGCGCCGACGGCCTGGCCTACACCTTCCACCTGCGCCCCGGCGTGAAGTTCCAGCGCACCGACTACTTCACGCCTACCCGCACCTTCAACGCCGACGACGTGCTCTGGAGCTTCCGGCGCCAGCTCGACCCGGCGCATCCGTGGAACAGGCTGGCCCCGCGCGGCTTCCCCTACGCCCAGTCGATGGGCCTGCCGGGGCTGATCGAGCGCGTCGAGAAAGTCGACGACCTGACAGTGCGCTTCACCCTGCGCCATCCCGAGGCGCCCTTCCTCGCCGACTTGGCCATGGGCTTCGCCTCCATCTACTCGGCCGAATACGCCGACCTGCTGCTGGCGGCCGGCAAGCCAGAGCAACTGAACAACCTGCCCCTGGGCACCGGCCCCTTCGTCTTCCAGCGCTACCAGAAGGACGCCCAGGTGCGCTTCGCCGCCAACCCCGACTACTGGGGCGGCACGCCGAAGATCGAGCGCCTGCTGCTGGCGATCACTCCCGACCCCAGCGTGCGCATCCAGAAACTGCGCGCCGGCGACTGCCAGGTGGCGGTGTACCCGCGGCCCACGGACATCCCCGAACTGCGCAGGGACCCGCGCCTGAAGGTGGAGGAACTGGACTCCCTGCTGGTCGCCTACGTCGCCATCAACACCCGGCACAAGCCGCTGGACGACGTGCGCGTGCGCCAGGCCATCAACCTCGCCTTCGACCGCGACGCCTACCGCAAGGCGCAGTTCGGCGAGGGCGGCGCCAGCCCGGCGGTGGCGCCCTACCCGCCGACGCTGTGGGGTTCGGACGCGGACCTGAAAGGCTGGCCGCGCGACCTCGAACGGGCCCGCCAGCTGCTGGCCGAGGCCGGCGTGCAGCCCGGGCAGAAGCTCAGCATCTGGACCCGCCCCGGCGGCGGCCCGGCCAACCCCAACCCCGGCATAGGCGCGCAGATGCTGCAGAACGACCTGGGCAAGCTGGGCATCCGCGCCGACATCCGCGTCTACGAATGGGGTGAGCTGATCCGCCGTGCCAAGCATGGCGAGCACGACCTGGTGTTCATGGGCTGGGTGGGCGACAACGGCGACCCGGACAACTTCCTCACCCCCAACCTGTCCTGCGCCGCCGCGCAGAGCGGCGAGAACATGGCCGGCTGGTGCAACGCCCAGTTCGACGACCTGCTGCGCCAGGCCCGCGCCAGCACAGACCAGGACGCCCGCGCCGCGCTGTACCGCCAGGCCCTGGCGATCTTCCAGCGCGAAGCGCCCTGGATAGCCCTGGCCTACCCGAAACAGTTCGTGGTGCTGAGCCCCAGGGTGAAGGGCTTCACCCTCAGCCCGCTGGGCTCGAACAACTTCACCCACGTCGAACTGGGGCCCTGAGCCCATATTTCCCGCCCCCCGTAGGAGCGGACCTTGTCCGCGATAGCCGGAGGTTCCGGCGCGGTTCGCGGATGAGATCCGCTCCTATGCCGCCCCACCCACACCATTCCAATGTAGGAGCGCGCCCTGCGCGCGAAATCGCGGGCAGGGCCCGCTCCTACAGGTTACCGAGAGACACGGCATGCCTCCCCCGTAGGAGCGGACCTTGTCCGCGATAGCCAGGCGTTCCGGCGCGATTCGCGGATAAGATCAGCTCCTACGCCGCCCCACCCACACCATTCCAATGTAGGAGCGCGCCCTGCGCGCGAAATCGCGGGCAGGGCCCGCTCCTACAGGTGGGTACCAAGATTCCCACCACGCCGCCTCCCCAAAACGCTGCGAAGCCTCTATTCCGGGCATCGGCGAGAAGCGGCGTAGTGAAGCACCAGGCATTTTTTCATTGTCGCGGCCGCCAGGCATGGCTTAGCTTCCCCCCTGAAGGTCCGGCAGCCCCGGCCCCCACGCCTTCCACGGCACGGCGTACCCGCCGCTGCCGTCCCTGCGCCCGCCCCATCCGCTGCGGGCAGCCATGAGCCAGGCCCGACCGGCCAGGCTCTTCCAACAATCATCCCACCGCACTCGCTTTCCGCCTTGCAGCCGGCCACCGGCCGTTCCCGGCGCGCGCCCAGGTGCCCGCCGTTGCGCACAGCACTAGAAACGAGGAGCAATCAGATGACCAATCCACACTTCCGCCCCACCGCCATCGGCCTGGCGCTGCTCGCCGGCGTCACCGGCCAGGCCTGGGCGGCCGAAGAGGACGACAGGCAGCGGGGGCAGGCCGCCGCCAAGGGCTTCATCGAAGGCCAGAGCCTGACCCTGAGCACCCGCAACTTCGCCTCCCGCGAGCAAAAACATGGGCGCTTCGTCTTCAAGATCCCCAAGGAGGACGGCTACGAGCCCACCCACAGCCGGCGCACCTGGGTGCAGGGCAGCATCCTGCAGTACAGCTCCGGCTACACCCGGGGCACCGTCGGCTTCGGCCTCGACGTCGGCGCCTTCCATGCCCTCAACCTGGAGCGCGGCAAGGGCGTGGTCGCCGGCGGCAGCAACCGCACCCTGACCGACAGCGACGGGCGGCCGCTGGACGAGTGGTCCAAGCTGGGCGTGGCCAACCTGCGCCTGCGGCTGTCCAACAGCGAACTGCGCGCCGGCCGCTTCCAGGTCCAGACGCCGGTGCTGGCCACCATCGACAACCGCGCCCTGCCCTCCACCTTCCGCGGTGTCGGCCTGACCAGCAGCGAACTCACCGGGCTCAGGCTGCAGGCCGGCAGCTTCGATCGCGTCAGCCCGCGCACCGGCGCCGGCGACGAGAAACTCACCACCACCTACGGCGACCGCAAGGCCAAGGGCGACCGCTACAGCTACCTCGGCGGGACCTACCGCGCGACGCCCAACCTCAGCCTCAGCGCCTACGGCGGCGAGTTCGAGGACATCTGGCGGCAGTACTACCTGGGCTTCTCCCACGACCTCGGCGACCCCGACGTGCTGGCCCTGCACACCCGCTTCGACGGCTACAGCACCCGCGATGCCGGCAGCCGCAAGGCCGGCTACATCGACAACGACACCTGGAGCCTGGCCTTCACCCTCGCCCGCGGCGCCCATAGCCTGATGGCGGGCTGGCAGCAGGTCGATGGCGACGAGTACTTCGACTACGTCAACGAGACCGCGGCCATCTACCTGGTCAACTACCTGCAATCCGACTACAACGGCCCCAACGAGAAGTCCGCCCAGCTGGCCTACGGCACCGACTGGGCCCGCTACGGCATACCGGGGCTGAGCAGCACGCTGTGGTACGCCAAGGGCTGGGGCATCGACGGCACCCGCTACGACGGCGACCGCAACGGCGCCCACGGCAGCTACGCCGAGGTGCGCAAGCAGGACGGCGAAAGGCATCGCGAACTGGGCATGACCATCGCCTACAAGATCCAGGACGGCCCGCTCAAGAGCAGCAGCATCAAGCTGACCTACCGGCGCCACCGGGCCAGCCAGAACCAGGCCGACGGCAGCATCGACGACGTGCGCCTGATCACCACCCTGCCCTTCAACCTGCTGTAGTCCCCCACCCCGGCGCCGCCCCGCCAGAGGCGGCGCCGGGCAGGTAGGCGCCCTCCATCGCCCCCGCGCCTACCTTCGACGAGTACCCCGTCGCCCGAATGCAATCCCCTGAATATTCGGAATTTTCCGTTTTTCGCAGCGCGGCCGAATCCGCCTTGATCGCCCTTCCCGCCCCCACTTAGCTTCGGCCCCTCACAGGGGCCAGCGCACCCACGGCGTCATCGGCCTAGCCCCTCCAACAAGAACAAGAAGGGAGCAACAGCCAATGATCCAGCAGCACATCCGCCCCACCGCCCTGGGCCTGTCCCTCGGCGCCTGTCTGTTCGGCCAGGCCTGGGCCGCCGAGGACGACCGCCGCGAGGCCCGCGGCCAGGCCGGCGCCAAGGGCTTCGTCGAAGGCCAGAGCCTGAGCCTGCGCACCCGCAACTTCGCCGCCCTGGAACAGGCCCAGGACAGCAACGGCTTCCGCATCCCCAAGGAAGACGGCGCGGAGTTCACCCACAACCGCCGCACCTGGGTGCAGGGCACCCTGCTCAAGTACAGCTCCGGCTACACCCGGGGCACCGTCGGCTTCGGCCTGGACGTGGCCGGCTACCACGCCCTCAGCCTGGAGCGCGGCAAAGGCGTGATCGCCGGCGGCGGCGGCAACCGCACCCTGACCGACAGCGACGGCAACGCGGTGGACGAATGGTCCAAGCTGGGCATCGCCAACCTGCGCCTGCGCGTCTCCAGCACCGAACTCAGGGGCGGCCGCTTCCAGGTCGACACGCCGGTGTTCAACAGCCACGACAACCGCGTCCTGCCCGCCAGCTTCGACGGCTTCGCCCTGCTCAGCGAGGAACTGCCGGGCCTGGCGCTGCAGGCCGGCAGCTTCACCCGCGCCAGCCCCCGCGCCGGCGCCGGCGAGGAAGACCTGACCACCGAATACGGCACCCGCCTGGCCAAGGGCGACCGCTACAGCTACCTCGGCGGCAGCTACAAGGCCCCCGGCGGCCTGTCGGCGACACTCTACGGCGGGCATTTCGAGGACATCTGGAACCAGTATTACCTGGGCCTGAGCCACAGCCTGGGCGACCCGCAGAAGCTCGCCCTGCGGACCCGCGCCAACCTCTACAGCACCCGCGACACCGGCCGCCGCGCCGCCGGCTACATCGACAACGACACCTGGAGCCTGGACTTCACCCTCAGCCGCGGCGCCCACTCGCTGATGTTCGGCTGGCAGCAGGTCGAAGGCGACGAATACTTCGACTACGTGCACGAGACCAAGGCCATCCACCTGAGCAACGTGGCCTTCGCCGACTACAACGGGCCCAACGAGAAATCCGCGCAGCTGCGCTACAACACCGACTGGGCAGCCTACGGCGTGCCGGGGCTGAGCACCTCGGTGTGGTACGTCAAGGGCTGGGACATCGACGGCACGGGCTACACCGGCGACCGCAACGGCGCCTACGGCAACTACGCGAAGGGCCGCGAGCAGGACGGCGAGAAGCACCGCGAACTGGGCCTGTCGGCCGCCTACGTGGTGCAGAACGGGGCGCTCAAACGCAGCCACTTCCGCCTCATGTACGTCAGCCACCGCGCCAGCCAGAAGCAGAGCAACGGCAGCGTCGACGAGCTGCGGCTGGTCAGTACCTTTCCCTTCGAATTGCTCTAGCCACCGTGCAACATTGCAGGCTGTACCGAGGTGCTCGCTCCTACGAAAAGCTGTGCTCGCCTGCAACGTAGGAGCGGACCTTGTCCGCGATAGCCGGACGTCCCGGCGCGATTCGCGGATGAGATCCGCTACGCTGCCCCACCCGCACCAGTCCCCTATAGGAGCGCGCCCTGCGCGCGAATCGCAGGCAGGGCCTGCTCCTACAGGTCGCCGGGCAGCGCGGCATTTCTCCCGTAGGAGCGGACCTTGTCCGCGATAGCCGAACGCCCCGGCGCGATCACGGATGAAATCCTGCGCCGCCATCCCCCTGTAGGAGCGCGCCCTGCGCGCGAATCGCGGGCAGGGCCCGCTCCTACAATGCCCCCCGGTGCGGTAGGCCTTACCCCGCCAGACCGAACGGATCGTCGATGGAATGGCTCGGCCGGGTGAACCAGCGTGGGCCTTCGGCGCTCATGTAGAAGTGGTCTTCCAGGCGGATGCCGAACTCGCCGGGCACGCAGATCATCGGTTCGTTGCTGAAGCACATGCCGGCCTCCAGCGGGGTTTCGTCGCCGCGCACCAGGTAGGGGCCTTCGTGTATGTCGAGGCCGATGCCGTGGCCGGTGCGGTGCGGCAGGCCGGGCAAGGCGTAGTCCGGGCCCAGCCCGCCGGCTTCCAGGCAGCGCCGCGCGGCGGCGTCCACCGCCTGGCAGGGCGCACCCGGCACGGCGGCGGCGAAGGCGGCCAGTTGCGCGGCCTTCTCCAGGTTCCACAGGCTGCGCTGGCGCTCGCTGGGCGTGCCGAACACGTAGCTGCGGGTGATGTCCGAGTTGTAGCCGTGCAACTGGCAGCCGGTGTCGATCAGCACCATGTCGCCTTCGCGCAGCGGGCGCGGCTCGCGCACGCCGTGGGGGAAGGCGCTGTCCTCGCCGAACAGCACGATGCAGAAGGTCGAGCCGGGCGCGCCGACGCGGCGGTGCGCCGCCTCGATGAAGCGCACCACCTCGGTGGTGGTGATGCCTTCGCGGAGGATGCTGGCGACGGCCTTGTGCACTTCCAGGGTCATGTCCTTGGCGCGCTGCATCAGCGCCAGCTCGGCGGCCGACTTGCGCTGCCGGCCATGGTCGACGGCGGCGCTCGCATCCACCAGGCGCAGGGCGCCGGCAACCTCGCGCAGGCGCTCGACCATGCCGAACGGCAGGCTCGGGCACAGGCCGAGGCGGGCGTTGGCCGGCACGCCCAGCTCCACCAGCATGTCCAGCAGCAGGCGGTAGGGGCTCTGGTGTTCCTGCCAGGTGCGGATCGCCCCGGGCAGCACCTGGAAGTCGCGCACCGTGCCCTCCTCGAAGGCCGGGGCGAGGTACTGCGGCGCGCCCTCGGCGGGCACCAGCAGGCCGACCAGGCGTTCGCTGGGGTTCCATTTCACCCCGCTGAAATAGCGCAGGTAGCTGCCGGCATCGACGAACGCCGCGGCCATGCCCTGCTCGCGCAGGCGCGCCTGCAGGCCGGCCACCCGGGCCCGGTATTCGTCCAGCCCGATCGGCTCGACGCCGCCGCTCATGTCGCGCAGCCCCGCCAGAGCCTGCTCGGGGCTGCTGCCCCCAACGCCCAACGTCATCGCCCAACTCCCATCCTGAGAATTCCGGCGGAATTTAAGCATTACTTAAAATCCGTGCCAAACGAATTTTAAGCACCACTTAAAATCACGGCAAAAGCCCTCTTCGCAAGCCAACCTTTCCGGCCCTCTTCCTCCGCCTTCCTTCGCCGGTATACTGCCGGCATCCTCCAAGAGCCCAGCCAATGACCGTCGATCGAATCGGAGAGCGCCTGCGTCGCTATAGGCGCGCCGCGAAGAAGACCCTCAACCAGGTGGCCAGCGAATCCGGCCTCACCGCCAGCTTCCTGTCCCAGGCCGAACGCAACCTCACCGGGGTTTCCATCTCGTCCCTGGCCAGCATCGCCAAGTCCCTGGGGGTGCCGCTCAACGAACTGTTCGACCAGCCGCAGCAAGCGCAGCCGGACACCCACCAGGGCGAGCGCGTGCGCTATGCCATCGAGGGCCAGCCGCTGGGCTACGAGCGCCTGTCCAGTTCCTTCCCCGGCAACCAGCTCAACGCGGTGAAGATGAACATGCCGGTCGGCTACCAGTCCGAGCTGATTGCCCACGAGGGCGCGGAATTCGCCTACGTGCTCAGCGGCAGCATCGTCTACACCATCGACGGCCGCAGCTACCCCCTCGGCCCCGGCGACTCGGTGCACTTCGACGCCGGCAAGCCCCACTGCCTGCGCAATGCCGGCGAGGAAACCGCCGAGGTGCTGACCGTCACCACCATGCCGCTGTTCGGCGAGCATCCGGGTACCTGAGACATTCCCTAGGTGTTAGGACGCTTCTGATTTTTGCAGTAGCACTGAATTTAAGTTGACCTTAATTTCAGCCTGACTTAACTTCGCGTTCGACGTTCGCCGGCTACCCCGGCGGCATCCGACCATCGCCCACGGGGGAGCGGTGGCGCCCGAGCCGGCACAGGTCCATCAGGCCCGCGCCCGGCTCCCTCAGAAAAAGAACAACGAGGTTAGGCATGCGTATGAAGCGTCGTAACTCCATGCATTCACTGGTCGCCGGCGGCCTGCTGCTGGCCAGCTCGGCGAGCTTCGCCGGCAGCACCCTGGTGTACTGCTCCGAAGGCAGCCCGGCCGGCTTCGACCCGGGCCAGTACACCACCGGCACCGACTACGACGCCACGTCGGAAACCCTGTTCAACCGCCTGGTGCAGTTCGAGCGCGGCGGCACCGAGGCCGTGCCGGCCCTGGCCGAAAGCTGGGAGACCAGCGCCGACGGCAAGGCCTGGACCTTCCACCTGCGCCACGGCGTGAAGTTCCACACCACCGACTACTTCAAGCCCAGCCGCGAGTTCAACGCCGACGACGTGGTCTTCACCTTCGAGCGCATGCTCGACAAGGACCAGCCGTTCCGCAAGGCCTACCCCACCGAGTTCCCCTACTTCACCGACATGGGCCTGGACCGCAACATCGCCAGGGTGGAGAAGCTCGACGACTACACCGTGAAGTTCGTCCTCAACGAGGTCGACGCCGCCTTCATCCAGAACCTGGCCATGAGCTTCGCGGCCATCCAGTCCGCCGAGTACGCCGGCCAGCTGCTCGCCCGGGGCAAGGCCAGCGAGATCAACCAGAAGCCCATCGGCACCGGGCCCTTCGTGCTCAGCCGCTACCAGAAGGACGCGCTGATCCGCTTCAAGGGCAACAAGGACTACTGGAAGCCCGAGGACGTGCGCCTGGACAACCTGATCTTCGCCATCAACACCGACGCCTCGGTGCGCATGCAGAAGCTCAAGGCCGGCGAATGCCAGATCAGCCTCAACCCGCGCCCGGCGGACCTGGCCTCGCTGAAGCAGGACGCCAACCTGAACATGCCCTCGCAGCCGGGCTTCAACCTCGGCTACATCGCCTACAACGTCACCCACAAGCCGCTGGACCGCGTCGAGGTGCGCCAGGCGCTGGACATGGCGGTGAACAAGCAGGCGATCATCGACGCCATCTACCAGGGCGCCGGCCAGCTGGCGGTGAACGCCATGCCGCCGACGCAGTGGTCCTATGACGAATCCATCAAGGGCCAGGCCTACGATCCGGCGAAGGCCCGCGAACTGCTGAAGCAGGCCGGCATCGCCGAAGGCACCGAGATCACCCTCTGGGCCATGCCGGTGCAGCGCCCGTACAACCCCAATGCCAAGCTGATGGCCGAGATGATCCAGGCCGACTGGGCCAAGGTCGGCATCAAGGCCAGGATCGTCAGCTACGAGTGGGGCGAGTACATCAAGCGCGCCCACGCCGGCGAGCACGACGCCGCCCTGTTCGGCTGGACCGGCGACAACGGCGACCCGGACAACTGGCTCGGCACCCTCTACGGCTGCGACGCGGTCAACGGCAACAACATCTCCAAGTGGTGCGACGCGGCCTACGACAAGCTGGTCAAGCAGGCCAAGGCCACCACCGACCACGCCCAGCGCGTCGCCCTCTACCAGCAGGCCCAGCAACTGCTCGCCCAGCAACTGCCCATCAGCCCCATCGCCCACTCCACGGTGTACCAGCCCATGCGCAAGTCGGTGCAGGGCTTCCTCATCAGCCCCTTCGGGCGCAACACCTTCTACGGCGTGAGCAACCAGCCCTAGCCGAGGCTTTCGGCCCGCCGACCCGGCGCAGACGGGCGGCCCTTCGTTTCGCCACTGCCCCACACCCCGCGCGCCCGCCCAGGCAGGCGCGGCGGGATGCGTTTGCCGTCTCGAACAACAACGAAGAAGAAAAAGGAGCAATCCATGCAGTGTCCCTACCTCAAACCCGCTGTACTGGGCCTGGCGATCGGCGCCGGGCTGCTCGGCCAGGCCCAGGCCGCCGAGGACGATGCGAACAGGGGCCAGGCCGGCGCCAGCGGCTTCATCGAGGGCCAGAAACTGACCCTCAGCACGCGCAACTTCTTTTCCCGCGAGCAGATGCACGACAGCTTCGGCTTCCGCATTCCCAAGGAAGGCGGCTCGGAATTCACCCACAGCCGCCGCGCCTGGGTGCAGGGCACCATCCTCCAGTACAGCTCCGGCTACACCCAGGGCACCGTCGGCTTCGGCCTCGACGTGGCCGGCTTCAACGCCATCAACCTGGAGCGCGGCAAGGGCGTGATCGGCGGCGGCGGCAACCGCACCCTGGCCCACAGCGACGGCGAGGCGGTGGACGAGTGGTCGAAGCTGGGCATCGCCAACCTGCGCCTGCGCGTCTCCAACACCGAACTCAAGGCCGGGCGCTTCCAGGTGGAGACGCCGGTGTTCAACAGCATCGACAACCGCGCCCTGCCGTCGAGCTTCAACGGCGTCGGCCTGCTCAGCGAAGAGCTGGCCGGCCTCTCGCTGCAGGCCGGCAGCTTCACCCGCGCCAGCCCGCGCACCGGGGCGGGCGACGAGGACTTCACCACCGAGTACGGCACGCGCCAGGTCAAGGGCGACCGCTACAGCTACCTCGGCGGCACCTACAAGGTCGCCGACAACCTCTCGGTGAGCGCCTACGGCGGGCATTTCGAGGACGTCTGGAACCAGTACTACCTCGGCTTCTCCCACGACCTGGGCGATGCGCAGAGCCTGGCCCTGAACACCAGCTTCAACCTCTACAGCACCCGCGACACCGGCAACCGCGAGGCCGGCTACATCGACAACGACACCTGGAGCCTGGCCTTCACCCTCAGCCATGGCGCCCACAGCCTGATGCTCGGCTGGCAGCAGGTGGACGGCAACGAGTACTTCGACTACGTGCACGAGACCTCGGCCATCTACCTGGCCAACTCGCTGCTGTCGGACTACAACGGTCCCAACGAAAAGTCCGTGCAGCTGCGCTACGGCACCGACTTCGCGCCCTATGGCGTGCCCGGCCTGAGCACCGCGGTGTGGTACGCCAAGGGCTGGGACATCGACGGCACCCACTACGACGGCGATCGCAACGGCGCCTACGGCAACTACGCCGAGGTCCGCAACCAGGACGGCGAGAAGCACCACGAGCTGGGCCTGATGGGCACCTACGTGGTCCAGGACGGCCCGCTCAAGCGCAGCAAGTTCCGCCTGATGTACATGAAGCACCTGGCCAGCCAGAACCAGGTCGACGGCAGCATCGACGAGGTCCGCCTGGTCAGCACCTTCCCCTTCGACCTGCTGTAGGAGAACCCCCATGATCCCGCGCTACCTGCCCCTGCTCCTGGCGCTCGGCGCCGGCCCCGCGCTGGCGCAGAACCTGGTGGTGTGCACCGAGGCCAGCCCGGAGGGCTTCGACATCGTCCAGTACACCGGCGCGGTCACCGCCGACGCCGCCGCCGAGACGGTGTTCAGCCGCCTGGTGGCGTTCCGCCCGGGCACCACCGAGGTAGTGCCGGCCCTGGCGCAGCGCTGGGAGGTCAGCCCCGACGGGCTGGCCTACACCTTCCACCTGCGCCCGGGGGTGAAGTTCCACAGCACCGACTACTTCAAGCCCAGCCGCCCGCTGAACGCCGACGACGTGCTCTGGAGCTTCCGCCGCGCGCTGGACCCGCAACACCCCTGGCACGCCTCGGCGCCGCGCGGCTACGCCTACTTCGAGGCCATGGGCATGGGCGAGCTGATCAAGTCGGTGGACAAGCTCGACGAGCTGACCGTGCGCTTCACCCTCAACCACCCGGAAGCGCCCTTCCTCGCCGACATGGCCATGGGCTTCGCCTCCATCTACTCGGCCGAATATGGCGACCAGTTGCTCAAGGCCGGCAAGCAGGAACAGCTCAACACCCAGCCCATCGGCACCGGGCCCTTCGTCTTCAGCCGCTACGCCCGCGACGCCCAGGTGCGCTACAAGGCCAACCCGGACTACTTCGGCGGCAAGCCGGCCATCGACAACCTGGTGTTCGCCATCACCCTCGACCCCAACGTGCGCATGCAGAAGCTGCGCCGCGGCGAGTGCCAGGTGGCGCTCTACCCGAAGCCGGCCGACGTGCCGCAGCTGCAGAAGGAAGCGAACCTGGCGGTGGACAGCACCGACGCCCTGCTGACCACCTACGTGGCCCTCAACACCCAGCACAAGCCGCTGGACGATGCGCGGGTGCGCCAGGCCATCAACCTGGCCATCGACAAGCCGGCGCTGCTGGACGCGGTGTTCGGCCCCGGCGCGGCGACGCCGGCGATCAACCCCTACCCGGCGACGCTGCTCGGCTATAACCGGCAGCTCCAGGACTGGCCGCACGACCCCGGGCGCGCCCGGGCCCTGCTCAAGGAAGCCGGGGTGGACGACGGCCTGAAGCTGACGCTGTTCATCCGCAACGGCAGCTCGCCGACCATCCCCAACCCCGCGCTGGCGGCACAGATGATGCAGGCGGACCTGGCCAAGGTCGGCATCGCGCTGCAGATCCGCTCGCTGGAATGGGGCGAGCTGCTCAAGCGCTCCAAGGCCGGCGAGCACGACCTCTCGCTGCTCGGCTGGGCCGGCGACAACGGCGACCCGGACAACTTCCTCAGCCCCAACCTCAGCTGCGCGGCGGCCAAATCCGGGGAAAACCAGGCGCGCTGGTGCGATGCGGCCTTCGAATCACTGATCCAGCAGGCCCGGCGCACCGACGAGCGGTCGAAACGGCAGGAACTTTATGAAAAGGCGACAAAGATATTCCACGAACAGGCCCCCTGGATTCCCCTGGCGCATCCTAAGCTGTTCAATGTGCGCCGCAGCAATATCGAGGGCTACACCATCAGCCCGCTGAGCAATAACAACTTCGCCGATATCCGGGTGAAGTGACAATAAAAACGGGCGCCCGCGTTATCCCCGCGGGCAGCCGCGTGATGAGGAGTCCGCCCCCACCATGCTGAGTTTCATCGCACGCCGTTTCGGCCTGCTCATTCCGACCTTCTTCGGCGTCACGCTGCTGACCTTCGCGCTGATCCGCATGATCCCCGGCGACCCGGTCGAGGTGATGATGGGCGAGCGCCGCGTCGACCCGCAGATGCACGCCGAGGCCATGCACCGCCTGGGCCTGGACAAGCCGCTGTACCAGCAGTACCTGGACTACATCGGCAACCTCGCCCAGGGCAACCTCGGCGAATCCCTGGTGACCCGCGACAGCGTCTGGCACGAGTTCCTCACGCTGTTCCCGGCGACCCTGGAACTGGCCATCGCCGCCATGCTCTTCGCCGGCACCTTCGGCCTGCTGGCGGGGGTGATAGCGGCGCTCAAGCGCGGCTCGGTCTTCGACCACGGGGTGATGACCATCTCCCTGGCCGGCTACTCGATGCCGATCTTCTGGTGGGGCCTGATCCTCATCATGCTGTTCTCCGTGACCCTCGGCTGGACGCCGGTGTCCGGGCGCCTGGACCTGCTCTACGACATCGAGCCGAAAACCGGCTTCATGCTCATCGACACGCTGCTCTCCGACGAGGAGGGCGCCTTCCTCGACGCCCTGCACCACCTCATCCTGCCGGCCATCGTGCTGGGCACCATCCCGCTGGCGGTGATCGCCCGCATGACCCGCTCGGCCATGCTCGAAGTGCTGCGCGAGGACTACGTGCGCACCGCCCGCGCCAAGGGCCTGTCGCCGGCCCGCGTGGTGTTCGTGCACGCCCTGCGCAACGCCATGATCCCGGTGCTCACCGTGTTCGGCCTGCAGGTCGGCGCGCTGCTGGCCGGCGCCGTGCTGACCGAGACCATCTTCTCCTGGCCGGGCATCGGCAAGTGGCTGATCGACGCCATCAGCCGCCGCGACTACCCGGTGGTGCAGAACGGCATCCTGCTGGTCGCCACCCTGGTGATCCTGGTCAACTTCACCGTGGACATCCTCTACGGCCTGGTCAACCCGCGCATCCGCCACCAACGCTGAGGAGCCCGCGATGAATTCCATGCAAAACGCTCCCGCCGGCGACCCGAGCCTGGTCTACCCCTCGCCCCTGAAAGAGTTCTGGCAAGCCTTCGCGCACAACAAGGGTGCGGTGGGCGGCCTGGCCTTCATGGTGCTGATCGTCTTCTGCGCGCTGTTCGCGCCCTGGGTGGCGCCCTACGACCCCAGCGAGCAGTTCCGCGACTTCCTGCTCACCCCGCCGGTGTGGCTGGAAGGCGGCACCGGGCAGTTCCTGCTGGGCACCGACGAAGTGGGCCGCGACATGCTCTCGCGGCTGATCTTCGGCGCCCGCCTGTCGCTGCTGATCGCCTTGAGCTCGGTGGTCATCTCGCTGCTGCCGGGGCTGGTGCTGGGCCTGGTCGCCGGCTTCTCGCCGAACCGCCTGGGCCCGGTGATCATGCGCCTGATGGACATCATGCTGGCGCTGCCCTCGCTGCTGCTGGCGGTGGCCATCGTCGCGGTGCTCGGCCCGGGGCTGTTCAACACCGTGATCGCCATCGCCGTGGTCTCGCTGCCCTCCTACGTGCGCCTGACCCGCGCGGCGGTGCTCGGCGAGGTCAACCGCGACTACGTCACCGCCTCGCGCCTGGCCGGCGCCGGCCTCTGGCGGCTGATGTTCGTCACCGTGCTGCCCAACTGCATGGCGCCGCTGATCGTCCAGGCCACCCTGAGCTTCTCCTCGGCCATCCTCGACGCCGCCGCCCTGGGCTTCCTCGGCCTCGGCGTGCAACCGCCGACCCCGGAGTGGGGCACCATGCTGGCCTCGGCGCGCGACTACATCGAGCGCGCCTGGTGGGTGGTGAGCCTGCCGGGCCTGGCCATCCTGCTCAGCGTGCTGGCCATCAACCTGGTGGGCGACGGCCTGCGCGACGCGCTGGATCCGAAACTCAAGAGCGCGGCGTAAGGAGCATGCAGATGAAGAACCTCATGCTCCTCGTAGGATGGGTGGAGCGAAGCGATACCCATCATTCCAGCGCCAAGCCGATGGGTTTCGTTGCACTCAACCCATCCTACGCGCCCCGCATGCCCGCCCCCGCAACGATGAATGTTCCCGTGCAGCGCCTGATGGAGACCGCCGTATGAGCCTCCTGGAAATCCGCAACCTCTCGGTGCGCTTCGGCGGCGCCGACGCCGTGCCCGTGGTCGACGGCCTCGACCTGAACGTCGACAAGGGCGAGGTGCTGGCCATCGTCGGCGAGTCCGGCTCCGGCAAGTCGGTGACCATGATGGCGCTGATGGGCCTGATCGACGCCCCCGGGCGCATCACCGCCGACACCCTGCGCTTCGACGGCAGCGACATGCTCAAGCTCAAGGGCCGCGAGCGCCGGCGCATCGTCGGCAAGGACATCGCCATGGTCTTCCAGGACCCGATGACCGCGCTCAACCCCAGCTACACCGTGGGCTTCCAGATCGAGGAAGTGCTGCGCCTGCACCTGGGCCTGCGCGGCAAGGCCGCGCGCCAGCGCGCCCTGGAACTGCTGGAGAAGGTCGAGATCCCCGGCGCCGCCCAGCGCCTGGACGCCTACCCGCACCAGCTCTCCGGCGGCATGAGCCAGCGCGTGGCCATCGCCATGGCCATCGCCGGCGAGCCCAAGCTGCTGATCGCCGACGAACCCACCACGGCCCTGGACGTGACCATCCAGGCACAGATCATGGAGTTGCTGCTGAACCTGCAGCGCGACCAGGGCATGGCGCTGATCCTGATCACCCACGACCTCGCCGTGGTCGCCGAGACCGCCCAGCGCGTCTGCGTGATGTATGCCGGCCAGGCGGTGGAGATCGGCCAGGTGCCGGCGCTGTTCGACCTGCCCACCCACCCCTACACCGAGGCGCTGCTCAAGGCGATTCCCGAGCACAGCGCAGGCGAAGAACGCCTGGCCACCCTGCCCGGCATCGTCCCCGGGCGCTACGACCGGCCACAGGGCTGCCTGCTGTCGCCGCGCTGCCCCTATGTGCAGGACGACTGCCGCGCCATCCGCCCGGCCCTGGAACCCCACGTCCGCGGCGCGGTGCGCTGCTACTACCCGCTGAACCTCAAGGAGGTGGTCTGATGGAAGCCGTACTGACCGCCCGCGACCTGACCCGCCACTACGACATCGCCCAGGGTCTGTTCAAGCCCCACGCCCTGGTCCGCGCCCTCAACGGCGTGTCCTTCGAACTGCAGGCCGGCAAGACCCTGGCGGTGGTCGGCGAGTCCGGCTGCGGCAAGTCCACCCTGGCCCGCGCCCTGACGCTGATCGAGGAGCCCACCTCCGGCTCCCTGCGCATCGCCGGCCAGGAAGTGAAGGGCGCCAGCCACGAGCAGCGCAAGCAACTGCGCCGCGACGTGCAGATGGTGTTCCAGAACCCCTACGCCTCGCTCAACCCGCGGCAGAAGATCGGCGACCAGCTCGGCGAGCCGCTGCTGATCAACACCGGCCTGTCGCGCAGCGAACGCCGCGAGCGGGTGCAGGCGATGATGCAGCAGGTGGGCCTGCGCCCGGAGCACTACCAGCGCTACCCGCACATGTTCTCCGGCGGCCAGCGCCAGCGCATCGCCCTGGCCCGCGCCATGATGCTGCAGCCCAAGGTGCTGGTGGCCGACGAGCCGACCTCGGCGCTGGACGTGTCCATCCAGGCCCAGGTGCTCAACCTGTTCATGGACCTGCAGCAGGAGTTCGGCACCGCCTACGTGTTCATCTCCCACAACCTGGCGGTGGTGCGCCACGTGGCCGACGACGTGCTGGTGATGTACCTCGGCCGCCCGGCGGAAATGGGCCCGGCGGACAAGCTCTACGAACGCCCGCTGCACCCCTACACCCGCGCCCTGCTCTCGGCCACCCCGGCGATCCACCCGGACCCGGGCAAGCCGAAGATCAAGATCCAGGGCGAACTGCCCAACCCGCTCAACCCGCCCAGCGGCTGCGCCTTCCACAAGCGCTGCCCCTATGCGACGGAGCGCTGCAAGACGGAAGTGCCGGAACTGCGGCTGCTGGATGAGCGGCAGGTGGCTTGCCATCATGCGGAGCAGTTTCTGGGGTAGCCGGGGACGGTGGTGCTCGTGCTGGGTCCCGTTCCCTCTCCCCAACCCTCTCCCTGAAGGGAGAGGGAGCTTGTCCGTGCCGGCTGGAGGTAAGGTTTCAGCCGGATAGCACAGCGTCCGGCTAACGCCGAATTATCAGCGCACTCCGAACGGCCCCCTCTCCCTCCGGGAGAGGGCTGGGGTGAGGGGAACGGAGCATCCCTGTACTCCACAACTCCCCCACACTCCTACACCTCCCTCAACAACGCCAACCGCGCCCCGAACCCGATCAGCAACGAAGCAAAAGCCCACTGCTGCACCCGCTGCGCCAAGGCATGCCGCTCCAGCCAACGCCCCAACCGCGCCCCGCTCAACGCATAGAAACTATCGAACACCAACCCCACCCCCACCAGCACCGCCCCCAGCACGCCGAACTGCAACGCCAACGGCCCCGCATCCGGCCGCACGAACTGCGGCAACAGCACCGAACAGAACAACAACGCCTTGGGATTGAGCAGATTGGTCAGCAACCCATTGCCAAAGGCCCGCCGCCAACTCCGCGCCTGAACCTCGGCCACAGGCCCGATGCCCGCCAACGACGGCCGCGCCAGCAACATGCGCAAGCCCAGCCACGCCAGGTACGCCGCGCCAGCCAGACGCACCACATCGAAGGTCCAGGGCACGCTGCGGAACAACAGCGCCAGCCCGGCACCAGCCAATACCACATGGCAGCCCCGCGCCGTGGCCAGGCCCAGGGCGGTGACCAGGGCCGTGCTGCCGCCGCGGCTGGCGCCGGTGTGCAGCAGCAGGAGCATGTCCGGCCCGGGCAGCAGGTAGACCATCGCCAGGGCCAGCAGGAAGACGCCGAAATCCATGGTTCGCACTCCGCAGCAAGGGACTCCGGTCAAGGATTCTATGCCCGAAGGCCAGGGCAGGTGCTTGCGTATTCGGCTTGCCAGTCCATCTGGTTTTGGCATGATCTGCCAATCCAAATCCTGAAAGCTGGCCAGATATGCCAAACCACAAACTGGACGCCTACGACCACCGCATCCTCGCCGCCCTGCAACGCGACGGCCGCCTGAGCAACGTGCAACTGGCCGAGGCCATCGGCCTGTCGCCCTCCCCCTGCCTGCGCCGCGTGCGCCTGCTGGAAGAGGCCGGGGTGATCCGCCGCTACGGCGCCGACCTGGACCGCGACCAGATCGGCCTGGGTCTGACGGTGTTCGTCGGGATCAAGGTGGAGCGTCACCACGAGGAGCAGGCCGAAGCCTTCCGCCGCGCGGTGGTCGACCTGCCCGAGGTGATCTCGGTGCACCTGGTCTCCGGCGAAGCGGACTTCCTCCTGCAAGTGGTGGTGCCGGACCTGCGCGCCTACGAGCACTTCCTCACCAGCACCCTGCTGAAGCTGCCGGGGGTGAGCGACATCCGCAGCAACTTCGCCATCAGCACCCTCAAGGAATCGGCGCCGCTGCCCTTGCAGCACCTGCCCCGCTAGCCGCGGAAGAAACGGTAGAAGCGCCGCAGTTCATCCTGCGCTACTTCCAGCGTCGTCTCGGCGAAGCGCACCTCGGCGTGGGCCGGGCACTGCGCCAGGCGGCCCAGGTCCAGGGGGTGGACGAAGCCGAGCAGCGGGTAGCCGCCCATGCTCTGGTGGTCGGCCTGCAGGACGATGGGCTGGCCATCCGGCGGCACCTGGATGGCGCCGCGGACCATGCCCAGCGACCACTGCCGGCGGGGTGCGCGGATCGGCTCGCCGTGCAGGCGCGCGCCCATGCGGTCGGATTGCGGGCTGAGTTGCCAGGTGCGCTCGAAGAAGGCCGCGCGCTGCTCCGGCTCGAAGACGTCGCCGCCGGGCAGCACGCGCAGCACCGGCGTCTCGCGGTAGTCCGGCACGTAGGGCCAGGGCACACTGGCGCCGCGCCCGAAGGCTTCGCCGCTAGCCGCGCAAGGCAGCAGGTCGTCCTCCTCCAGCGCCCGGCCGTCGCCGTGCAGGCCGCCCAGGCCCTCGCGGCGCTGGGTGG
The DNA here is from genome assembly GCF_030268185.1 of Pseudomonas sp. NBRC 100443. NCBI lineage: Bacteria > Pseudomonadati > Pseudomonadota > Gammaproteobacteria > Pseudomonadales > Pseudomonadaceae > Pseudomonas > Pseudomonas sp. NBRC 100443. The sequence goes on from NZ_BSQE01000005.1 coordinate 58,148, forward strand.
CGACGCTGCCCAGCACGGGTTCGACGCGGAAGCCGCCCGCCACCGCCAGGTAGGCGCGCTGGCCGCTGGCGGCGAAGCCCAGTTCCAGTTCCTGCCCGGTGCGCAGGGCGAAGCGCGACCAGCCAGGGCGCGCTTCGCCGTCCACGCGGATCGGCACTTGCGCACCGCACAGCGCCAACCAGCAGTCCGCTTCGGCCCGCAGGCGCAGGCCGCCGAGGGCCACCTCCAGCAGCGGCGTGCCCCAGGCGTTGCCCAGCAGATGGTTGGCCCAAGCCGCGGCATGGATATCCACAGGCCCGCCGGTGGAAACACCGAGGTGCTGCCAGCCCTGGCGGCCGGCATCCTGCAGCAGGCTCAGCGGGCCGGCATTGAGCACCCGCAGGCCGCTCATGAGCGACCTCCGGCGCGGCGGAAGGCAGCCTCGTCGATGGGCAGGAAACGCACCCGGTCGCCCACCGCCAGCGGGCACGGCGGCTCCTGGTGTGGGTCGAACAGGCGCTGCGCGGTGAGCCCCAGCAGGTGCCAGCCGCCCGGCGAGGCCTGTGGATAGACCGCGGTCTGCCGCTCGGCGATGGCCAGGCTGCCGGCCGCCACGCGGGTGCGCGGGTTGGCCCGGCGCGGCAGGGCCAGGCGCTCGTCCAGCTCGCCGAGGTAGGCGAAGCCCGGGGCGAAACCGATGGCGCCGACGCGGTACTCGCGGGCGCTGTGCAGTTCGATCACCTGGTCCCGCCGCAGGCCGCAGCGCCGGGCCACCTCGTCGAGGTCCTCGCCGGCGTACCACACGCCGATTTCATGCAGGCGCCCGGCGGCGTCGCTCGGCTCGGGGCCGGGCCAGTCCGCCAGCAACGGCGCCAGGCGGCGCTGCAGGTCGAGGGGCTCGGTGCGGCGCAGATCATAGTGCAGCAGCAGCGTGGTCCAGCCCGGCACCAGGTCGGTCAGCACCTCGCCCAGGGCTGCGCGCAGGCGTTCGGCCAGGGCGGCGATGCGCAGCGGCAGGTGCGCGTCCGGGCGTTCGGCCAGGGTCAGCAGCAGGGCTTCGGCGCCGAAGGGCTCGACGCGGATCATGCGGCGTCCAGCAGGCCACGCAGGCGCCGCAGCACCGCCAGGGATTCGGGGTTGTCGCCGTGCACGCAAAGGCTGTCGGCGCGCAGCCGCAGGGGGTTGCCGTCGATGTCCGGGAAGGGCTCGCCACGGGCGATGGCCAAGGCCTGGTCGAGGATGCGCTGCGGCTCGTGGTGCACCGCGCCGGCCAGGCGCCGCGGGGCCAGCTGGCCGTCGGGCAGGTAGGCGCGGTCGGCGAAGGCCTCGAACATCAGCGGTACGTCGGCAGCGTCGGCCAGGGCCAGTTCGCGGCGGTTGTCGGCCAGGGCCAGGACCATCAGCGGCAGGCCCTTGCGGTAGGCCGCGCAGGCATCGAGCACCGCCGCCAGCAGGGCGTCGTCGCGCACCAGGTCGTTGTACAGCGCGCCGTGGGGCTTCACATAGTCGACGCGGGTGCCGGCGGCACGGCAGAAGGCGTCCAGCGCGCCCACCTGGTACAGCACCAGGGCCTGCACCTCTTCCGGCGAACAGCTCAGATGGCGGCGGCCGAAGCCGGCCAGGTCGGGGTAGGACGGGTGCGCGCCTATGCTCACGCCCTGCTCCAGCGCCAGGCGCACGGTGCGCTGGATGGTCAGCGGGTCGCCGGCGTGGAAGCCGCAGGCCAGGTTGGCCTGGTCGATCAGCGGCATGGCGTGGACGTCGTCGCCCATGCGCCAGGCGCCGTAGCTTTCCCCCATGTCGCAGTTGAGCAGGATGCGAGTTGACTGATCGGTCATGATACTGCCTCGACTTCGCCGGCGAGTTTCGGAAACATCCCTAGGTTAAACCAGAGGGCCATCATTTAGTCTTAGGAATATTCAGTAACGATTCAGGGGAGTAATATCCTCCGCTTCCTCCCGCCGAAAGCCATCGACTCGAAGATGAAAGCCCTGATCCTGGCTGCCTACGCGGCCTGCATCGCCTATGTGCACGTGCGCGGCAAGGTCCGCCACAAGCTGTCCCGGCAGCTGAGCGACCACTCCAGCTTCCTCGCTCCGCTGAACTGCTTCATGTACCTGTTCTCCAGGGTGCCCAATACGCCGTACCTGACGCCCAACGCCTTCCCGGAGATGCAGAAGCTCACCGACAACTGGGAAGTCATCCGCGCCGAAGCCCTGCGCCTGCGCGAGGCCGGCAGCATCAAGCGCTCCGAGCAGTACAACGACGTCGGCTTCAACTCCTTCTTCAAGACCGGCTGGAAGCGCTTCTACCTGAAGTGGTACGACGACGCCCACCCCTCGGCCGACGTGGTCTGCCCGCAGACCACCGCGCTGCTGCGGGAAATCCCCTCGGTGAAGGCGGCGATGTTCGCCGAGCTGCCGCCGGGCTCGCGCCTGGTGCGCCACCGCGACCCCTACGCCGGCTCGCTGCGCTACCACCTGGGGCTGTTCACGCCGAACGACGAAGGCTGCTTCATCGAGGTGGACGGCCAGCGCTACTCGTGGAAGGACGGCGAGGCCGTGGTGTTCGACGAGACCTACATCCACTACGCCGAGAACACCACCGAGCATGACCGGGTGATCCTCTTCTGCGACGTCGAGCGGCCGCTGAAGTACCGCTGGGCGCAGGCCTTCAACCGCTGGTTCAGCCGCAACGTGATGGCCGCCGCCGCCTCGCCCAACGACGACGGCGACAAGACCGGCGGCATCAACCGCGCCTTCGGCACGCTGTACAAGATCCGCCTGCAGGGCAAGGCGTTGAAGAAGCGCAACCGCAAGCTGTACTACCTGCAGAAGTGGGCGTTCTTCGGGGCGATCCTGGCGTTCATTCTCTGGGTTTGAAGAGCCGCTGGAGGCTAGAGGCTGAAGGCTGGAGGTAAGAGCCTTTCCGCCTTCAGCCTTCAGCCTCTTTAATAAACATCCCGCCGATAGCGCCCTTCTTCCAGCAACGCTTCCACCGCCAGGTCGCCCAGCGCTTCGCGCAGCACCGCGTCCACGCCGCCGGCCATGCCTTCCAGGCTGCCGCAGACGTAGATCGCCGCGCCCTCTTCCAGCCACTGCCGCAACTCCTCAGCGCGTTCGCGCAGCACGTCCTGCACGTAGACCTTGCTCGCCTGGTCGCGGGAGAAGGCCACGTCCAGGCGCTGGAGTTCGCCGCTCAGCAGGTAGCCTTCCAGCTCTTCGCGGCAGTAGAAGTCGTGCTCGCGGTTGCGTTCGCCGAACAGCAGCCAGTTGCGCCGGCGGCCCGCGCCTATGCTGGCGCGCAGCAGCGAGCGCAGGCCGGCCAGGCCGGTGCCGTTGCCGATCAGGATCAGCGGGCGGTCTTCCTCCGGCAGGTGGAAGCCGGCGTTGCGGCGCAGGCGCAGGGCCAGGCCGGCGCCGGGTTGCAGGTATTCGGTGAGCCAGCCGGAGCCCACGCCCAGGCTGCCGTCGGGGCGGCGTTCCTGGCGCACGATCAGTTCCAGGGCGCCGTCGCTGGGCAGCGAGGCGATGGAGTATTCCCGCGCCGCCAGCGGCACCAGGGCGTCCAGCACGGCCTGTGGGTGCAGGCCGACCAGGTGGCCGAGGGAGGCCGGCAGCTCGCGCCCGGTCAGGGCTTCGGCCAGGCCCACGCGGCCGCCGTCGACCTCGACGCAAGCCATGCTGTCCACCCCCAGCCGCGCCAGCCAGGCCAGCACGCGTTCGCGCGGGTGCTGCGGAAGGATTTCCACCAGGTCGCCGGCGCGCCAGTCGGCGCTGCTGCCGGCCGGCGCCTGCAGGCGCAGCAGCCAGGTGGACTGGCCCTGGCTGCCGGGGTTCAGGTGCTCGCGGGCGGCCAGGCTCCACAGCTCGTATTGCGGCGCGGCGAAGGGCGTCGGCGCGGTCACGCCGGTCAGTTGCGCCAGGTGTTGCTGCCACTCGCGCAGGGCGGCGGCGTCGCCGTTGTCCACTTCCACGCCGTCGAACAGCGGTTGCGCGCCCTGCCCTTGCAGCCAGCCCTGCATCCGCCGGGCGAAGCCGCAGAAGGCCTGGTACTGGCGGTCGCCCAGGGCGAGCATGGCGAAGCGCAGCTGGCCGAGGCCGGCGGCTTCGCCGAGCAGCTTGCGCTCGAAGCCGCGGGCGCTGTCCGGGGCCTCGCCGTCGCCGAAGGTGCTGACCACGAAGAGCGCGTTGCGCGTCTGCTCCAGTTGCTGGCGGTCCAGGCGCGCCAGGGGCTCGACGCGCACCGCCAGGCCCGCGGCCTGCAGCTGCCCGGCGCTCTGCCAGGCCAGTTGCTCGGCGAAACCGCTCTGGCTGGCGTAGCCCACCAGCCAGGCATCGGCGCCGCCGGCGCCAGCCAGTTCGACGCGGGCGGCCTGGGCGGCCTTCTTCTTGCGCCGGCGGTCGAGGTAGAGCAGCCAGCCGGTGACGAAGAACAGCGGCATGGCCAGGCTCGCCAGCATCATCAGGATGCGCCCGGGCATACCGAAGTAGCTGCCCACGTGCAGGGCGTAGACGCTGGTCAGCAGCTGTTTGCCGAAGCTGCTGTCGGCGTAGCGCTTGTCGCCCAGCAGGCGGCCGCTTTTCGGGTCGATGCGCATTTCGTTGAAGGCGCGTTCGTGGGCGGCGTCGTCCAGGCGGTAGAACACCGTGGCCGGCTGCCCGCCCACCGGCGGCAGGCGCAGGTTGTAGGCCTCAAGACCAGGGCCGGCGGTGCTGCGCAGGGTGTTCCACAGGGCTGTGTAATCCACTTCCAGCGGCGGCCCCTTGGGCGCTTCGCCGCCACGGCCACCGCGGCCGCCCTGGCGCTGCTGGCCGGCCGGGGCGTCGTCGAGCAGCTTGAACAGCGCGCCGCGGTACCAGTCGTAGGACCAGTACAGGCCGGTCAGCGAGGCCAGCAGGTAGAAGGCCAGGCACCAGGTGCCGGCCACGGCGTGCAGGTCCCAGTTGAAGGCGCGGCCCTTCTTGCGCCAGTCCAGGGCCAGCCAGGCGCGCCAGCTCAGGGTCTTGCGCGGCCAGCGCAGGTACAAGCCGGAGAGGCAGAAATAGATGAGGATCAGGGTGCAGGCCGCGGTCACCTGCTTGCCGAACTCGCCCAGGGCCAGGAAGCGGTGCAGCTGCATGATGAACATGAACAAGCCTTCCCCGGACGGCGCCGGCAGCGAGGCACCGGTGTAGGGGTCGACGTAGCGCGACTCGCCGCGGCGCTGGCCCGGCGGCGGGGTGAAGAAGATGCGCGCGGCCTCGTCGCCGTCGACCTTGGCCCAGACGAAGGACACCTTCTTGCCCGGCTCGGCGGACTCCACCCGCTGCACCAGTTCGTCCAGCGCCAGGGTGCCGCCGGGCTGCTCCTGCACCGTCAGGCTGGCAGGGTTGAAGGCGCGCAGCAGTTCGTCCTGGAACGACAGCGCCGCCCCGGTCACGCCCATCAGGGCCAGCACCAGGCCGGCGCTTATGCCGAAGAACCAGTGCAGCTGGAACCAGACTTTCTTCAACACCTTGCTCTCACCTCGGGCGCGGGGCGCCAAACAATAGAAAACCCCGCCCGAAGGAGCAACGGGCGGGGTGCACGGAAGGCCGTGCGATCAGAAGTGCAGGTTCACCCCCAGCAGCGCCGTGCGGCCCGGAGCCACGTGGGCCATGTGGGTGCTGTAGACCTGGTCGAAGTAACGCTTGTCGGTCAGGTTCTGCACGTTCAGCTGCAGGTCGACGTTCTTGCTCAGCTTGTAGCTGGCCATGGCGTCGTAGCGCCAGTAGGACGGGATGTAGGTCGAGTTGGCAGTGTTGCCGAACTGCTTGTCCACGTAGGTGGTGCCGCCGCCGATGGTCAGGTCCTGCAGCACCTCGTAGGTGGTCCACAGGGTGAAGTTGTTCGGTGCCACCTGCGGCATGCGGTTGCCTTCGTCGGACTTGGTGGTCGACTTGCGGATCTCGCTATCCAGGTAGGTGTAGCCGCCGAAGACCTTCCACTTGGGCGTCAGCTGGCCGCTGAAGCCCAGTTCCACGCCTTGTACGCGCTGTTCGCCGTCGAGCACCTGGAAGGAGCTGTTGTCCGGGTCGGCGACGCGGGCGTTGGTCTTGTCGGTGCGGAACACCGCGGCGTTCAGCGACAGCGCCTCGTCGAAGAAGTCCCACTTGGTGCCCAGCTCCAGGTTGCGGTTGCGTTCCGGGTCCAGGCTGGTGTTGGCCGCGCTGACTTCCTGGCCGCCTTCGCCTGCGGTCTCGCCGCTGGGGTTGCTGGAGGTGGACCAGGCCAGGTAGATGCTGCCGTTGGGCAGCGGCTTGTAGACCAGGCCGGTCTGGTAGTTCCAGAAGTGGGTGTTGCTCTCGCGCTTGAAGTTGCCCGGCGCCGAGCCGCGGCCGCCGGTGCTGTAGCCGCTGGACTCGGTGTCGAAGTCGTCGTAGCGCAGGCCCAGGTTCAGGTCCCACTGCTCGTTGAGCTTGAGGGTGTCGAACACGTAGACGGCCGAGGTCTTGGTATCGGTGTCGGTGTAGGCCTGGCTGTCGACGATGCTGCCGGTCCAGGGGTCCTTGGGCGTCGGGTTGGCCAGGCTGGTGCAGTCGCCGCTGGCCAGCAGGGCGGCGTTGCAGGTGTTGCCCGTGGCCCCCGGGGTCACCACGTAGGGGCGGTTGTGCACGTCCTCGTAGCTGAACTCCAGGCCGGTCACCAGGCTGTGCTGGATGCTGCCGGTGTCGAAGGTGGCCTTCAGGTCGGTCTGGTTGACCCAGCCCTTGGAGGTGGAATTGCGGTTCTTCGACGAGCGATAGACGTAGCCGTTGGCGACGTTGCCGCGGCTGTCGTCGGGGTTGCTGACCACGTAGTCGAGGGTGGTGCGGACCATGCGGAAGCTGTTGGACAGCGTCAGGTCGTCGTTGAGGTCGTGCTCGATGCGGAAGGTGCCGCTGTCGGTGGTGCTCTTGCGGTAGTCGCGGTGGGTCAGGCCGTAGAAGTTGTCGCGGTCGACCGAGGCCGGCTTGCTCGGGTTGTGCTTGCTGCGGTCGACGTTGGTCAGCGGCAGGCCGTAGTCCGGGATGTCGTCGGTGGCCAGGTGGTAGTAGGAGAAGGTCGCGCGGGTCGGGGTGTTGAAGCCGAAGGTGATGGTCGGCGCCACGCCCCAGCGGCTGACGCTGACGTCGTCGCGGCCGGCGACGTTGGCTTCGTGCTTCATCAGGTTCAGGCGGAAGGCCGCGTTGTCGCCCAGGGTGTGGTTGACGTCCAGGGTGGTGCGGTGGGTCTGGTCGGAACCGTAGGTGAAGCTGGCGTCGTTGAAGTCCTGCAGCTTGGCGGTCTTGCTCACCAGGTTCAGGCTGCCGCCGGTGGAGCCGGCGCCGGTGTAGGCCGAGCCCGGGCCCTTGCTGACTTCGATCTGCTCGATGTTGAACACTTCGCGGGTCTGCGAGGCGACGTCGCGCATGCCGTCGAGGAAGGTGTCGCTCTCGGCGTTGAAACCGCGGATGAACGGACGGTCGCCCGCCGGGTTGCCGCCCTCGCCGGCGCCGAAGGTGATGCCGGGCGTGGTGCGCAGGGCATCGACCAGGGTCAGGGCGCCGGTGTCCTTGATCACCTGCTGCGGGATCACGGTGACGGTCTTGGGCGTGTCGAGCAGCGGCGCGGTGTACTTCTGCGAGGCCGACTGCTGGACGTTGTAGGTTTCTTCGCCCTGCTGGCCGACGACGGTGTCGGCATCCAGCGACAGCACATCCTGTGCGGGCTTCTTCTCGGTGGACTCCGCCGCCTGGGCGAAGTGGCTGCCGGACATGGCGGTGATGGCCACACCGACGGCGGAGACCAGCAGGCGCGGAGCGCTGGTGGCTTCGACAGATTGACGCGACATCGAAAGTTCCCTCCCCAGGGACTTGCTGAAGGCGGCGCAATCTAGTGCAAAACGAGAATATGTATCAATTAGTAAATATTATCAGACGCACTTTATTTACAACATTTACATTTACCCCGTGCGACCGTTCGCCACCTCCGCTATACGCTGCAAATGCAAATGTCTATCATCGGCGTCGGATTTTCATTTGACCGAGCCCCGCCATGCTGCTGCACATTCCCGGCCTGTTCACCCGCGACGAGGTGACCCGCATCCGCACCGCCCTGGAGCAGGCCGAGTGGGGCGACGGCAAGGTCACCGCCGGCTACCAGTCGGCCAAGGCCAAGCACAACCTGCAGCTGGCCCAGGACCACCCGCTGGCCCGTGAGATTTCCGAGGCCATGCTGCTGCGCCTGTGGCAGAACCCGCTGTTCATGTCCGCGGCCCTGCCGCACAAGGTGTTCCCGCCGCTGTTCAACTGCTACACCGGCGGCGGCAGCTTCGACTTCCACATCGACAACGCCGTGCGCGACGTGCAGGGCGGCCGCGAGCGGGTGCGCACCGACCTCTCCTCCACCCTGTTCTTCAGCGACCCCGAGGACTACGACGGCGGCGAACTGGTCATCCAGGACACCTACGGCGAGCAGCGCGTGAAGCTGCCGGCCGGCGACCTGGTGCTCTACCCCGGCACCAGCCTGCACAAGGTCGAGCCGGTGACCCGCGGCGCGCGCTTCGCCTCGTTCTTCTGGACGCAGAGCCTGGTGCGCGAGGACAGCCAGCGCGCCCTGCTGTTCCAGATGGACCAGGCGATCCAGAAGCTCAGCGCCGACGTGCCGGAGCACCCGGCCCTGATCGAGCTGACCGGCACCTACCACAACCTGCTGCGGCGCTGGGTCGAGGTCTGACATGGCGTTCGTCCTGCGCCGGCGCGAAGAGCTCTCGGTGGAGCAATTGCGCGCCCGCCTGGCCAGCGACCCGCGCCAGGCCGCGGCGGCCATCCTCGAAGCCGCGCGCCAGGGCGACGTCGAGGCCCAGGCGCTGCTCGGGCAGATCCTCCTCGACGGCCAGGGCATCGAGCGCGACGCCGCGCTGGCGGTGACCTGGTTCCGCATCGCCGCCGAGCGCGGCCACGCCATGGCGCGCAACATGCTCGGGCGCTGCCTGGAGCACGGCTGGGGCGTGCCCGCCAACCCCGCCGAGGCGGCCGAACACTACGCCCGCGCGGCGGCGGTGGACCTCGACTGGGGCCTGTACAACCTGGCCAACCTGCTGGCCACCGGCCGCGGCGTGCCGCGCGACGCGGCCCATGCCCTGGCGCTGTACCGGCGCGCCGCCGACCTCGGCCACGCCAAGTCGATGAACCTGGTCGGCCGCCACTACGAGGAAGGCCTGTGCGTGCCGCGCGACCCCGAGCAGGCCCGCGAGTGGTACCGCCGCTCGGCGGTGGCCGGCGACTTCCGCGGCCAGTTCAGCCACGCCGCGGCGCTGGCCGAGCGGGGCGAGGTGGAGGACGCGCGCTACTGGCTGCTGCGCGCCCTGGAGGGCGGCAACCTGAACTTCCTGCGGGTGGCCCGCGAGCAGCTGGAACGGGCGCCGCAGCCGCAATTGCGCAGCCTGGCCCTGGCCTACTACCGGCGCGCCGCGGAACTCGGCGAGACGGCCGACGCCGATCTGTTCGCCGCGGCGCTCAAACGCCTGTAAGCGATTTCTTGACGTTTTTTTCACATACCCTTGCCCCGCCCTTCACACATGCCTCGCTAGGCTCGCAAGCCAACTGACCGCCCCACACGGGCGGCCCCTGCAAGACGAGGCAAGCGTGTCGACTGCAACCAACCCCTCCCGCCGCAAGGTGGACTGGGCCGGCCTGGGCTGGCTGCTGCTGTTCTTCTGGTACTTCTCCGGCGTCACCCAGGCGCTGATCCTGTTCAGCGGCACCACCGGCTTCGCCGGCTTCCGCGACGCCTTCTTCCTCAGCAGCCTGTGGCTGGCCCCGCCGTTGCTGCTGCCGCGCTTCACCCGCGGCCTGGCGGCGCTGATCGGCCTGGTGCTGTGGGCGGCCTCGCTGGTGGGCCTGAGCTACTTCGGCATCTACCACCAGGAGTTCTCGCAGAGCGTCATCTTCGTCATGTTCGAGTCGAACACGGCCGAGGCCGGCGAATACTTCAGCCAGTACTTCAGCACCTGGCTGTGCCTGGCGCTGCTGCTCTACACGGCGGTGGCGGTGCTGCTGTGGCGGCGCGTGCGCCCGCTGCGCATGCCGGCGCCGGCCCGGGTGGCCCTGGCCGTGCTGCTGGTGGCGGCGAACCTGGCCTACCCCTTCTACAAGCAGATGGTCAGCCAGGAGCGCAGCTTCGCCCAGGCCCTGGAGAAGGTGCAGCAGCGCATGGAGCCGGCGGTGCCCTGGCAACTGGTGGTGGGCTACGCGCAGTACCGCCAGCAGCTGGACAACATGCAGAAGCTGCTGCAGCGCAACGCCGCCCTGCCGCCGCTGAAGAACCTCAAGGATGGCAGCGGCGAGGCGCCGCGCACCCTGGTGCTGGTGCTGGGCGAATCCACCACCCGCGAGCACATGCACCTGTACGGCTACGACCGGCCGACCACGCCGAACCTCGACGCCCTGGCCGCCGGCGACCGCAACCTGACGGTGTTCAAGGACGTGGTCTCGCCGCGCCCCTACACCATCGAGGTGATGCAGCAGATCCTCACCTTCGGCGACGAGCAGCACCCGGACCGCTTCCTCACCGACCCGTCGCTGATCAACCTGATGAAACAGGCCGGCTACAAGACCTTCTGGATCACCAACCAGCAGACGATGACCAAGCGCAACACCATGCTCACCACCTTCTCGCAGCAGACGGACGAGCAGTTCTACCTGAACAACCAGCGCAACCAGAACGCCCGCCAGTACGACGACGTGGTCTTCGCGCCCTTCGAACAGGTGCTCAAGGACCCGGCGCCGAAGAAACTCATCGTGGTGCACCTGCTGGGCACCCACATGGACTACCGCTATCGCTACCCCAAGGCGTTCGCCCGCTTCAAGGACCGCCAGGGCGTGCCGGCCGGGCTCTCGGACGACCAGGCGGACACCTACAACGCCTACGACAACGCGGTGCTGCACAACGACTTCGTGGTCGCCAGCCTGATCAAGCGCTACGCCGCCAGCGAGCCGAACGGCTTCCTGGTGTACCTCTCCGACCATGGCGAGGAAGTCTTCAGCTCCGGCAAGCACGACCGCCTGGGGCGCAACGAGGGCGACCCGACACGGCCGATGTACACCATCCCCTTCCTGCTCTGGACCTCGCCGAGCTGGCAGCAGGCCCACCCGCGCGACCTGCAGGCGCTGAGCGGAAGGCCCTACAGCAGCTCGCACCTGATCCACACCCTGTCCGACCTGGCCGGCCTGAGCTACGACCGCTACGAGCCGGGCAAGAGCCTGGTCAACGAGCGCTTCGTGGCGGCACCCCGCTGGATCGGCGATCCCTACGCGAAGAACGGCCTGCATGAGTTCGACAAGCTGCCGCTGGATAACGCCATGGGCGACCAGCAACTGGCCAAGGCCGGCAAGGCGCCGGCTACCGCCCAGGCACGCCAGGCCAACGAGGGTTGAGCCGCGCGGGCCCTGCCCGCGAAATCGCGCGCAGGGCGCGCTCCTACATGGGTACGGTGTTGGGGCAATCTGCGAATCACGCCGATACGTCCGGCTATCGCGGACAAGGTCCGCTCCTACGCCCGTGCTTTCCTGGAACTGTAGGAGCGGGCCCTGCCCGCGATTTCGTGCGCATGACGTGCGTCCCGGGGATGGTGTGGGCGGGGCAGCGTAGCGGATCTCATCCGCGAATCGCGCCGACACCCCCGGCTATCGCGGACAAGGTCCGCTCCTACGCCCGTGCGTCCCTGGAACTGTAGGAGCGGGCCCTGCCCGCGATTTCGCGCGCAGGGCGCGCTCCTACATGGGAATGGCGTGGGTGGGGTCGCGTAGGAGCGGATCTCATCCGCGAATCGCGCCGATACCTCCGGCTATCGCGGACAGAGTCCGCTCTTACGTCCGTGCCATCCAGCCCGTAGGATGGGTTGAGCGAAGCGATACCCATCATCACCACCGCATGGGTTTCGCAAGCTCAACCCATCCTACGAAAAGCCCCTCGGCGCAGTCGGGAAGGCATTGGCCGGGACAAAAGAAAAAACCCCGCATCGGCGGGGTTTCTTCGGTTCAGCTACGGCTCAGATGTAGAAGGCCTTCAGCGGCGGGAAGCCGTTGAATTCCACCGCGCTGTAGCTGGTGGTGTAGGCGCCGGTGGACAGCCAGTAGAGGCGGTCGCCGGCGGCCAGGTTCAGCGGCAGGCCGTACTTGTAGTGCTCGTACATGATGTCGGCGCTGTCGCAGGTCGGGCCGGCGATCACCACTTCTTCCATCTCGCCCTTCTTCTCGGTCCAGATGGGGAACTTGATGGACTCGTCCATGGTTTCGATCAGGCCGGAGAACTTGCCCACGTCCGCGTACACCCAGCGCTCCACCGCGGTGCGCGACTTGCGCGCCACCAGCACCACTTCGCTGACCAGGATGCCGGCGTTGGCGATCAGCGAGCGGCCCGGCTCTAGGATGATTTCCGGCAGGTCGTCGCCGAAGTCTTCCTTGAGGAAGCGGATGATTTCCTCGGCGTAGGTTTCCAGGTCGTTGGTCTTGGCGATGTAGTTGGCCGGGAAGCCGCCGCCCATGTTGATCATCTTCAGCTCGATGCCATCTTCTTCCTTCAGGCGCTCGAAGATCACCTTGACCTTGGCGATGGCCGCATCCCACACGGAGATGTCACGCTGCTGCGAGCCGACGTGGAAGGAGATGCCGTAGGGCACCAGGCCCAGCTGGCGGGCGAGAATCAGCAGGTCCATGGCCATGTCGGTCTGGCAGCCGAACTTGCGCGACAGCGGCCAGTCGGCGGTGGTCGAACCCTCGGTGAGGATGCGCACGTAGACCTTCGAGCCCGGGGCGGCCTTGGCGATGTTGCGCAGGTCGGCCTCGGAGTCGGTGGCGAACAGGCGCACGCCCTTATCGAAGAAGTAGCGGATGTCCTTGGCTTTCTTGATGGTGTTGCCGTAGCTGATGCGCTCCGGGCCCACGCCGGTCTTCATCACCTTGTCCAGCTCGTAGATCGAGGCGATGTCGAAGTTCGAGCCCTTGTCGCGCAGCAGCTCGGTGATCTCGGTGGCCGGGTTGGCCTTGACCGCGTAGTACACCTTGGCGAACGGAAAGCAGTGGGTCAGCTGGTCGTAGGCGTCGGCGATGGTCTGTTTGTCGATGACGACGAAGGGGGTTTCCTGCTTGTCGGCAAATGCCTTCATACGCTGGAAGGTTTCAGGGGCGAAGTAATCCTCGACCTTGATGGACATGGTTGGGACTCCCAATGGCAAAACACATGGATACGTAGGGGTGAAGCTGAACGTCTAATCCGTTTCCCCACTTTGGTTCGCCTACTTCCCAAGGCATGTCGCCGAGGATCAGACCTTCGATGTTCCAGCGGCTACTGCAACCCTCTCATGGCTAGGCGCTTCGCCGCAGGCAGTAGTGGACCTACGGCAAGGCGGAGCAACAACGCCAGGAGAGGGTTGCGGGAGTCGCAGGGCACCAGAGGCGACCTCTCGTCGTCAGTACTTGAGCCGGATGGATCGTTTCCAGCATGGACGTTCGGGCGCGAACTTTAGGACCTGAAGTCCGTGAGTTCAACCAGAAATTGCCGCTTTGCCGAATCCCTTTGTCGCCTGGCCGGTTGACTGTTCTAGATACTCCACAAAATGCACGGAATACCGCACAGCACGGGCTTTCCAGGGGTTTCGGAACGTCCCGATCATCCCCCTTCTTTTTGACAGACCGGGGACAGCAACGAGGGTTCATCCGCAAGCAGTGCCGACCGACCACCGCCCCCTGACTTTGGAGAAAGTTCGCGCACCAGGCTCGGAAACCCGAACCACGGCTGGACCCCATACTCCCCGCCCCTGTCGGACGAAACCTCGGCGCTCGCCAATATGTCCGCCATATCCGGTTATCATCCGGTCTCTTTCCGCGTGCCCCCGACCCAGGGATAGGTCACTGGGGCCGGCCCACTTGCCTTGCCAAGGAGTACCTGCGACATGCTCGACCTCGCCGCGGCGTTCATCACGCTGACCACCCTGCTCACCTACGTGAACTACCGCTTCGTGCGGCTGCCGCCGACCATCGGCGTGATGGCCACGGCGCTGGTGTTCTCGCTCCTCGCCCAGGGCCTGTCGATGGCCGGCTACCCGGTGCTGGAGGTGGAGATGCAGCAGATCATCCGCCGCATCGACTTCTCCGAAGTGCTGATGACCTGGTTCCTGCCCGCGCTGCTGTTCGCCGGCGCCCTGCACGTGAACCTCGGCGACCTGCGCAACTACAAGTGGCCGATCGGCCTGCTGGCCACCTTCGGCGTGCTGATCGCCACCACGGTGATCGGCTACCTGGCCTACTACACCTTCGCCCTGTTCGGCTGGCACGTGGACTTCATCTATTGCCTACTGTTCGGCGCGCTCATCTCGCCCACCGACCCCATCGCCGTGCTCGGCATCCTGCGCTCGGCCGGCGCGCCCAAGCCGCTGGCCACCACCATCGTCGGCGAGTCGCTGTTCAACGACGGCACCGCGGTGGTGGTGTTCACCATCCTCCTGGGCATCCTCATGGCCGGCGAGACGCCGACCGTCTCGGCCACCGCCTGGCTGTTCCTGCAGGAAGCGGTGGGCGGCGTGCTGTTCGGCGCGGCGCTGGGCTACGGGGTGTTCCTGATGATGCGCGGCATCGATCAGTACCAGGTGGAAGTGATGCTGACCCTCGCCCTGGTCATCGGCGGCGCCGCCCTGGCCGCGCGCCTGCACGTGTCGGCGCCGATCGCCATGGTGGTGGCCGGGCTGATCATCGGCAACCAGGCGCGCCAGTACGCCATGTCCGACGAGACGCGGCGCTATATCGACAAGTTCTGGGAGCTGATCGACGAAATCCTCAACGCCCTGCTGTTCGCCCTGATCGGCCTGGAACTGCTGCTGTTGCCGTTCAACTGGCTGCACGTGGTGGCCGCCCTGGTCCTCGGCGGCGCGGTGCTGGCCTCGCGCCTGCTCACCGTGGCCCCGGCCATCCTGGTGCTGCGCCAGACCGAGGCCGGGCGCCGCCAGGTGCCCAGCGGGACCATCCGCATCCTGGTCTGGGGCGGTCTGCGCGGCGGCGTCTCGGTGGCCCTGGCGCTGTCGCTGCCGCTGGGCGAACAGCGCGACCTGATCCTCAGCCTGACCTACGTGGTGGTGCTGGTGTCCATCCTGCTCCAGGGCCTGTCCATCGGCCCGCTGGTGCGCACCCTCTACCGCGGCGCGGCGCCCGCGGCCGTGGAGGAACACTGACAGCCCTGCAAGGAAACGCGGAGCCGGCTTGAGGTGGGCGCCCTGAATTATACCCTTCAAGTAATATTCATTTAAGGATATATTCAACGATGAGGTGGCAGGTCGAATTTTGCGATGAATTCGAGCCGGAATTCGCGGCCATGGCCGAGGCCGTGCAGGATGAGCTGCTGGCCCAGCTCCAGGTGCTGGAGCGTTTCGGTCCGGAACTGGGGCGTCCGCAAGTGGATACCCTCAAGGGCTCGAAGCACGCCAACATGAAGGAACTGCGCTTCAGGGCCGATGACGGTGTCTGGCGCGTGGCCTTCGCGTTCGATCCGCAACGCAAGGCCGTGCTGCTCGTCGGTGGCGACAAGTCCGGCGGCAGCGAAAGGAAGTTCTACAAGGCTTTGATCATGAGCGCGGATGCCCGCTTCGACCGGCACCTGGTCGCTTTGCAGAAGGGGAAAGACAATGGCCAAGTCACTTGAGCAGGTTATGAAAGGGCTCCCCACGGCCCGCCGGCAGAAGATCGAACAGCGCGGCGCAGAGCTCATCGCCGAGCAGATGACGCTACAGGAACTGCGCAAGGCGCTGAACCTGACCCAGGAAGCCATGGCCGACCTCCTCGCCATCAAGCAGGGGAACGTCTCCAAGGTCGAGAAGCGCACCGACATGCTGATCTCGACCCTGCGTGAATATGTCGAAGCCATGGGTGGCACGCTGGAGCTGGTCGCCCGCCTGCCGGGGCGCCCTCCGGTCAAGCTCGAAGGTTTCCGCGACCTCCACGCCGAGCACGAATAGACAAGCGCCTCGCCCATCGCGGCATTCGCAACCGGCGAGCCCCCGCCCGGCTGCGCCCTCGGGCAATCCCGACCACCTTTTGTTACAATGCGCGGTTTCCTGCGCTGGCCCGAACAAACGGCCAGGGGCGCCTCTTCAGCTGTGTACACAGCAGCGTACACAATCGAGATCCAGAACGATGTCCGACAGCAAAATTGTCAATGAAGTGAAGGCCAGACGCACCTTCGCGATCATCTCCCACCCCGACGCCGGTAAGACCACCATCACCGAGAAGCTGCTGCTGATGGGCAAGGCCATCGCCGTCGCCGGCACCGTGAAGTCGCGCAAGTCCGACCGCCATGCGACCTCCGACTGGATGGAGATGGAGAAGCAGCGCGGCATCTCCATCACCACCTCGGTGATGCAGTTCCCCTACCGCGAGCACATGGTCAACCTGCTCGACACCCCCGGCCACGAAGACTTCTCCGAAGACACCTACCGCACCCTGACCGCGGTGGACTCGGCGCTGATGGTCCTCGACGGCGGTAAAGGCGTAGAGCCGCGGACCATCGCCCTGATGGAAGTCTGCCGCCTGCGCGACACGCCCATCGTCAGCTTCATCAACAAACTCGACCGCGACATCCGCGACCCCATCGAGCTGCTCGACGAGATCGAGGCGGTGCTGAAGATCAAGGCCGCACCCATCACCTGGCCGATCGGCTGCTACCGGGACTTCAAGGGCGTGTACCACCTGGCCGAGGACAAGATCATCGTCTACGTGCCCGGCCACGGCCACGAGCGCATCGAGACCCAGGTGATCGACAAGCTCGACTCCGACGAGGCCCGCGCGCACCTGGGCGACCTCTACGACAACTTCCTCGAAGAGCTGGAACTGGTGCAGGGCGCCTGCCACGAGTTCGACAAGGACGCCTTCCTCAAGGGCGAGATGACCCCGGTGTTCTTCGGTACCGCCCTGGGCAACTTCGGCGTCGACCAGGTGCTCGACTGCATCGTCGACTGGGCCCCGCAGCCGCTGGCGCGCGCTGCCCACGAGCGCATCGTCGAGCCCACCGAGGAGAAGTTCACAGGCTTCGTGTTCAAGATCCAGGCGAACATGGACCCGAAACACCGCGACCGCATCGCCTTCATGCGCATCTGCTCGGGCAAGTACGAGAAGGGCATGAAGATGCGCCACGTGCGCCTGGGCAAGGACGTGAAGATCGCCGACGCCCTGACCTTCTTCTCCAGCGAGCGCGAGCAGCTGGAAGAGGCCTACGCCGGCGACATCATCGGCCTGCACAACCACGGCACCATCCAGATCGGCGACACCTTCAGCGAAGGCGAGAACCTCGGCTTCACCGGCATCCCGCACTTCGCCCCGGAACTGTTCCGCCGCGTGCGCCTGAAGGACCCGCTGAAGTCCAAGCAACTGCGCCAGGGCCTGCAGGAACTGGCCGAGGAAGGCGCCACCCAGGTGTTCTTCCCCGAGCGCAACAACGACATCATCCTCGGCGCCGTGGGCGTGCTGCAGTTCGACGTGGTCGCCAGCCGCCTGAAGGAGGAATACAAGGTCGAGTGCGCCTACGAGCAGATCAACGTCTGGTCGGCCCGCTGGATCGAGTGCAAGGACGAGAAGAAGCTCAAGGAGTTCAAGGACAAGGCCTTCGAGAACCTCTCCGTGGACGGCGGCGGCCACCTCACCTACCTGGCCCCCACCCGGGTGAACCTGAGCCTGATGGAAGAGCGCTGGCCGGACATCACCTTCCGCGCCACGCGCGAGCATCACTGAGTTCGGTGCCTTCGTGAAAACGCCCGCCGTTGTGCGGGCGTTTTTGTTGGTGGCGGGGGCCTCCCGGGTGGGCCGGTATTCCGAATGAACTCCGCACCCTCTCCCCAGCCCTCTCCCTGAAGGGAGAGGGGGCCGTACGTGCAGGCAGATAGTCCGGTTTCATCCTGCACCATCTGCTTTTGCGCTGGCTTCGTAGAAGCGAATTCGAACAAGGGTGCAGGGTGGCACCTGACTTCCCACTCGCTCAGGACAGCCCCCTCTCCCTTCAGGGAGAGGGTTGGGGAGAGGGGACGGAACCAACCCCCGCACAACTCTTCCCACCTGACATCTCATCACGGATCCAACGCACCGGAGCTCCAGGTGGACGACGGCGCCGCCCCGGTAAATTTCGCCGCAATCGCCCCACGCGGGATCAGCCGGTCACGATAGCGGGTAACGAACAGCCCAGTCTGCGGCGCCCGCAGCACCACCTCGCTCCCGGCATCCCCCGGCCTCGCGACGATGCGGGCGAAGCGCTCGCCGGCCTGCACCACCTCACCCAACTCGCGCTCGAACACCAGCACCCCGGCCACCGGCGCAAACACCGTTTCCATGAAACCCATGGGCACCGCCACGCCTTGCCAGGCCGGCAGCTCCGCCGCTTCCTCGATCACCCCGCGCCCGCAGAGAAAGGCCCACAGCCCGTCAGCATCCTGCTGCGCCAGCGCGTCGCTGACGTCGCCCTGGCCGCGCAGTTCCAGCGTGGCCACCAGGCGCCCGTCGAAGCGATCCTCGGCCAGCCAGGGTTCGATCACCACTTCCTCGAAGGCGCCGTCGCTGTCGCCTTCCCAGATGATCGCCAGCTCGGCGCGCAGCGCCGCGGCCAGGTCCTGCGCCGCCGGCCACAAGCGTTCGTGGACGTAGAGGTATTGCAGCGCCTCGTCGTCGGTGTGCAGGTCGAGGACGATGTCCGCCGGCGCCGCCAGCGCGGCCAGCTGGCGCTGCCAGTCGCTGAGGTTGTCCAGCGTGCCCGTGGCTTTCGCCGAGGCCGGGAAGCCGCGGTTGAAGTTGCGCGCCGTCGCTTCGTGATGGCGGCCGAGAATCCGGCCCTGGCGGAACTGGCCGATGCCGAAGGGGTTGGCTTGCGGCACCAGCGTCACGCTGCCGTTGAGCCGCCCCTGCTCCGCCGCCTGGCGCAGCCTCGGCAGCAACTGGTGCAGCACCAGCATGCCGGCGATTTCGTCGGCGTGGACCCCGGCCTGCAGGTGCACCCGCGGCCCCGGCCGGCCGGCATCGATGCGCCAGGCCGGCACCGTCAATGGCGCGCCGGAATCCCCGCTCAGCCGCAGCGATACGTCTTCGATCATGCTTGCCTCCTCCCTCGTCGCGGGGCATGGCAAACTTGCCCGGCGCCCCCTAGTATCGATTCCACCCACCGCGCCCCGGCGCCCCGCACAAGGAACTCCCCCGCGTGGACAGCCCCCGCCAGAAAGCCCGCCGCGCCACGCCCGAGGAACGCCGCGAGGACCTGGTGCGCGCCTGCCTCAAGTGCCTGGTCGCCGATGGCCACGCCGGCATCTCGGTGCGGCGCATCGCCAGGGAAGCGGGGGTGGCCGTGGGCCTGGTCAACCACCACTTCGGCAGCATCGAGGCGCTGGTCGCCCAGGCCTACGAAAGCCTCGCCGCCGGCGTCACCCAGTCGCTGCGCGAGAGCGTCGCCGCCGCCGGCCCGAACCCCGCCGCGCGCCTGGACGCCTTCCTGGTCGGCTCCTTCGCCCCCGGCGTGCTCGACCCCGACCTGCTCAGCCCCTGGGTGGTGTTCTGGAGCCTCATCCGCCATTCCACGCCGGTCAACGACGCCCACGAGCGCGGCTACCGCGCCTACCTGCAATTGCTCGAAGGCCTGATCACCGACCTCGCCCGCAGCGAAGGCTTCGCCATCGCCAACCCGCGCCTGGCCTCCATCGGCCTGTCGGCCATGCTCGACGGCCTGTGGCTGGAGTGGTGCCTGAACCCCACCACCTTCAGCGCCGAGGACGGCCTGCAGCTCAGCCGCCACTGGGTCGAGGGCCTGCGCCGCGGCGCCTACGCCTAGACCTTCGCCTTGCGCCGCCAGAACACCCAGCCGGCGCGCGAACGCGGCGCGACGGACTCGCGGCGGACCGGCGTGGCGCGCTCCAGCAGGTTGAAACAGCCCTCGATGATGAACGTCAGGCACACGTAGATGGCCGCCACCAGCAGCAGCGGCTGGTACACCTGGAAGGTCTGCGCGCGCACCACGTTGGCCGCGCCCAGCAGGTCGACCACGGCGATGGTCGAGGCCAGCGCGGTGGACTTGAGCAGCAGCACCGTTTCCCCGGCCAGGGTCGGCAGCAGCAGGCGGATCGCCCGCGGCAGCCACACCCGGTAGAGCACCAGGCGGCGGTGCATGCCGAAGGCCGCGGCGGCCTCCAGCTCGCCGCGCGGCACGGCCTTGAGGCCGCCGCGCACCACTTCGCCGACATAGGCCCCCATCGACAGCACCAGCGCCAGCACTATGTACCAGTAGCCGTCGCGCAGGTACGGCCAGAGGAAGCTGCTGCGGATCGGCGGGTAGGTGGCGAACAGGCTGCCCAGGCCGTAGTAGCAGGTGTAGATCTGCACCAGCAGCGGCGTGCCGCGGATGACGCTGGTGAAGGCCAGGCTGGCCTTGGCCACGAACAGGTTGCGCGACATCCGCGCCAGCGCCACCAGCAGCGCCAGGGCGAAGCCGAGCACGGCGCTGAGCAGCAGCAGCGACAGGGTGGTGCCCAGGCCGCGCAGCAGCAGGCTGGCGTAGCTGAATATCCAGTGATCGCTCATCGCGCGCGCCTCATACCGCCGGTATCCAGCGGCGGAAACGCCGCTCGAGCCAGCCGGAGAACAGGTTGGAGAGCACCGTGAGCAGGTAGTACAGCGCCGCCGCGGTGAGGTAGAAGGTCAGGTAGTGGCGCGTCGAGCCGGCGGCCTGCTTGGCGGTGTAGAGCAGTTCGTTGGTGCCCACCACGCTGATCAGCGCGCTGTCCTTGATCAGGTTGACCCACAGGTTGGCCATCCCGGCCAGGGCGTTGGGCGCCATGATCGGCAGGGTGACGCGGCGGAACAGGCCGAAGCCGTGCATGCCGTAGGCCCGCGCCGCCTCGATCTGGCCGTAGGGGATGGCCTGGATGGCGCCGCGGAAGATTTCCGAGGCGTAGGCGCCCTGCACCAGGCCGAGCACGGCGATGGCGACCATGGTGCCGTTGAGCTTCACGTCGCCGTAGCCGAGCCAGGCGAACAGCTGGTTCAGGCCCATGGAGCCGACGTAGTACAGCAGCAGGATCAGCAGCAGCTCCGGCACCGCCCGGCACAGCGTGGTGTAGCCGCGCGCGGCGGCGGCCAGCGGGCGCGGGCCGTTGAGCTTGGCGCTGGCGGCGCCCAGGCCGATCAGCATGCCGACCAGGAAGGCGCCGAAGGAAATCTGCAGGGTGACCAGCAGCCCGCGCAGCAGCGCCGGCCCCCAGCCCTGGGCGCCGAAGCCGACGAGGTCGAGATAGGATTGCATGGCGAATTCCTCGAACCACGGCGCCGCCCGGGCAGGGGCGGCGCCGGCTCATCACTGCTGCTTGGGCGCGACGCTGAGGCCGAAGTACTTGTCCGACAGCGCCTTGTAGTCGTCGCTGGCCAGCAGCTTACCGATGGCCTCGTCGAGCCTGGCCTTCAGCGCGGTGTCGTCCTTGCGCAGGCCGGCGCCCACGCCGCGGCCGAACAGCGGGTCGTGGGGCACCTCGCCCTTGCTGACGATGCCCGCGGCCTTGGCGTCGGGGGAATCGAGGAAGGATTTCACGGCGATGCCGTCGGCCATCATCAGGTCGATGCGCCCGGCCACCAGGTCGGCGTTCACCGAGTCCTGGGTGTCGTAGTAGCGCACGTCGGCGATCTTCTCGTAGTACTTCTTCAGGTAGTTGGAGCTGACGGTGGAGATCTGCACGCCGATCACCTTGCCCTTCAGGCCCTCGGGGCTGATGGTGATGTCGCTGGCGGCCGGCGCGGCCACCGCCACCGGGGTGTCGTAGTAGGGCACGCTGAAGGCGATCTGCTTCTCGCGCTCGTCGGTGATGGACATGGAGTTGAAGATGACGTCGATCTTCTTCGCCATCAACGCCGGGATGATGCCGTCCCAGGCCACCTCGTCGATCTCGCACTGCGCCTTCATCTCGGCGCAGACCTTGTGGATCAGGTCCGGCTCGAAGCCGGTCCACTGGCCGTCCGGCTGCTTCACCGAGAACGGCGGGTAGGGCTCCGCCGCCAGGGCGAAGCGCAATGTCTCCGCCTGCGCGCTGGCCATGCCCGCCGCCAGCAATGCCGCACCCGCCAACCAACCGCAAAGACCCTGTCTGTTCATGATGCCCCTTCCGCTTTCTTGTGGTTTGTCGTGCTAGAAGCTTGCCCGGGTGGCCGCGCGGGGCGGCCGGTTCAACGATTCTGGTGGGCGTTGACGAACTGCCGGCAGCGCTCGCTGCGCGGCCGCGCGAAGACCTCCTCGGGGGTGCCCTCCTCCTCGATCAGGCCCTGGTGGAGGAAGGCCACGTGGCTGGAGACGTCGCGGGCGAAGGCCATTTCGTGGGTCACCAGGATCATGGTGCGGCCCTCCTCGGCCAGCGAGCGGATCACCCGCAGCACCTCGCCGACCAGCTCCGGGTCCAGCGCCGAGGTCGGCTCGTCGAACAGCATCACCTTCGGCCGCACCGCCAGGGCGCGGGCGATGGCCACGCGCTGCTGCTGGCCGCCGGAGAGGAAGGCCGGGTACTCGTTGCGCTTCTCCGCCAGGCCCACCCGCGCCAGCAGCGCCTCGGCGCGCTCGCGGGCCTCGGCCTTGCTCTCGTGGAGGACGAAGGTCGGCGCCTCCATCAGGTTCTCCAGCACGGTGCGGTGCGGCCACAGGTTGAAGTTCTGGAACACCATGCCCAGCCGCGAGCGGATGCGCGTCAGCTGCTTCTGGTCGGCCACCCGCGGCTCGCCGTGGCGGTCCTGGTCGAGGCGGATGATCTCGCCGTCGACGCTGACGCTGCCGGCGTTGGGCACCTCCAGCATGTTGATGCAGCGCAGCAGGGTGCTCTTGCCCGAGCCGCTGGCGCCGATCAGCGACACCACGCCGCCCTCGCGGGCCGACAGCGAGACGCCCTTGAGCACCTCGAACTGGCCGAAGCGCTTGTGCAGGTCGCGGACTTCGATCACGGGTTTGCTGGCGAGCACGCTCTGTGTAGGAGCGCGCCCTGCGCGCGATTCGCGGGCAGGGCCCGCTCCTACAGGGGAGGCCACGGGCAAACCCTCGACGAAGCCGAGGATGCGCTCGCAGGCCTCGGCCAGGGTCTCGTCGGCCAGGGTGAAGGACAGCCGCACGAAGCCGTCGGCCTGGGGCCCGAAGGCGGCGGCGTCGAGCACCGACACGCCGCGGGCGCGGAACAGCTGCCAGGCGAAGTCCAGGGAGCTCAGGCCGGTGCCGCGCACGTCGACCATCACGAACATCCCGGCCTCGGGGCTCAGCACCTTCAGCCGCGGGCTGCGCGCCAGCTGCCGCAGCACCAGGTCGCGGCGCCGGCGGTAGACCTCGCGCATCCCGGCGGCCACCTCGTCGTGGCGGCGCACCGCCGCCAGCGCGGCCTCCTGCACGAAGCCGGGCAGGCCGTAGAGCATGTTCAGCGCCAGGTTCTCGATGTGCCCGACCAGCTTCGGCTCGGCGACGATCCAGCCGGCGCGCCAGCCGGTCATGGCGTGGGACTTGGACAGGCTGCCCAGGCTCAGGGTGCGCGCGGCCATGCCCGGCAGCGCGGCGAAGCTCTGGTGCGGCTGCTCGAAGGTCAGCGCCTCGTACACCTCGTCCACCACCACCCAGAGGTCGTGGCGCTCGGCGACGGCGGCGATGGCACGCAGCTCGTCGGGGCGCATGACCACGCCGGTGGGGTTGTTCGGGTTGGCGAAGAAGATCGCCTTGGTGCGCGGGGTGATGGCCGCTTCCAGGGCCGCCGCGTCGAGGCGGAAGCCGTTGTCGGCGGGAGTGGGCACCGCCACCAGCTTGGCGCCGGTGGCCTTCAGGGTGGCCTCGTAGGTGACGTAGACCGGGTCGAAGACGATGACTTCGTCGCCGGCCTCCAGCAGGCACAGGGCGGCGGCGAACAGGGCGTTCTGCGCGCCGGCGAGGACGATGACGTTGTCCGCGCCCACCTGCAGGTCGAAGCGCCGCCGGTACAGGTCGGCGATGGCCTGGCGCAGTTCCGGGCGCCCGGCCACGTCGCTGTAGTGGGTGTCGCCGGCCTGCAGCGAGGCCACCGCGGCGTCGGTGATGAAGGCCGGGGTGGCGAAGTCCGGATCGCCGACGCTGAGGACGATCGCGTCCTCCCCGGCGCGTTGCGCCGCCACGGCGGCGTAGTGGATATCCCAGGCGGCTGCGCCTGGCCCGACCATCCTGTCCACAAGCGACGAATAACGCATGCACGGACCTCACCCGAATGACGGAGAACCCGCGGCTTGAACGGCGTTCGGCGGCGGGGCGTGGCATCACCATAACCACGAATGAACGAGTGTTCAACAGTGTTTTCCGGCCAAATCGAGCGATCGTTCAATTTGCCCCGGAATAGAGCGGCCGCGGCCTGCAGGCCCATTTTCGGCGCCCGCCGCGGCAAGCGCCGAAGACTCTGGCGAAGGGCGCCGGCGGCCCAGGTCAGCGTTTTTCCGCCGCCCCGGGACGGTGCAGGCGGCCAGCCGACATTTTCCGAACATGCTCATAACGGGTTCTTAACGAATGCTCGGCGAGCATGGACGCACCCAATGGCCACAGTCCCGTGACCCGCATGGACAACGCGTTCCTCCCCTTCTCCCGGCCCAGCATCGGCGCCGAAGAAATCCAGGCCGTCAGCGAAGTGCTCGGCTCCGGCTGGATCACCACCGGCCCGCAGAACCAGTTGCTGGAGCAGCGCTTCGCCGACTACGTCGGCTGCAAGCACGCGGTGGCCGTGGCCTCGGCCACCGGCGCCATGCACATCGCCCTGCTGGCGCTGGGCATCGGCCCGGGCGACGAGGTGATCACCCCGTCGCAGACCTGGGTGTCCACCGCCAACATGATCTGCCTGCTGGGCGCCACGCCGGTGTTCGTCGACGTCGACCGCGACACCCTGATGACCGACGCCGCGCGCATCGAGGCAGCCATCACCCCGCGCACGAAAGCGATCATCCCGGTGCACTACGCCGGCGCCGCCTTCGACCTCGACCCGCTCTACGCGCTGGCCGAAAAACACCGCATCGCGGTGATCGAGGACGCAGCCCACGCCGCCGGCACCCGCTACCGCGGCCGCCACGTCGGCGCGCGCGGCACGGCGATCTTCTCCTTCCACGCGATCAAGAACATGACCTGCGCCGAGGGCGGGATGTTCGTCAGCGACGACGAGGCCCTGGCCAACCGCGTGCGCACCCTGAAGTTCCACGGCCTGGGGGTGGACGCCTACGACCGCCTGAGCCACGGCCGCAAGCCCCAGGCGCAGGTGATCGAGCCGGGCTTCAAGTACAACCTCACCGACATCAACGCCGCCATCGCCCTGATACAGCTGGAGCGCCTGGACGCGCTCAACGCCCGCCGCGCCGAACTCGCCGCGCAGTACCTCAAGCGCCTGGCGCACCTGCCGGTGCAGCCGCTGAGCGTGCCCGGCTACCCGCAGCAGCACGCCTGGCACCTGTTCATCCTGCGCATCGACGAGCAGGCCTGCGGCATGCATCGCGACGCCTTCATGCAGGCCCTGCAGCAGCGCGGCATCGGCAGCGGCATCCACTTCATCGGCACCCACCTGCACACCTGGTACCGCCAGCGCTTCCCCGGCGTCAGCCTGCCCGCCACCGAATGGAACTCGGCGCGCCTGTGTTCCATCCCGCTGTTCCCCGACATGACCGACGCCGACCTGGAGCACGTGGTCGGGGCCTGCGAAACCCTTCTTCGGTGAACCCGTGAAACCCTATGCCATCGACTGCGTCTCCGTGGTCATCCCGGTGTACAACGAGCAGGACAGCCTGCCCGAACTGCTGCGCCGCACCAACGCCGCCTGCCACCAGCTCGGCCGCGCCTACGAAATCGTGCTGATCGACGACGGCAGCCGCGACGGCTCCGCCGAGTTGCTCCAGGAAGCCGCCGAGGCGCCCGACAGCCACGTGCTGGCGGTCATCCTCAACCGCAACTACGGCCAGCACGCGGCGATCATGGCCGGCTTCGAGCAGTGCCGCGGCGACCTGGTGATCACCCTCGACGCCGACCTGCAGAACCCGCCGGAGGAAATCCCGCGCCTGGTCGAGCAGGCCGCCAGGGGCTACGACGTGGTCGGCACGGTGCGCGGCAACCGCCAGGACTCGGCCCTGCGCCGCTGGCCGTCGAAGCTGATCAACCTGGCCGTGCAGCGCTCCACCGGCGTGGCCATGAGCGACTACGGCTGCATGCTGCGCGCCTACCGCCGCGGCATCGTCAAGGCGATGCTGGCCTGCCGCGAGCGCAGCACCTTCATCCCCATCCTGGCCAACAGCTTCGCCCGCCACACCAGCGAGATCGTGGTCGGCCACGCCGAGCGCGAGCACGGCGAGTCGAAGTACGGCTTCCTGCGCCTGGTCAACCTGATGTTCGACCTGGTCACCTGCATGACCACCAGCCCGCTGCGCCTGCTCAGCCTGGTCGGCGCCGGCATGGCCCTGGCCGGCACCGCCTTCGGCGCCCTGCTGCTGGTGCTGCGCCTGCTGTTCGGCGCGGCCTGGGCCGGCAACGGCCTGTTCGTGCTGTTCGCCATCCTCTTCCTGTTCAGCGGCGTGCAGCTGGTCGGCATGGGCCTGCTCGGCGAGTACCTGGGCCGCATGTACAACGACGTGCGCGCCCGCCCGCGCTTCTTCATCGAGCGCGTGGCGCGCGGCGCGGCCCTGCCCACCGCCAGCACCGCGTCGATCTCCCCTACCCCTGCCGTCGAGTCCCTAGCCCAATGAGCGCCAAGACCCTCGTATTCGCCTACCACGACATCGGCTGCGCCGGCATCGAAGCCCTGCTGGCCGCCGGCTACCAGATCGACGCGGTGTTCACCCACGCCGACGATGCGCGCGAGAACCGTTTCTTCGGCTCGGTGGCGCAGCTGTGCGCGCAGCGCGGCATCCCGGTGCACGCCCCGGAGGACGTCAACCATCCGCTGTGGATCGCGCGCATCCACGAGCTGCAGCCGCAGTTCATCTTCTCGTTCTACTACCGCCACCTGCTCGGCGAGGAGCTGCTGGCCTGCGCCCGCCGCGGCACCTTCAACCTGCACGGCTCGCTGCTGCCGCGCTACCGCGGCCGCGCCCCGGCCAACTGGGTGCTGGTCAACGGAGAAAGCGAAACCGGCGTGACCCTGCACCGCATGGTCAAGCGCGCCGACGCCGGCGCCATCATCGCCCAGCAGCGCGTGGCCATCGACGCCGAAGACACCGCCCTGAGCCTGCACGGCAAGCTGCGCGAGGCCGCCGGCCAACTGCTCGGCCGGCTGTTGCCGGCGATGCTCGAAGGCGACTTCGTCGAGCGCGAGCAGGACGAAAGCCAGGCCAGCTACTTCGGCCGCCGCACCCCCGCCGACGGCCTGCTCGACTGGCGCCGCCCGGCCGGCGAGCTGCACAACCTGGTGCGCGCGGTGACGCAGCCCTACCCCGGCGCCTTCGCCCCGGTGGGCGAGCGCAAGCTGATCGTCTGGCAATCGAAGGTGGTGCCCGGCAACCAGGGCCGCCCGGCCGGCGCCGTGCTCAGTGTGGAGCCGCTGCGCATCGCCTGCGGCGAAGACAGCCTGGAGGTAGTCGCCGGCCAGCAGGGCGACGCCGGGCTGTTCCTCGCCGGCGCGCAACTGGCCCGCGAGATGGGCCTGGTGACCGGCTCGCGGCTGCACGCGGTGGGCAAGCCCCGGCGCAAGACGCGGGTGCTGATCCTCGGCGTCAACGGCTTCATCGGCAACCATCTCTCCGAGCGCCTGCTGCGCGACGGCAATTACGAGGTGTACGGCCTGGACATCGGCTCCGACGCCATCGAACGGCTGAAGAGCAACCCGGACTTCCACTTCGTCGAGGGCGACATCAGCATCCACACCGAGTGGATCGAGTACCACATCAAGAAGTGCGATGTGGTGCTGCCGCTGGTAGCCATCGCCACCCCCATCGAATACACCCGCAACCCGCTGCGCGTGTTCGAACTGGACTTCGAGGAAAACCTCAAGCTGGTGCGCTACTGCGTGAAGTACGGCAAGCGGGTGATCTTCCCGTCCACCTCCGAGGTGTACGGCATGTGCAGCGACGCCAGCTTCGACGAGGACAGCTCGAACCTGGTGGTGGGCCCGATCAACAAGCAGCGCTGGATCTACTCGGTGTCCAAGCAGCTGCTCGACCGGGTGATCTGGGCCTACGGCCAGAAGGGCCTGCGCTTCACCCTGTTCCGCCCGTTCAACTGGATGGGCCCGCGCCTGGACCGCCTGGACTCGGCGCGCATCGGCTCATCGCGGGCCATCACCCAGCTGATCCTGCACCTGGTGGAAGGCACGCCGATCCGCCTGGTCGACGGCGGCGCGCAGAAGCGCTGCTTCACCGATGTGGACGACGGCATCGAAGCCCTGGCGCGCATCGTCGACAACGACGGCGGGCGCTGCGACGGGCAGATCGTCAACATCGGCAACCCGGACAACGAGGCGAGCATCCGCGAGCTGGGCGAGGAACTGCTGCGCCAGTTCGAGACCCACCCGCTGCGCGCGCACTTCCCGCCCTTCGCCGGCTTCCGCGAGGTGGAGAGCCGCAGCTTCTACGGCGACGGCTACCAGGACGTGGCGCACCGCAAGCCGAGCATCGACAACGCCCGCCGCCTGCTGGACTGGGAACCGAAGGTGCACATGCGCGAAACCATCGCCAAGACCCTCGACTTCTTCCTGCGCGAGGCCATCGCCGAGCAGCAGCAGGCCGGCAAGCTGAGGATCGCCAGCTGATGCAGGCCGGGCTGCGCATCGACGTCGACACCTACCGCGGCACCCGCGACGGCGTGCCGCGGCTGCTGGAGCTGCTCGACGAGGCCGGGGTGCAGGCAACCTTCTTCTTCAGCGTCGGCCCGGACAACATGGGCCGCCACCTGTGGCGCCTGGCGCGGCCGCGCTTCCTGTGGAAGATGCTGCGCTCCAAGGCCGCCAGCCTGTACGGCTGGGACATCCTCCTGGCCGGCACCGCCTGGCCCGGCCGGCCCATCGGCCGCGACCTCGGCCCGCTGATGCGGCGCACCCTGGCCGCCGGCCACGAGGTCGGCCTGCACGCCTGGGACCACCACGGCTGGCAGGCCAACGCCGGGCGCTGGAGCGCCGAGCAGTTGCACCGGCAGATCGCCCTGGGCGTGGACAGCCTCAGCGACATCCTCGGCCAGCGCGTGGACTGCTCGGCGGTGGCCGGCTGGCGCGCCGACGAGCGCACCGTGCAGGCCAAGGAGGCCTTCGGCTTCCGCTACAACAGCGACTGCCGCGGCGCCTCGCCGTTCCGCCCGCGCCTGGCCGACGGCCGCCCGGGCACCCCGCAGGTGCCGGTGGACCTGCCGACCTTCGACGAGGTGGTGGGCCCGGACCTTTCCGCCGACGCCTTCAACGACTTCATCATGGCCCGTTTCCGCCCGCGGGCGCTGAACGTCTACACCGTGCACGCCGAAGTGGAAGGCATCGTCATGGCCGACGCCTTCCGCACGCTGCTGAGCCATGCCCGCGAGGGCGGCATCCGCTTCCGCCCCCTCGGCCAGTTGCTGCCGGCCGACCCGGCGACGCTGCCGCTGGGCGAGCTGCGCCGCGGCAGCCTGGCGGGCCGCGAAGGCTGGCTGGGCGTGCAGCGATGAACCGGCGCTATTCCCTGCTGGCCGGGGCCGTGCTGGTCCTGTTCTTCCTCGTGCCGCTGGGCCTGCACGGCCTGTGGATACCCGACGAAGCGCGCTACGCGCAGGTCGCCCAGGACATGCTGCATGGCGGCGACTGGGTAGCGCCGCACTTCCTCGGCCTGCGCTACTTCGAGAAGCCCATCGCCGGCTACTGGCTGGTCGCCCTCGGCCAGGCGGCGTTCGGCGAGAACCTGTTCGGCGTGCGCTTCGCCTCGGTGCTGGTCAGCGCCTGCAGCACCCTGCTGGTGTGGCTGCTGGGCCGGCGGCTGTGGCCGCAGCCGGCCCGGGCGTGGATGGCCGCGCTGCTGTACGGCAGCTTCGCGTTGATCGCCGGGCAGGCCGGCTACGCCAACCTCGACCCGCAATTCACCCTGTGGGTGAACCTGAGCCTGTTCGCCCTGTGGTTCGCCTTCGAGGCCACCTCGCCCCGTGCCCGCCTCGGCGCCTGGGTGGCGCTGGGCGCAGCCTGCGCCATGGGCTTCATGACCAAGGGCTTCCTCGCCGGCCTGCTGCCGGTGCTGGTGGCGTTGCCCTACGCGCTATGGCGCCGGCGCCTGCGCGAACTCTTCCTGCTCGGCCCGCTGGCGGTGCTGGTGGCGCTGCTGGCCAGCCTGCCCTGGGTGCTGGCGGTGCACCTGCGCGAGCCGGACTTCTGGCATTTCTTCTTCTGGCACGAGCACATCCAGCGCTTCGCCGGCAGCGACGCCCAGCACGCGCGGCCGTTCTGGTTCTTCGTGCCGCTGCTGTTCGCTTGCGCGGCGCCCTGGACGCTGCTGGTCCCCGCCGCCTTCCAGCGCGGCTGGCAGGCGCGCCGCTCGCCTCACGCGGTGTTCCTGCTGCTGTGGTTCGCCATGCCCTTCCTGTTCTTCAGCCTGGCCAAGGGCAAGCTGCCGACCTACATCATGCCCTGCTTCGCGCCCCTGGCCCTGCTGATGGCCGATGCCCTGGCCGGCGCCCTGGAGAGCGGGCGCCTGCGGGCGCTGCGCCTGAACGGCGCGCTGAACCTGCTGCTGGGCCTGCTCGGCCTGGCCGCGCTGGCATTCCTGCAGGCGAAGAAGGCGCTGTACCACCAGCAACTGCCGAGCCTGCTACTGATCGGCCTGGCCTGCGCCCTCTGGGCCCTGTGCGGCGCGTTGCAATGGCTGCGCCCGCAGCAACTGTGGGCCGCGCCGGCGCTGGCCGCCTGGCTGCTGGTGGCCGCGGCGCCGGCGGCGCTGCCCGAACGCATGGTCAACAGCAAGATGCCCGACCAGTTCATCGCCCAGCATCTGGAGGAGCTGGCCAGCGCCCGTACCCTGTTGAGCAACGACCTGGGCGGCGCCTCGGCGCTGGCCTGGCGCACCGGGCGCAGCGAGGTGTTCCTGCTCAACACCGAGGGCGAGCTCAAGTACGGCCTCGGCTACCCCGACGCCCAGGGCCGCTCGCTGGGCCTGGAAGGCTTCCCCGCCTGGCTCGCCGATGCGCGCCGCAAGGGTCCGGTGGGCGTGATCCTGCGCGTCAACAGCCCCGGCGACGAAGCCGAGCTGGCGCTGATGCCGCGGGACGTCACCAGCTACCGGGAAAACCACCTGGTCTTCCTGCTGATCCCGCAGGCCGCGCCATGACCGCCCTGCTGCTCGCCGCCGTGTGCCTGCTCACCTGCCTCGGCCAGGTGGCCCAGAAGCTCGCCGTGGACGGCTGGGGCGAACGCAGCCTCGGCCTTGCGGGCAAGCTGCTGTCGCCCTGGCTGCTGCTGGCCATGGCCTGCCTGGGCGCCGCCCTGCTGCTCTGGCTGCTGCTGTTGCAGCGCCTGCCGGTGGGCCTGGCCTACCCGATGCTGAGCCTGAACTTCGTGCTGGTCACCCTGGCCGCGCGCCTGCTCTTCGGCGAGCAGGTCGATGCGCGCCACTGGCTGGGCATCGTGCTGATCGGCGCCGGCGTGGCGCTGCTGGGGGCGCAGGCATGAGCCGCGTCACCGGCTTCGCCCTGGCGCTGGGCAGCGTAGGCCTGGTCAGTGGCGCCCAGCTGGGCATGCGCTGGGCCATGGTGCGCCTGCCCGAGCCGGCGCAGTGGCTGCAAGCGCTGAGCACCTACCACCTGCCACTGCTGGGGATGCTCGCCGCCGCCGTGCTGGCCTACGCGCTGTCGCTGCTGTGCTGGCTGGGCGCCCTGCGCCACCTGCCGCTGGGCCGCGCCTATTCGCTTCTGAGCATCAGCTACGCCCTGGTCTACCTGGGCGCCGCCGCGCTGCCCGGCTTCGGCGAACCGCTGAACGCCCGCGGCGCCCTCGGCGTGGCCCTGGTGATCGCCGGCGTGCTGACCATCAACGCGCCGCGCGGCAAAAGAACCGTAACGAAGCACCGGCATGCTGGCCCAAGCCAGGGCGGCAGCACGGCGGTGCGCTCGAATCACCCGTAACCACCAGGGACACAACCATGAAAATCAGCGTATTCGGGATCGGCTACGTCGGCCTGGTGCAGGCCGCGGTCATGGCCGAAGTGGGCCACGACGTGGTCTGCATGGACATCGACCAGGCCAAGGTCGCCAAGCTGCAGCGCGGCCAGGTGAGCATCTACGAACCCGGCCTGGCCGAGCTGGTGAAGGAGAACCTGGAAGCCGGCCGCCTGCGCTTCACCAGCGAGGTGGAAGTGGCCGCGGCCCACGGCCTGGTGCAGTTCATCGCCGTCGGCACGCCGCCGCTCGCCGACGGCTCGGCCGACCTGGGCGCGGTGTTCGCGGTGGCCGAGGGCATCGCCCTGCACCGCAAGGCGCCGGTGGTGATCGTCGAGAAATCCACGGTGCCGGTGGGCACCGGCGACCTGGTCAAGGCGCACATCCACAAAGTGCTGAGCCAGCATGGCCGCAGCCTGGACTTCGATATCGTGTCCAACCCGGAATTCCTCAAGGAAGGCTCGGCCCTGGCCGACTGCCGCCGCCCCGACCGCATCGTCATCGGCTGCGAGCGGCCCGAGGTGCTGGACGTGATGCGCGAGATCTACGAGCCGTTCAACCGCAACCACGACCGCATCCTGTGCATGAACCTGCGCAGCGCCGAGCTGACCAAGTACGCCGCTAACTGCATGCTCGCCACCAAGATCAGCTTCATCAACCAGATCGCCGAGCTGGCCGAGCACCTGGGCGCCGACATCGAGGCGGTGCGCCAGGGCATGGGCGCCGACCCGCGCATCGGCTACCACTTCATCTACCCCGGCTGCGGCTACGGCGGCTCCTGCTTCCCCAAGGACGTCCAGGCCCTGATCCACAGCGCGGACGACGCCAGTTGCTCCAGCGACCTGCTGCGCGCGGTGGAAGCCATCAACCAGCGCCAGAAGCACAAGCTGTTCGAGCGCATCGCCGCCTACTTCAGCGGCAACCTCAAGGGCCGCACCTTCGCCCTCTGGGGCCTGTCGTTCAAGCCCAACACCGACGACATGCGCGACGCCCCCAGCCGCGCCCTGATGGAGGCGCTGTGGGCGGCCGGGGCCAAGGTCCGCGCCTTCGACCCCGAAGCCATGCCCGAGGCCCAGCGCCTGTACGGCCATGACGAACGCCTGACACTGATGGGCACCCCCGAGGCGGCGCTGGGCGGCGCCGATGCCCTGGTGATCTGCACCGAGTGGCAGCAATTCAAGGCCCCGGACTTCGAGCTGCTGGCCAGCCGCCTGAAGGCGCCGGTGATCTTCGACGGGCGCAACCTCTACGATCCGGAGCGGATGGCGCGCTATGGCTTCGAATACTTCGCCATGGGCCGGGGGGATTCGCACCGGCTGCCGGTGCCGGCGCAGGAGCAGCCGTTGCGGCGCAGCGCCTGAGGGGCGCTCTTCGTAGGAGCGAGGGGGACGCCGGGTGTCCGCCGCCTGGCCTTGGCCCGAGGCGGCTTCGGGTTCGACCTTGGCGTGGGTTGTGGCGAAGGTGAAACGGCGGATAACCGCGAACGGTTATGCGCCCTGCGTCACGGTCAAGCCTGGCGTAGGGCGCATAACGCCTACGGCGTTATCCGCCGTCTGACCTTGGCCCGAGGCGGCTTCGGGTTCGACCTTGGCGTGGGTTGTGGCGAAGGTGAAACGGCGGATAACCGCGAACGGTTATGCGCCCTACGTCACGGTCAAGCCTGGCGTAGGGCGCATAACGCCTACGGCGTTATCCGCCGTCTGACCTTGGCCCGAGGCGGCTTCGGATTCGACCTTGGCGTGGGTTGTGGCGAAGGTGAAACGGCCAACGGGATCATTCGGCGGCCCGCGCCAGCACCCCCACCATCCCCTGCGCCTCATCCCGCTTGAGCACCGCATAAATCACCCCCGTCACCACACTCCCCACGACGATCGCCAGCAGATACGCCAACGCATGATTCATCGCATTGGGAATCAGCAACACGAACAACCCGCCATGGGGCGCCAGCAGCTTGCAGCCGAAGTACATCGACAACGCCCCGGTCAACGCGCCGCCCACCACGCTCGCCGGCAGCACCCGCAACGGGTCCTTGGCGGCGAAGGGGATGGCGCCCTCGGAGATGAAGCACAGGCCCAGCACCAGCGCCGCCTTGCCGGCCTCGCGCTCGCTCTGGGCGAACTTGCGCCGGGCCAGCAGGGTGGCGAGGCCCATGCCGATCGGCGGCACCATGCCGGCGGCCATGGTCGCCGCCATGGGCGCGTAGCTCTGCGAGGCCAGCAGACCCACGGAAAAGGCGTAGGCGGCCTTGTTGATCGGCCCGCCGAGGTCGACGCACATCATGCCGCCAAGCAGCAGGCCGAGGAGGATGGCGTTGGCCGTGCCCATGCCGGCCAGGAAATCGGTCAGCGCGCTCATCAGCCCGGCCACCGGCTGGCCCACCACGTAGATCATCACCAGCCCGGTGAACAGGCTGCACAGCAGCGGGATCAGCAGGATCGGCTTGAGCGCCTCCAGGCTCTGCGGCAGCTTCAGCCACTGGCTCACCGCGCGCGCCGAGTAGCCTGCCAGCAAGCCCGCCACTATGCCGCCGAGGAAGCCCGCGCCCAGGCTGCTGGCCAGCAGCCCGCCGATCATCCCCGGCGCCAGGCCCGGGCGGTCGGCGATGGACCAGGCGATGTAGCCGGCGAGCATCGGCACCATCAGCTTGAAGGCGCTTTCGCCGCCGATCTGCATCAGCGCCGCAGCCAGGGTGCCCGGCTCCTTGAAGGCCTGGATGCCGAACACGAAGGACAGCGCGATCAGCAAGCCGCCGGCCACCACCATCGGCAGCATGAACGACACGCCGGTCAGCAGGTGCTTGTACAGCCCGCGCGCCTCGCCCTTGCCCGGCTTCTGCGCAGCGGCGGCGACGGCGCTTTCCGTGGCGCCTTCCTCCAGGGCCTTGCGCAAGGTCGCCTCGGGCTGCTTCAGCGCCACGCCGGTGCCGCAGCGGAAGATGCGCTTGCCGGCGAAGCGCTCGGCGTTCACCTCGATGTCGGCCGCCAGCAGCACCACGTCGGCGGCGGCGATGTCCTCGGCCGACAGCGGGTTGCGCGCGCCCACCGAGCCCTGGGTTTCCACCCGCAGTTGCCAGCCCAGGCGCTCGGCGGCCTGCTGCAGCGCTTCGGCGGCCATGAAGGTGTGCGCCACGCCTGTGGGGCAGGCGGTCACCGCCACTACCCGCACCGCCTTGGCCTCGGCCTGCGTGCCTTGCCAGGGCTGCGCCTCGGCGGCGGCGCGTTGCAGAAAGGCCGCCGGCTCGGCCAGGGCCTCGGCCGGGCGCGCCTGGAACAGCGGCTTGCCGGCGAAGCGGGACAAGTCCAGCGGCTGGCTGCTGACCACCAGCACCAGGTCGGCCGAGCCGATCTGTTCGGCGCTCAGGCGCTGCTCGGGGCGCTGCGGCTCGTTGCTCTCGACGCACACCGACCAGCCCAGGCGTTCGGCGGCGGCGCGCAGCAGGCGCGCGCTGAGCAGGCTGGTGACCTGGCCGTTGGGACAGGCAGTGATCAGGGCAAGGTTCATCGTCGTACCTCTTGTTATGGCTCCGCCCGGCGCTGCGGGCGGGCGGATCAATCCAGCGCGCGCACCGCCACCTGCGCCTGCAGGCAGGCCAGGCGCTCGCGGTCGGCGATGCCGAAGTCGAACTGGGTCACGGCCAGGGCGGCCACCGCGGTGGCCTGGCGCAGCACCTGCGCGGCGGGCCGCCCGGCGAGCAGGCCATCAACCATCGCCGCCAGCAGCGAGTCGCCGGCGCCCACGGTGCTGGCCACCTCGACCTTCGGCGGCGTCGCCTGCCACAGCCCGTCCGGGCCGTACCAGCGCACGCCCTCGGCGCCCTCGGAGAGCACCAGGTGCTCGATGCCGCCGGCACGCAGGGCGCGGGCCTGGGCATCGGCGCCGCCCGCGCCCGCCGGGCCGCAGGCCTCGGCCAGCTCCTCGGCGTTCGGCTTGACCAGCCAGGGCCTGGCCGCCAGCCCCTGGCGCAGGGCCTCGCCGCTGCTGTCCAGGGCCACCCGCAGGCCCAGGCGCTTCAAGCGCAGCAACAGTTCATGCAGCCACTGCGGGTCCACGCCGCGCGGCAGGCTGCCGGCCACCACCACCAGGTCCTGATCGGCGGCCAGTTCATCCAGGCCGTCCAGCAGACGCCGCTGGGCCTCGGCATCCACTTCCAGGCCGGGACCGTTGAGGTCGGTGATGCGCCCGCTGCGCTCGGCCAGCTTGATGTTGCTGCGCGTCTCGCCCGGCACCCGGACGAAGGCGTCGCGGAAGCCGCGGCGGCGGAACAGCGCCTCGAAGGCCTCGGCGTTGTCGGCGCCGAGGAAGCCGCCCACGCTCAGCTCATGGCCAAGGTCGGCGAGCACCTGGGCGACGTTCAGGCCCTTGCCGGCGGCCTGGGCCAACACCGCCTCGCTGCGGTTCACCGCGCCCAGTTCCAGGCTCGGCAGGCGCACGGTGAGGTCCAGCGCCGGGTTCAGGGTGAGAGTGAGGATGCGGGCCATCAGCGCGCCTCCCCCAGGGCCCGCGCCACCAGGGCGCGGACCTCCGCCGCCGAGGCCAGGCCGAGGGCGGCGCCGGCCAGTTCGCGGGCCCGGCCCAGGTCCAGCTCGCGCACGCCCTGCTTCACCAGCGGGATGCTGCGCGCGGACACGCTCAGCTCGTCCACCGCCAGCCCCAGCAGGACCGGCAGCGCCTGGGCGTCGGCGGCCAGCTCGCCGCACACGCCCACCCACTTGCCGTGGGCATGGGCGGCGCGCACGGTCATGTCGATCAGTTGCAGCACCGCCGGGTGCAGGCCGTCGGCCTGGGCGGACAGCGTCGGGTGGCCGCGGTCGATGGCCAGGGCGTACTGCGTCAGGTCGTTGGTGCCGACGCTGAAGAAGTCCACCTCGCGCGCCAGCACCGGCGCCAGCAGCGCCGCCGAGGGCACCTCGACCATGATGCCCAGCTGCAGGTCGGCGCAGTCGTATTCCTCGCGCAGGGCCAGCGCCAGGTCGCGCGCCCGGCGCCATTCCTCGACCTGGCCGACCATCGGGAACATGATCCGCAGCGCCCGCCCGGCGGCAGCCTGCAGCAGGGCGCGCAGTTGCGTCTCGAAAATCTGCGGGCGCTGCAGCGTCAGGCGGATGCCGCGCACGCCCAGGTAGGGGTTGGCCTCGGCCGGGATCGGCCAGTACGGCAGCGGCTTGTCGCCGCCTACGTCGAGGGTGCGCACCACCAGCGGACGGCCGCCGAGGGCGTCGAGCACGCGGCGGTACTCGGCTTCCTGGGCCGCCAGGTCCGGCGCGCGCGGGCTGTCGAGGAAGACGAACTCGCTGCGCAGCAGGCCCACGCCTTCGGCGCCCAGTTCCACGGCCTGGGCGGCGCCGGCGCTGTCGCCGAGGTTGGCGCAGACTTCCACCGCATGGCCGTCGCGGGTGCGCGCCGGTTCATGCCGGCGCGCCTCGGCGAGGGCCTGGCGGCGCTGGTGTTCCTCACGCCGGCGCAGGGCCTGTTCCAGCACCTCGTCCGCGGGCGCCACCACGAAGCGGCCGCGCTCGCCGTCGAGCAGCAGCGGCGTGCCCGGCGGCAGCGCCAGCAGCCCTTCACCGGCGCCGACCAGGGCGGGAATGCCCAGGGCGCGGGCGATGATGGCGCTGTGCGAGGTAGCACCGCCGCGCACGGTGAGGATGCCGGCCACGCGCTCGGGGTCCAGGCGCGCCACGTCGGAGGGGCCGACCTCGTCCATCACCAGGATGTACGGCTGCGCCGGCTCGGCGGCCAGGCTCACCCCGCACAGGCGCGCCAGCACCCGGCGGCCAAGGTCGCGCAGGTCCGCCGCGCGCTCGGCGAGCAGGGCGTCGCCGAGGGCCTCCTGCTGGCTGGCGGCCCGTTCGATCACCGCGTGCCAGGCCGCTTCGGCGCTGGCGCCATCGGCCAGTTGCACGGCCACTTCGGCGCCCAGTTCGGGGTCATCGAGCAGGGCCTGGTGGGTGACGAAGATGTCGCGCACCGCCTTGCTGCGGCTGTGCTCCACCAGGGCCTCGATCTCCGTGGCGATGGCGGCCTTGGCCTCGGCCAGGCGCTGCGCCTCGATCTCGGGGGATTCGCCGCGGGCGGGGTACTGGAATTTCGGCTCCACCTGCAGGTGCGCCGGGCCGCTGGCGATGCCCGGGGCGGCGGCGATGGCATCCAGCCACTCGCCCCGGACCAGTTCGGGCAGGTGCGCTTCCGGCTCGGCCGGCGTCTCGGGCTCCACGGGCGCTTCCGTCAGCGGCAGGACGTCCTCGCCCAGGCCCTGCTCCACCGCCTCGCGTAGGGCCGGCAGGGCCGCCTCGGCGATCGCAGGTTCAGCGAAGAATTCCAGCACCTGGCCACGCCGCGCGCCCAGGCTGAGCAGCTTGCTCAGGCTGCGGATGGATACCGGCGCCGCCTCGCTGTCGGCGATGCGCACGCGGATTTCGCCGTCGAAGTCGCGGGCCATCTGCATCAGCACCTGCGACGGCCGCGCATGCAGGCCATGGGGGTTGGCCAGGGGCACGCGCAGGCTCGGCCAATCCACCGGCAGCTCGCCGCCCAGGGCCTCCAGCACGGCGCGTACCGAAGTCGCACGGGCCAGTTCGGCGCCGCGGCCGTCCACCAGCAGGTCGCACAGGCGCTCCAGCACAACGCACGCCGCATCGCCGCGCTCGGCCAGGCAGAACAGCCCGCGCAGGGGCTGGCCGGCGTGCTGCAGCTCGCGTTGCGGGGTGACGAAGGCCAGGCCGGGCCGGCTGACCTTCTCGCCGCCGCCCAGCCACCACAGGCCCTCGCCCAGCGGCAGCGCCTCGCCTTGCTGCAACGCGGCGAGGAAGCCGCTCTCCACGCAGCCGGCGACCTTGAGCCGGCGCGCGGCGAGCAGCAGCAGTTCGTCGAAGTCTTCGGCGCCCTGCCCCAGCGCCACCAGTTGCGCGTCCAGGGCCAGGGCTTGCGGGGCGCCGCTCAGGGCCTTCAGCAGTTGCTCGGCATCCTGCGCCTCGCGCAGCACCGCGCCGGTGTCGCCCTCGCCCAGGGCGCGGGTCAGCAGTTGCAGCAGGTTCAGGTGCTCGTCCGAGCGCGCGGCGATGCCGATGGCCAGGTAGACGATCTGCCCGTCGCCCCAGTCCACGCCGTCGGGAAAGTGCAGCAGGCGCACGCCGGTGCGGCGCACGAGGTCGCGGGTCTGCGGGGTGCCATGGGGGATTGCGATGCCCTGGCCGAGGTAGGTGGAGCCCTGGGCCTCGCGATCCTTGAGCCCGGCGAGGTAGCCCGGCTCGACCAGGCCGTCGGCCTCCAGGGCCTGGCAGAGCAGTTCGAGGGCGGCCGGCTTGTCCGCGGCCCGCTGTTGCATGCGGACCTGCTGCGCGGTCAGTTCGAGCACATCGTTCTCCTCAGCGGCTCGCCCGGGAGGAAAGCCGGGCTGCCGAAACGGGGCGGTTATCCGCTTGTTGGGGTGAACAGCGAGGCTGTCCCTGGTGACCAGCATAGTGGCCGCAGGCAGGGGGACAGCTTTTGCTGAATCGTTTCACCTATTGAGACTGGCACGTTACCCGATAATGCGTGATCCTTGGAAGCCTCCAGTTGTCAGTCAGCAGTGCCGGGGTATGTGTTGAAACTCAGTGATATCGCCCGTCTGGCCGGGGTCTCGGTGACCACGGCCAGCTACGTCATCAACGGCAAGGCCGTGCAGCGGCGCATCAGCGCGGCCACCGTGGAGCGCGTGCGCGCGGTGATCGAGGCCCACGGCTACCACCCCGACCAGCAGGCCGCCAGCCTGCGCCGCGGGCAGACGCGCACCCTCGGCTTCATCCTCCCGGACCTAGAGAACCCCAGCTACGCGCGCATCGCCAAGCTGCTGGAACAGGGCGCCCGCGCCCGCGGCTACCAGTTGCTGATCGCCTGCTCCGACGACGAACCGGAAAGCGAGCGCCAGGCCCTGAACCTGTTCCGCGCGCGGCGCTGCGACGCCCTGGTGGTGGCCAGTTGCCTGCCGGCCGACGACGACAGCCACCAGCTATTGCTGGACAAGGGCGTGCCGGTGATCGCCATCGACCGCCAGCTGGACCCACGGCGCTTCTGCTCGGTGGTCAGCGACGACCGCGATGCCGCCCAGCGCCTCACCGCCACCCTGCTGCAGCCCGCGCCGCGGCACATCGCCCTGCTCGGCGCGCGCCCGGAGCTGATCATCAGCCAGGAGCGCAGCGCCGGCTTCGAACAGGCCCTGCAGGGCTTTGGCGGCGAGCGCTTCATCGAACAGGGCGCCAGCTTCAGCCGCGAGTGCGGCCGCCAGTTGATGGAAGGCCTGCTGCAGCGCCTGGGCTACCTGCCGGACGCGCTGATCACCACCTCCTACGTGCTGCTCGAAGGCGTGTTCGACGTGTTCCAGGCGCTGCCCGGCGGCTGGCCGAGCGACCTGCGCCTGGGCACCTTCGGCGATACCCAGTTGCTCGACTTCGTGCCGCTGAAGGTCAACGCCATCTCCCAGCAGCACGCGCTGATCGCCGCCCGCGCGCTGGACCTGGCCCTGGAGGCCGTGGAACACGAGCACTATCAGCCCGGCGTGCACCCCATCCCGCGCACCCTCAAGCTGCGCGCCGGGTGACCGCCATGCGCCTGGTCGACACCCACAACCACATCGACTTCCCGGACTTCGACGCCGACCGCGCCGCCCTGCTGCAACGCTGCGCCAGGCTCGGCGTGGAGCGCCAGGTGCTGCTGGGGGTGTTCCGCGAAACCTGGGAAAGGGTGCT
The DNA here is from genome assembly GCF_030268185.1 of Pseudomonas sp. NBRC 100443. Lineage (NCBI taxonomy): Bacteria > Pseudomonadati > Pseudomonadota > Gammaproteobacteria > Pseudomonadales > Pseudomonadaceae > Pseudomonas > Pseudomonas sp. NBRC 100443. The sequence goes on from NZ_BSQE01000005.1 coordinate 98,941, forward strand.
GCGACTGGCAGAGGAAAACGATTCGCTCTACGCCGCCCTGGGCCTGCACCCGATCTACCTGGCGCAGCACCGCCCCGAACACCTGCGCGACCTGCGCGAGCACCTGCAACGCCTGGCCGGCCACCCGAAGCTGTGCGCTGTGGGCGAGATCGGCCTGGACTACTACCTCGAGGACCTGGACCGCGAGGCGCAGCAGGCGCTGTTCGAGGAACAGCTGCGCATCGCCATCGACTGCGAACTGCCGGTGCTGCTCCACGTGCGCCGCGCCCACGCCGCGATGATCGCCACCCTCAAGCGCTTCCGCCCGCCGCGCCGCGGCATCGTCCACGCCTTCGCCGGCAGCCGCGAGGAAGCCCGCGAGTACATCAAGCTGGGCTTCCGCCTGGGCCTGGGCGGCGCGCCCACCTGGCCCCAGGCCAACCGCCTGCGCAAGACGGTGGCGGAACTGCCGCTGGAGTCGATCGTGCTGGAAACCGACGCCCCGGACATGGCCCCGGCGATGTTCCCCGGCCAGCGCAACAGCCCGGAGCACCTGCCGGCGATCTGCGAGGCGCTGGCGGCGTTGCGGGGGGTGAGTGCGGAGGAGTTGGCGGAGGTTAGTACGCGGAATGCGGGGGAGGTTTTCGGCTGGACGTAGGGCGTACAACCGTTCGCGGTTGTACGCCGATACACCAGGGCCACAGCCAACGCCAAGGTCAACCTCGGAGCCGCCGCGAATCAAGGCCAGACGGCGGATAACGCCGTAGGCGTTATCCGCCCTACACCAGATCCATCCATAACGTAGGGCGGATAACCGTTCGCGGTTATCCGCCGATACACCGGAGCCACAGCCAACGCCAATATCAACCCCGGAGCCGCCGGGAGGCGAGGCCAAACGGCGTATAACGCGGAGCGTTATACGCCCTACGCTCCCGGCGACAGCCTTTTCACCGACAACCCGGCACCCGCGAGATGGGGAAGCATCCTTGCGCTCGCGCGGATGCCGGGCTGCTGGTGAAACCCTTTAGACCCTGAAGGCGCCGATCAGCCGCTTCAGTTCCACCACCTGTTCGGACAGCTCGCGGCTGGCGCGCTCGGTCTCGTTGGCGCCCAGGGCGGTGCGCTCGCCGGCCTGGTTGATCTGCACGATGTTCTGGTCGATGTCGTGGGCCACCGTGGTCTGCTGCTCGGCGGCGGCGGCGATCTGCTGGTTCTGGTCGACGATCATGCCCACCGCGCCGAGGATGTTGTCCAGCGCCTGCTGCACCTGCGCCGACTGGCTGACGGTGCCGTCGGCGGTCTGGTGGCTGCTGCCCATGGCCTTCACCGCCGCGCCCACGCCACTCTGCAGGCGCGAGATCATCTGTTCGATCTCCTCGGTGGACTGCTGGGTGCGCTTGGCCAGAGTGCGCACCTCGTCGGCCACCACCGCGAAGCCCCTGCCCTGCTCGCCGGCCCGGGCCGCCTCGATGGCGGCGTTGAGCGCCAGCAGGTTGGTCTGCTCGGCGATGCCCTTGATCACGTCCAGCACGCGGCTGATGGAGGCGCTGTCGGCGGCCAGCTGGTTGATCACTTCCACCGACTGGTCGATCTCCGCGGCCAGGCGCTGGATGCTGCCCACCTGGGATTCCACCAGGTCGCGGCCGCTGACCGTCTCCTGGTTCACGCTCTGCGCGCTGCCCACCGCGGCGGCGGCGCTGCGCGCCACTTCCTGGGCCGTGGCGGCCATCTGGTTCATCGCCGTGGCCACCTGCTCGATCTGGTCGCGCTGGCCGGCCACCGCCTGGTTGCTCTGCGCCGACACCACTTCCACGCGGCCGGTCTGCCGCTCAACCTCGGCCACGGTGCGGCCCACCTGCTCGATCAGGTCGTGCACGCGGCGCACCGTCTCGTTGAAGGCCTGGCCCAGCTCGCCCAGCTCATCGCGGCTCTGCGCCTGGTAGTTGACCGTCATGTCGCCGGCGGCGACGCGCTCCATCATCGCGCCCAGGCTCTTGAGCGTGGAGCGGGTGGAGACGTAGAAACCGCCGTAGAGGTAGACGATGGCGAGGAACACCACCAGCAGCGCCACCACCAGCAGGACCATCTGCGCCTGCTTGCCGGTCAGGCGCTGCTCCAGCTGGCCGCCGAGGTAGCCGAGCACCTTGTCGTTGAGCTGGTAGGTCTTGTCCATGCCCTGGCTGATCTGGTCGTAGAACTGCGCCCAGGGCAGGTCGAGGGAGTCGGCCATCACCACCTTGTCCTCGATCAGCTTGCCCAGGCTCTTGAGCGTCTCGCGGCTGGCCTCGGCCTCGCCGGCCAGCGCCTGCTGCGCCGCGCTGCTGGCGCCCAGCGCCTCCTGCAGCTTCAGGGCGTATTCGGCGTGGAGCTTCTCCAGGTCCTGCAGCAGGTCGTCGAGCTTGCTGCTGGTGGAGGAATTGAGGAACCCCTGGCCCAGCGCCGCGGTGCCCAGCACGCGGCCGCGGCTGATGGTCTCGGTGACCGCCGGGGTGACGCTGCTGATCAGGTCGGCCATCTGCCGCACTTCGGCGCTGTCGTCCTGGCTCAGCCCGGACTGCGTGGCCAGCAGCTTGTTGAAGATCTGCACGTTGCTCAGCAGGCGCATGGCCATGCCTGCCTTGCTCTGCATCGAGCCTTCGGTCTCCACGGCCTTGAGGGCGGCGAGCAGCTCGTCGCGCTTGGCGGTGAAGGCGGCCACCTGCTCGCTGTCCCGAGCCACCGGCTGCAGCGCCGAAAGCGCCGCGTGCAGGCGCTGCTGCAGCTGGCCGATGCGGCTGTCCAGGTCGCCGGTGGTGCGCGTCTGGCCGATGCCGATGTTGATCTGCAGGAGATCGTTGTAGGCCTCGACGTCGCGGCGGATCTGCATGCCCGAGGCGATCAGCTGCAGGCTCTGCAGCTCGGCGCGGGTGCTGACGAACTGGCGGTAGGAATCACGCACCAGGTAGAAGTTGGTCACCAGCATCGGCAGGAAGAAGAGCACGCTGATGAGGCTGAACTTCATGCCGAAGCTCAGGCGGTTCATCAGTGCGATAGCTGGATAGAGCACGGTCTTCACGTAAGACGTCTCCTGTTCCCGTTGTTGTTTTTGTGTGGGATGGCCGAGGCGGGCTACGAGCCCGCGCTTGGCGCAGGCTCCTGTGTACCCGATATCGGCGGGACGTTCTGTAACTTAAGGTTAAAACGCCATCAGTGGCGACGTGCGGTACTCAGAGGAAAATCGCGCACAGGGCGAAGGCCGCGTACCAGAACACCGCCGTGCGCACCAGCAGCTGCCAGAGCGCATCCAGGCTGGCCACCCCGGCCGGGCCGGGGGTGGCGTCGCACAGGTCCTCGCCGACGCAGGCGGCCAGGGCCAGCAGGCGCGCCGCCGGGAAGTCCCAGGCCAGCAGGTGGTGCAGCAGCACCCGGGCCACGGCGACGAAGTTGCCGACGAAGGCGAAGCTCAGCGCCAGGGCCCGCGCCGGCAGCCAGTCGAAGGCATGGCGCAGCAGCGCGGCCCGCTCACCGAGCCCCGACGTACGGCCCAGGTGCACCTCGGTCAGCGACAGCAGCCGGTAGGCCAGGGCCGCCGCCGGGCCCAGCAGGGCATACCAGAAGATCACCGCGAAGAAGCCCTGGAAGGCCTGCCACACCAGCATGCCCTGGACCTGGGCGAACAGCTCGGCATCGGAATCGGCCTGCACGCCCAGGTCGCGTTCGGCGACGTGGTAGGCGCCCTGCAGGTCCTCGCGGCGCCAGGCGTCGCGGAACGGCCCCATGGCCTGGTGCACGTCGCCGCGGCCCAGGCTCCAGACCAGCACCAGCAGGTGCACCGGCAGCGCCAGCAGGCCGTAGGCCAGCGGCTGCAGCAACGTCAGCACCAGCGCCAGCACCAGCAGGGGCCCGAGCAGGGCCACCAGCAGCGCCAGCCAGGGCCGCGCCGCCACGGCCGGCAGCCCCTGCACCATACCCAGCCAGGCGAGCCAGGCGCCATCCTTCTGCAGGCGCGCGCGCCAGCCGGAGAACTTCTCTACCAGCAGGGCCAGCAGCAGTACCAGGAAACTCATGTCGACTCCTTGGAAAGAGCGGCGAGGAAACGTTGCCAGTCGAAAGCCGGGCCCGGGTCGGTCTTGCGCCCCGGGGCGATGTCGCTGTGGCCGCGGATGCGTTCGGCGGTGATGGCCGGGTAGGCCTGCAGCAACTGCCGGCCCAGCACCGCCAGGGCGGCATATTGCGCCTCGCTGTAGGGCTCATCGTCGGTGCCTTCCAGCTCTATGCCGATGGAGAAGTCGTTGCAGTTCTCCCGCCCGTCGAAGCGCGACACGCCGGCATGCCAGGCGCGGTCGTTGCAGGAGACGAACTGGAACACGCTGCCATCGCGCTCGATGAGGAAGTGCGCGGACACCGTCATTTGCGCGATGTCGGCGAAATAGGGGTGCTCGTCGGCATCCAGGCGGTTCTGGAAGAAGCACTGCACCTTGCCGGTACCGAACTGCCCCGGCGGCAGGCTGATGTTGTGGATCACCAGCAGGGAGACCACCTCCCCCTCCGGGCGGGCGTTGAAATTGGGCGAAGGACAGTGGCTGACGCCCTGGCACCAGCCGCTGCGGGGATCGAACTGCATAGGGGCTCCTTGATTGGGCCCACTCTAAAGCAGCTTGCGGCGGAAGAGAACGATTGGGGTCGTTGTGCGGCTGTCAGCTCATTGCGGTTCTGCAGCCCACCGCGATGCATGGCCTTCCGTAGGGCGGATAACCGTTCGCGGTTATCCGCCGTTGACCGGAGCACTGGTGTCCGACACGGCGGATAACGCCGTAGGCGTTATCCGCCCTACGGCCTGCGGGCGAATCGCGGACGGAGTCCGCTCACAGGTCACTGTGAGGCAGGGTGTTTCCGCTGTGCAGGAGCGGACTTTGTCCGCGATAACCGGAAGTATCGGCGCGATTCGCGGATGAGATCCGCTCCTACAGTTTGCTGTGAGGCAGGGCGTTTCCGCTGTGTAGGAGCGGACTTTGTCCGCGATAACCGGAGGTATCGGCACGATTCGCGGATGAGATCCGCTCCTACGGGTTGCATCAACACCGCGTCCATGTAGGAGCGCGCCCTGCGCGCGATTCGCGGGCAGGGCCCGCTCCTACAGTTTGTTGTGAGGCATGGTGTTTCTGCTGCGTAGGAGCCTTGTCCGCGATAGATGAGGGTACCGGGAGCACGGAGCGTGCTCCCTGGGGAGGAAGGCTCAGGCGTTCTTCAACCGCCGCAAATTGCCGATCACCGACTCCAGTGCACGGTCGAACAGCAGGGCGTCGTCCAGCAGGCGTACGGCATTGCGGCGGAACTCCACGGCCAGGCCCATGCGGGTCTTCTCCAGCACCTTCATGCCGGTACGGTTGACAAAGATGTAGCGGCCGGTCGGCTTGATCACCGCGGCCAGCTTGCAGCGCAGCTTGTGCTCGGCATCCTCGTGGATTTCCACCCAGCTGCCCACGCGCAGCTCGTCGACCTTGCGCAGCGAGTCGTCGTCGTCCGCCAGCAGCTCTTCCGGCTCCGGCGCACGCTCCTCGTCAGGCGTCGCCAGGACGATCTCCTCCACCACCGCGACCATCTCCGGCTGGCCGCTGGCCTGCGCCGCGGGCGCCTCGACGGGCTCGTCGAGCAGCGGGATGCCATCCAGCAGGTCGTCGTCGGCCGCCGCTTCCTGCGCCTGCTTGAAGCGCTGGAAGGCTTGCACGTGCAGGCTCTCCAGGCGGCTGAAGAACTCGCCGGTGGAGAATGGATCGAAGGCCGCGCTGGTCAGGCCCTCGCGCAATGATTTGAGCAGTTGCGGGACCATTTCCAGCAGGCGCGTGCGGGACTCCGGGTCCTCGTGGGGCTCGACGCTCCAGATCAGGTCGTCCATGGTCGCCACGGCGTCGCGCCAGGGTTGCGAATCGCTGCCGTGCTTCAGGCAGGTCAGCAGCAGGACCTTGCTCCAGGCTTCGCGCAGCAGGCGCACCACCACCTCGGGCAGGGTACGGCCGAACAGCCGCTGGTTGAGCACCAGCGCCACCTCGCGCCGGGCCGCGCCGGCACGGGCGCGGCCTTCCTCGGCATCGCGGGTGCGCTGTTCGAGCAGTTCGCTGCGGCGGCGCTCGTCACCGGTGTAGGCGATGAAGTCTTCCAGCAGCACGCCGAAGATCGCCGTGTCGTCGACGAAGTCGTTCAGCAGGCGCATCACCACCTGCTCGATCTTCTGGTACAGGCTGTCGCGCTGCAGGTCGGTCTGTTCCGCCCAGCCGAGCGCCGCCGAGGCGATCTCGTTGAGCAGGCGCCGGGCGGGATGGTTGCCCCGGCTGAAGAAGGTCTTGTCCAGCACCGCGACCTTGAGCATCGGGATCTGCATGCGGCCGATCAGGGCCTTGAGAGAATCCGGCAGGTTGCGGTCGTCGAGGATGAACTCGAAGAGCATGGACACCAGGTTGATGACGTCCTCGTCGACCTGCCCCACCACCCGCGAGCGCCCGCTCTTGTGGCTGACGCGGTTGAGCAGGTGGTCCAGGTGGTGGCGCACGTCCACCTCGTCCATGCCCTGGGCCGGCAGGTGGTCCTGCAGGTGCGAGAGCAGGCGCATCAGGTCGTTGCTGGAAATCGGCACCGCGTCGGCGGGCACCTGGCGGCGCGCGGCCAGGCTGCCGCGGACCTGGGACATCAGCTCCTGCAGGGCGCCGAAGGCCTCCTGGCTCTCGGCATCCGGATAGGCAGCGGGGGCGGCGCCCTGTGCGGCTGCACCGGCGTAGCCGCCACTGGCCGGGGCCTCGGCGGCGGGACGGGACGGGCGGCGCACGGGGGCGGACTTCAGCTCGGGCAGCACGCCGTGGGCGACGAGGATCTCGTTGGCCTCGGCATACAATTGCTCGAGCTCGGAAAGGACGTACTTCTCGAACAGCTTGAGGACGATCAGCTTGACCTTGATCTCCACGCCCAAGCCCTGGCAGGCCTCGAGGAAGGCCTCGCACAGCGGGCGCGGGCCGAGCGGGTTGGTCTTGTCCTCGACCTTGTTGCTGACCAGGGTGTTCAGGCGCGTGGTCAGGTGGCCCAGGGCCAGGCCGTCGCGGCTGAGCACCTTGCCGACCATGGCGTCCATCGCCACGGTCTCTTCCAGTTCGTCGTTCTGCACCAGCGACAGGTTGTCGAAGGAGACGGCGTCCAGTTGGGGCGCCTTGCCGATCTGGTACTGGTTGAGGTTGGCGAAGCCCTCGAAGAACTTCTGCACGAAGCCGCGCTCGATGCCCTTGCGCTTCAGGCGCAGGTCGCGCATGGCCTCGAAGAAGGCGCTCTGCTCGGCGTTGCTGGTGGCACGGTCGGCCATCTCGAAGAGGGTGTCGTCGGCATTGTCGAACAGCACCTGCAGGGCCTGGCGCAGCTGGACCGAAGCCTTGTCACGGACGTTGACCAGCGCCGCGGGCAGGCGCCCGGGGATAGCAGTCGGCGACTGGCCCTGGGCCGCCTTGTTCAGCGGCACTACGTTCGCGTCGTTCTGCATCGCAAGTCTCCTGCCGACGGGCCTGCCAGGGCTTCGACGGCAATGTTCGGGGGAGCGTTGTCCGTAACGTCAATCAGATGGCGTCAAAAATAAGAATCATCTTATTCATTATAGAGAACCCCCGATTACAACCAAGAGCCTTCACGGGCATTCTTGATGAAATTCACACAAGAACAGCCACCGTTCGTCCGACTCCCGGCGGCCACCGCGGATGCACACGGCCGCCGCCGCGCCCCGTATAATCCCGCCACCGCGAATCAGGAGCCCGCCATGCCGAACCTCACCCTTGCCGACCTCACCGGGGAAATCCAGGCCAACGTCCGCGCCGCCCTGGCCGAAGACATCGGCAGCGGCGACATCACCGCGCAGCTGATCCCCGCCGAGCGCGAGGCCCAGGCCCGCGTCATCACCCGCGAGGACGCCACCGTGGCCGGCTGCGCCTGGGTCGACGAAGTCTTCCGGCAGATCGACCCGCGCGTGCAGGTGCAATGGCAGGTGCGCGACGGCGAGCGGGTCAGCGCCGACCAGACGCTGTTCAGCCTGCAGGGCCCGGCCCGCGCCCTGCTCAGCGGCGAGCGCAGCGCCTTGAACTTCTTCCAGCTGCTCTCCGGCACCGCCACCCGCGCCCGCCACTATGCGGACCTGGTGGAAGGCACCGGCGTCAAGCTGCTGGACACCCGCAAGACCCTGCCCGGCCTGCGCCTGGCGCAGAAGTACGCGATCACCTGCGGCGGCTGCCACAACCACCGCATCGGCCTGTACGACGCCTTCCTGATCAAGGAAAACCACATCGCCGCCTGCGGCGGCATCGCCCAGGCCATCGCCGAGGCCCGGCGCATCGCCCCGGGCAAGCCGGTGGAGATCGAAGTGGAGGACCTGGACGAACTGAACCAGGCCCTGGCCGCCGGCGCCGACATCATCATGCTCGACGAGCTGAGCCTGGAGGACATGCGCACCGCCGTGCAGGTGACCGCCGGCCGCGCCAAGCTGGAAGCCTCCGGCGGGATCAACGAGAGCACCCTGCGCGGCATCGCCGAGACCGGCGTGGACTACATCTCCATCGGTACCCTGACCAAGGACGTCAAGGCGCTGGACCTGTCCATGCGGCTGAGCCTGTAACGGCGCGGCGGCCGGATCGGTCCTAGCAGGCCGACACACCCGTTCTCCAGGCTCCCTTTCAATTGCTCTGTTCAATTGCTCTGCCGAATCGCAAGGGGCCTGGATGATCGTCTGATTCGAACTGTCGGCCTTCTCCAGCGAGGGCAACCTACGCCGGGAAAGACTCCCGTCCAGCAGCAGCGTCATGCCGCCTCGATCCAGGCCGACGGGCCACCAGGAAGAGGAACAGCATTGCGGGTTTGGCATGAGAACCCACGCCCCTACCAGCGAAGACACAAGGCAACTCAGGGTTTTGCCTTTCCAGCAGGTTCCGTATACGTTACATAACACATGCCTTGTCACGTATTCAGAACATGGACTATTCCCTCATCTCAACCCGCCTGGGTGAGCAGATTCGACAAAGGCGCCTGAATCGCGGGCTGACCCAGGCCAAGCTTGCCTCCATGGCCGGGCTCACCCGACAAAAGATTATCGCCGCCGAGAAAGGCAGCCTGTCGGTCGCCATGATGGCCTATGCCCGCATCCTCGGCGCCCTGGACTGCGAGTTCGCGCTCGTACCGGCAGCGAGACCTACGCTGGAGGAAATCCAGGGAGTGTTCGACTGATGCCGGTGACGCTGAAGGTTTCAACGCCAGAAGGTCCGAGCGGAAGGCTCTTCAGTAGCGCAGATGACTACCTGTTTCGCTATCAGGAAGGGACGGATGCGCGCGCCGCGGTCAGCCTGCTCATGCCTGTGCGCCAGGAAGAGTATCGCCATCGCGAGCTACACCCGATTTTCCAGATGAACCTGCCCGAAGGCTATGTCCTGGAACAACTGCGCAACCGCCTGGCCAAGGTGGTGAACGTGGACCCGATGTTGTTGCTGGCCCTGTCTGGCAGCAGTGCACCTATCGGACGGGTCCTGGTGAATTCGCAAGAGGTCGATGCGCTACTGCAACGCAGGCAGTTTCCAGGTGAGAAGCTGGAGGAAATCCTGGCCTGGGATGGCACGGACGATATCTTTGCCGAACTGGTGGACCGCTACATCCTGCGGGCAGGCATATCGGGCGTACAGCCCAAGGTGCTGGTTCCAGAACATCGGGATTCGGTTGCGCAGCGGTTCACCTCGAAAACCTCCGACCTGATCATCAAGAGCGGCCGGGCTGAATTCCCGGGGCTGGCGATCAATGAATTCCTCTGCATGTCCATGGCAAAGGCATGCGGCATTCCCGTTCCAGAGTTCTACTTGTCAGACAACGCCAGGCTGTTCGTCATGAGACGTTTCGACAGGGATGAGCAACTCGACCCCATCGGCTTCGAGGACATGGCGGCCCTGATGGGACTCTCGGCGCAACAGAAGTACAGCAAGAGCTATGCGGCCATTGCCAAGGCCATCCGACTGTTCTGTCCTCCCGAGCATGTGCCGGCCTCCCTGGAACAGCTTTTCGGCATCGTGTCCCTGAGCTGCATCGTCGGCAATGGCGACGCGCACCTGAAGAACTTCGGCCTGCTCTATTCAGATCCGACACAAGGCGACGCGCGGCTGGCGCCGGCCTATGACATCGTCAATACCACTGCCTATATCCCAGAGGACGTGCTTGCCCTGGACCTTGCCGGCAACAAGTCGCTGTTCGCGTCGAGGCAAGGGCTTCTGGACCTTGCCAGGGTATGTGATGTGGCCCGGCCGGCCGAAGTCATACGCGCGCAACTGCAAGCGGTGGAAAAAGTGCTGGCAAACCACCCCGAGCTCTGCGAGCAAGCGCCCCAGGTGGTGGCCGCCATCCGGCACAGCGCCGACCCCTTCGCCAGGACCTTCGGCTAGGCCCGGGCAAGCCGGTGGAAATCAAGGTGGAAGACCTGGACGAACTGAACCAGGCCCTGACCGCCGGCCGTGCCAAGCTGGAAGTCTCCGGCGGGATCAACGAGAGCGCCCTGCGCGGCATCGCCGAGACCGGCGTGGACTCCATCTCCATCGGCACCCTGACCAAGGACGTCAAGGCGCTGGACCTGTCGATGCGGTTGAGCCTGTAACGGCACCGCGGGTCAGATCAGCTCCACCAGGCCGATGCGCTCGTCTTCCAGGCTCCTTTTCAATTGCTCTGCCGAATTGCGAAGGGCCTGGACGATTGACTGGTTCGAACCGTTACCCATCGCCAGCAGGATCACCTTGGGTGGATATCCCCAAGCTGCCTGCAAATCATGAAAGTCCTCATCCTTGGTGACGATCACATAATCGTGCTGCTTAGCGTATTCCCATATCTGTCGATCACTTACCTGCTCGAGCCCGAGCAAGGTGACTTGGAGGAGACGGGGAAATCCAGGGAGGGCAACATGCACCGGGAAAGATTCTCGTCCAGCAGCAGCTTCATGCCGCCTTGATCCACGCCGAATGCTTCATGCGAGCCGCCGCGAAGGCCAGGCAAGCGAGAATGTCTTCACGCTCGAGCTCCGGGTAGTCAGCGATGATTTCTTCCGGGCTCATTCCGGCGGCCAGCCAGCTCAAGACATCCTCCACTGTTATCCGCAGCCCGCGCACACAGGGTTTCCCGCCACGCTTGCCGGGCTCCAGGGTAATCCTCGACTCATCCGCCATGGCTCTGTCTCAGTTGAAAGGGTAACGTCATCCAACTATATCATCCGCCTCGGCTCGCATAGCGAGCTTGGCCTGTAGCGGCGCGACGAGCCAGATCAGCGCCAAGAGGCCGATAGCTCGTCCAGCAAGCGCCTCTTCGAGGGTACTCGGGAATCCCATTCACACCTCAACCATGGTGCTGCAGATATTCGCTCAGCGCCTACCGGGTAAGGTCGTTCAGGCTCATGCGCTGCCGGTTGGCCGCCACGCTCGCGGCCAGATGCAGGTCATGGCCGACCCGCACATTGAACGATCCCTTGCAGGGCACCTCTGGCTCCCGCCCCTGTTCCTGGCAAGTGGCCAGGTAGTCGTCCACCGCCTCGCGGAAGGCGGCCTGCAATTCGCTCACTGTCTCGCCTTCGTAATTGACCAGCGCACGGATGAAGAGCAGCTTGCCGAACAGGCAGTTGTCCTCGGTGCTGGCTTCGATGGAACCGTAATAGCCCCGATGTTGCAGCAGATTGTTCACGGAATCAGTCCTCCCGCCTTGAGGTGCTCGATGATCTGGCACCGGACATAGGATTTCAGCTCATTACCCGGGTGCGGCCTGCGCAGGTTGATCAAGGCCCGCGGATCGTCGTTGTCGAATTTGACCCGGCTCCCACTGCCCTCCAGTCGCCTGCAACCCAGCGCCGAGCGGATCGCCGGAGTAGACGGGATCGTTCAGCCAGACACATGCCCATGGCTTTTCTTTTTCAAAAAGCTCCGCATACGTGACATATCACTTGGTATGTCACGTATTCAGAACATGGACGATTCCCTCATCGCCACCCGACTGGGCGGGCAGATTCGCCAAAGACGCCTGAATCGCGGACTGCCCCAGACTGAGCTTGCTTCCATGGCAGGGCCAACCCGACAGACAATCATCGCCATCGAGAAAGGCAGTCTTTCGGTCGCCATGCAGGCCTATGCCCGGCCCCTCGGCGCCCTGGACTGCGAGTTCGCCCTCGCCCGCCGCTGGAGGAAATCCAGGGAGTGTTCGGCTGATGCCATGCCGGCCACCCTGGAGCAGCTTCTCGGCATCGTGCCCTTGAGCCGCATCGTCGGCAATGGCGATGCGCACCTGAAGAACTTCGGCCGCTCTATTCAGGACCGGCACGGCGCCGAACCTTTTGCCAGGACGCTCGGCTAGGCCAGGCGCGCCGCGGCGTCCAGCTCGGAAGCCAGGACGATGCGGTCGCGCCCCTGCCCCTTGGCCTCATAGAGCGCCTGGTCCGCCCGGCGCAGCCACTCGGTGGCGTCGGGCATGGCCGGATCGAAGCCGGCGATGCCGATGCTGAGGCTGACGCGCAACTCCGGCACCCGCTCCCAGGCCTCCGCGGCCAGTTCGCGGGACAGCCGCCCCAGGACCTCCCGCGCCGCCTCCGGCTCCAGCCGCGGCAACAGCACGCAGAACTCGTCGCCGCCATAACGCCCGGCCAGGTCCTCGGCCCGCAGATGGCTGCGCATGAACTCGCTGAGGCGACGCAGCACCAGGTCGCCGATCACGTGCCCGTGGCTATCGTTGGTGGCCTTGAAGTGATCGACGTCGATCAATGCCAGCGAGGCCTGCTGCTGCGCCTGCCGGCAGTGCTCGAACTCCTGCTGCAGGCGCTCCTTCCAGTAGCCGCGGTTGAACAGCTGGGTCAGGCTGTCGGTACGGCTCAGGTCCCGCAGCGCCTTCTTGTGCCGCGACAGCTGGATGGCCAGGCGGTAGAGCACCAGGCCGATGGTCATGGGGTGGATGACCAGCATGGGAATGCAGGCGTACAGCTCGACCTGGGAGGTATCGGGCGAGAAACCGAAGCCCAGCAACAGGCCGGACAGCACCATGCCCAGCGACTGCAACACGAAGCCCTGGACCACGAACCGCGCCCCGCCCGCCGCCGTGTTGTTCATCGCCAGCATGGAAAGCATCATCACCGAGGGCAGCACGTTGAACTGGATGGTGGCGATCCAGAACCCGCCCATCAGCGAATCGAACAGCACGAAACGCCGCTCCAGCTCCTTGGGCCGCGACGAGCGCGAGGTGACCTGGTAGGCCATCAGGGGCCACAGGTAGCAGAACCACAGCAGCAGCCCCCACAGCCACGCCGAATACCCTTTCCCCCAGAGCACACCGGCGACACAGAAGAACCCCACGGCCAAACCCACCGCGCGCGGCAAGAGCACGCGCTGGGCATAGGAACGGCTGAACCTGGCGGACTCACTCGACTGCTTCACAGACCGCTCCCTTCCTCACCGAAAGCTTCCCTGGGCAGCCGCAGTATAGTCTGGCGCCTGGTGGCCGTTCGATAGCATCCATGCGGCAGATACGACGGTTTCGGAGCCGAAAAAGCAAAAGGCCCCGCCGAAGCGGGGCCTTTGCCAGAGATGGTGCCGGTAAGAGGAATCGAACCCCCGACCTTCTCATTACGAATGAGCTGCTCTACCGACTGAGCTACACCGGCGGCGCGGCGTAAGCTAGCATTCTAATGAATGTAAAGCAATTGCTGGCAGGGCTTTTGCTTCTGCAACCACACAACCGCACGGCGTCCCTATCACGAGAGCGACATCACATATTATCGTATCCGCCAAGCCAACAATTCCCAGCACGAGAAAAACTCGCCAGAATAGCCCTACATACTAGTTGGAAGTATTCATGAGCATGCTTGAGCAGCTTCAAACCAAAATATCCAACGGCACAGCAATCGTTGGCATATACGGCCTTGGCTATGTCGGACTCCCACTTGCATTGCGCTTTTCAGAAGTCGGCATAAGGGTTATCGGATTTGATATTGATGAAAAAAAGGTTAATGCTCTAAACGCAGGAAAAAGCTATATTGAGCGCCTAGACTCAAGCTCAATAAAAAAAGCTCTAGCAAACGGATTCATGGCAACTTGTGACTTCGCACAAACACAACAAGCCGATGCACTAATCATCTGCGTCCCAACACCGCTCACCTCTCATCACGAACCGGACCTTAGTTTTGTCATAAACACAGTGGAATCTATTCTCCCATATTTTCACGAAGGGCAACTTATAAGCCTAGAGAGCACCACTTGGCCAGGTACTACGGAAGAGGAGCTGGCCCCTAGACTGGTACGACGCGGTTTCATCCCAGGAGAAAATTGTGCATTAGTCTTTTCGCCTGAACGAGAGGACCCTGGAAATCCAAAATTCGATACCAAGAGTATTCCCAAGATAATTGGCGGCATGACGCCACAATGCCTTTCTTTAGGTAAAGCACTCTATAGCAAAGCCATAGAGGTAATGGTACCGGTCAGTAGTCCACGTGCAGCTGAAATGACCAAGCTTCTGGAAAACATCCACCGAGCAGTCAATATCGGACTCGTAAATGAAATGAAAATAGTTGCAGACCGAATGGGCATAAACATCCATGAGGTCATAAAGGCGGCCGCAACAAAACCTTTTGGCTTCGTACGTTACAATCCAGGACCTGGGCTTGGCGGGCACTGTATTCCAATCGACCCTTTCTACTTAACATGGAAAGCCAAAGAGTATGGCATAAATACCCGCTTCATTGAACTTGCCGGAGAGATCAATCACTTTATGCCCAAATGGGTAGTACAGAAGGTAACAGATGCACTCAACGATAGATGCAAATCTATTAAAGGTAGTCGCATTCTAATCTTGGGAATTGCCTACAAAAAGAACATTGACGACTCCCGAGAATCACCGGCAATCGAAATAATGAAGCTTCTTCGCGACAAAGGCGCCGAAGTAGAGTACTCAGACCCACATATTCCGAACTTCCCTGAGAAACGCGACTACTCATTCGAACTCAACTCCATTGAATTGGGCCCAGGAATTATCGAGAAATTTGACTGTGTCGTATTAACCACAGATCACGACATGTTCAACTACTCAGACATCACAAAGCGCGCCAGACTAATTGTTGACACACGAGGGGTTTTTCCATACGACAAGGCCATACAAGCTTGAGGGTTCCATAATGCAAAATCCTCAAAATTTGGATTGGGAAAAACTCTATCTAGACAATGTCAGTACCTATAAAAAAGGTCGCCCCAAAAGAGCAGAATTCATAATAAATCATCTAAAACAAATAAAATTATTAGATGAAATTGAAAGCTTCTTAGAAGAAGGAGCTTTCAGCGCCAAGGATTTGAGCTACCTAGCAAAGAATCTCTCCAAAAAAACCTTCGTAGCAACAGATCTTAACGAACTATCAATGGTCGATAGAAAAACCGAAAACATACTTAACTGCGCGGCAGATGCTTTTAATCTTCCTTTCCGCGACAGGCACTTCGGCGTCACTTTCCACTCCGGCCTGATAATATACTTCAACAACTCCGACGCCATAAAAATAATTCAAGAGCAGACACGAGTAACAAAATCAATCGCCTATATATTTGCACATAACAAACACAACCACCTAGACACGCTAATAAGCAATGGAAAACGCATCATGGGAAATAGGTTATTCTCTTTTCGCAGATACTCAAAGGGAGAGCTTATTGAGATAGGGGCGGCGATTGGCTGCCCATTCGAAATAGTGCCGCATGACAATATGCTCGAGAATTTTTCACAAAGAAACTGCCGCTGGCTTTTGCCAGTCATTCAAAAACTCGGCCTTCACAGAAGCCTTTTCTTTGCGAACGAATTGACTCTAATAATAAAACCATGAGCCACATCATTCTCGGCGGAAGTGCAAATGCACTAGCCATTGCCAGACTACTAAAAGACCCCAACTCTATCATTCTAGACTTCAATGACTGCTCACCAGCAATGTCTACAAAATATGCGAAGGGACTGAGACTTCCCTCAAAAAACGAGCAGGAGGTTCTAGAAACATTACTTTCATTAAAAGCCCCCCCCCCCAAGACTCTATACCCCACAAGCGATTACTGGGTTGAGTTTATTGCAAAAAATTCTTCCACACTCCAAGAACATGATTTTTTATTCTTTAAAACCCCCTATAACTGCTCAGAAACAATTTTAGACAAGCTCAAATTCTTCCAAGTAATGTCGCCATGCTTTCCGACTCCCCTAACGCGGCTTGCCGATAAAGGCCCTACAAGACCGGAAGAAATAATAAAACCAAGAAAATCCTTTATCGACTCCAGCCTTGTAGATAAAGGTTTTTTATATACAATAAAAGATCTTAGGAACGCATCAACCTACGTAAGGCAACAGAAACTCAACTCTAATATATACAATCATCTTTCCATTGCTGGACTTTTCTTAGCGGGAAAACTACACACAGTAATATACACGCGAAAACTGCTGGAATACCCTCACCCTGGAGGAACAGCAGTAATGGTATCAACGATTGACTCAGAAGAAATAAGAGCGCGCCTTAGAAAATTGGCGGAGAGCGCTCTCCGGCACATTAGCTATGAAGGAATTTTTGAGTTAGAGGCTATTCTGGAAGATGAAATACTGTGGCTAATTGAGATTAACGGCAGGTTCTGGCTACAGCATGCAATTGGTGAGCAGCTTGGCATAAACTTCCCAAAGCTTTATCATCAAGCATTAACTGGATGCATTACACCAACAGAGACTAAGAGCAGAGTCACCGCGCTATGGGTTCATGAAGGCTTGCCTCTTGCCTTTCTTAAGGCCCCCTCATACATGAAAAAAATAGTGCTGAAAGAGCTATTGAAAAAAAGAAACTGGGCTTTTGCTCATATAGACCTCAAAGACCTCACCCCTTTCATCAAATTTATTCAATGCAAATTAAAAAAATAGTAAAAAAACTAGCCCCCGTCGTTATATCAATTATATTTGCGGGCTACTGCTACCTGCATAGAGGTGACCTCTACGCTCTATTAAGCTTCCCTAGGAAAAACCTTTTCATAATCTTGATTCTCTATATGGCGTTTCATCTAATCAATGCCCTAATAATAAAGTCATTAACCGACAAAATCACTCCAACAAAATCTATAGCATTCTTCATTGGCGTCAATCAAATATCTAGCGCCCTCAACTACATAGCTCCATTCCGTCTTGCACAGTTCACCAGTCGCGCAGCCATCTTAAAAAAATATCTCTCCATCTCGATAACCACGAGCGCAGCACAATTCTTAATTTCATCTGTTTTTAATATTCTATGCAGCATATTGATCACAATGGCGATCATAGGCTACGCGCCAAAACTTATACCTAATAGTTTAGCCCTATCGGCCATTAGCCTAGGCCTACTTGGAGCGATCGCACTAAGTTTATACGTTATACGAAAAAGCGAATCAAGACCTTGGTTAACAAGCCTGACCGAGCCCTTTAAAAGCCTAACCATTAGAGACACATTACACTTATCCATACTTAATACACTACAAATAGCCATCGCAAGCGCAATTACTTACCAGCTATTGGATGGTACAGGGATGTCGTTTAAACTTACGGACTGCATTCTTTTATCCACAGCCAGCGTCCTACTCTCCATTGCTTCATTAACACCGGGAAACCTTGGATATAAAGAGCTCTCACTGACGGCGCTTGGTGTTTGGCTAGGGTTAGATCAAGGGGCACTTTTAGCTGTACTTATATTAGATAGATCTATTCAGCTAGTCTTAACCTTTGTCTTAGCATCTTTCTTTACGCTTGCCTTCAAGCATATAACCCCACATAAAACCTTATAAGACCAGTTCGCTCATAGTAACTATTTCTGCCTGTTCTCTTAGAGCACAGACAAATTGGGAAAATACCTGTTTTCCCTTCCCTGCAATAAAGCAGGGATGCGAATAATAAACCCCAAACCCATCCTCACCAATGCTTTGCTCAATTGCATTTTCCAACGGGCTACTTGCACCCGAGGCGACATACCACTCTAGAAAATCGACAGTATTCGCTGCACTAAGCGTAACGGGAACGTCGGGCAATCCACATGGAGAACATCTTACTCTCCCTGTACAGTCAATGAAGTCAGACAGATAAGCACACCCAGCCCCCGCCAAAATCTCATATGCAGGCTGGCTACTCTTGAATCCAGGGCTAGAGAAACCAAAGGAGTTGTAACCTAAGATATTCTGATAGCGCTCGATAGCCGGGGTCAGAAATCTGTGCATTTGATCAGCGTCCATAGAGCTAGCTGCAAAGTGCCATAAACTGTGATTTAACCCACCGTGTAACCCAATTTCATGGCCACTGTCGCGTGCCTTGAGCAATGCATCAGTAGAGAGCCTGTGCAACTCAGGGTTTATCAGAATGCTCTCCAAAATACCTTTCCATCCAATCTTATCGCGTATTGACAACTTCATCATCGGCTCTGTCGGACTACCCCAAACTGATCGTTGAGATAATCGCCGTAAAAATGCAGCTGACAAACTTACAGAGCGCCCCATATTGGCAAAGATGGTGAATTTAACTCCCAGCCTATTTCCAAGCTCAACAACATCGATCAGCTTGCGCGCACAAACCGTCGTATCAATATCGAGGCGAACTACATACTTCCTCGTCATCCCACACAGTACTCTTCACAAACATCAACGATCCGAGCAGATGGTGAACCCAATAATTTATTAGGCATAGTGGGTTGACGCTCCCGTAACGACTCCATGAATTCCTTAACCTTCACTGGTGCATACTCCGAAAGCACACAGTTCTTCCCCAATCCTTCCTGGCGTTCGGTTGCAGCACGTAACAGCAAAAGAGGCTTATCTAGATAAAAGCACTCCTCTTGGTTACTTCCACCATCACTAACAACAAACTTTGCAGCCATCACCAAGCGCATAAACCTCAAATAGTCATAGCGATGCCGAAACTCCACCCCCGGCAAAGCGGACAGCCTATCAAATAGTCCAAACTGCCGAAGCTTACGTTCGGTAGGTTTATGAAGAATGAACAACAGCGAAAACTGACCAGCAATAAGCTCAATTAACTCTACAATTCTTAGTAGAGAGCGCTTGTCCTTAATATTTTCAAAACGATGAATACTGACGACCCCAAACTCCTCGTCGGGGATCGGTAGATCAAGACTCGAATGTCTGCTCAAAATTATCCTAAGCGAGTCCTGCAAAGTGTTGGCTCCAATATTAATGTTTCGTCCCAGACGGTACCCTGAAACATTTTGAACTGCCCACTGACCAGGGCAAAACCTGATATCGGCAAGGCGGCCAACTGCTATTCGTATCAACTCCTCGGGAAAAGGATGAAAGTAGTTGTAGGAGCGTAGTCCAGCCTCCACATGGCCAACCTTCTGCCCCGCCAGCTTGGCAATCAATGCTCCCAATAGGGTCGAGG
Source organism: Pseudomonas sp. NBRC 100443 (assembly GCF_030268185.1). Classification (NCBI taxonomy): domain Bacteria; kingdom Pseudomonadati; phylum Pseudomonadota; class Gammaproteobacteria; order Pseudomonadales; family Pseudomonadaceae; genus Pseudomonas; species Pseudomonas sp. NBRC 100443. Next base: position 118,330 of record NZ_BSQE01000005.1, read on the forward strand.
CGGTATCACCATGCACAAGTACCAAACCGTTATTTTTAGGAAATAATGCTTGGCGAGAACGGAACGCACGAGCAACTACTTTAATCCCCCAAGCCAGCATCTGCCGGATCGAAACAATATCACGCCCCTGATGTAGCACCATTTCCGGACCTGGGATCTGAAAATTGGCCAAGATATCGTCTGTTGTTTCCTTATGTTGTCCTGTTGAGATAAATTTATACTCAAGTCCTCGGTCACGTAGCTCCATGATGACAGGAGCCATCTTAATTAACTGCGCCTTAGTTCCAAGCAAAACATAAATCATTTCATTCCCCAGCACGACTGTAAAGCAGATTAGTAATCTGCTCAGAAACAAGCCCCATGAGAAAAACCATGATAGATGTAGTAAAGAGCAGAGCGCTCATGTTCGTAAACCGAGAATACTCAATAAATGTATAAAGATAGTAGCCCAACCCTAACAAGAACAGGCTTCCGCTGATTGGAAGAAAAATCTTCAGAGGCGAAAATAAGGTTCCAATCTTGAAAATAATCATTAAGAAGCGGATACCGTCTCGAATCAGCCGGATGTGGCTCTGGGTACCAGCCAGACGTTGCTGAACATCTACGGGCACGTAAGCTACCGAATATCCTGCACGGAAGAAACACATAGTAGTTGTTGTCGGATAGGAAAAACCATTAGGTAACAAAGAGATGAACTCCTCCACCAACAAGCGACGCATCGCACGAAACCCTGATGTCAGATCGTCAACCTGCTGCCCCACCATCCAACTGGCCAGGCGATTGTAGAAGGCATTAGCCAAACCACGATGACCACTAGCCTGCCCCGATCGTCGACGAGCCCCCACAACCATGTCATACCCCTGCGCCATCTTATCTAGGAGAATATGAATATCCTCCGGGCGATGCTGCCCATCGGCATCCATGCAGACGACAATATCCCCTGTAGCTCGTCTGAGGCCTGTTTTTATTGCCGCACCATTACCTTTGCTATAGTGATGGAAAATTCGGAAGACTTGTAGGAAGTCACAAACCTCTGCAGTTCGATCACTAGAACCATCATCTACTACGATAATTTCGGCATCGGGATAAATTGTCTTCAAGCGTGGCAGCACTAGCGACAGCCCCTCAGCTTCATTCTTAGCAGGCAAAATAATGCTAATTTTCCCTAGTTTGCTTTCAATATTCTGCATCGCGCCCCTTCCTATCAAGTATCTCTTTGATCTTTGCTCGCTCCGAACGGATCCATTGAGCATTGACTGCAAATCTGTCCAAAGCCTCGGCTTGATCCAACTGTTGCAGAGCCTCAGCACTTCGCCCTTGCAAACGTAGCACCTGAGCCAGCATCAAACGAGCCCCCGCATGATCGCTACTAGCAATAGCATCTCTGATGAACTCTTCTCCTTTGGACATATCGCCAATAGACTCAATAAAATAGCGCCCCAATAGTAGATAGACTTGACTTTTTCCCCATGCTGATGCCTTTGGATTATCCACTGCGGACGCCAATAACCCGACCACATCCGGCCCCGGCATTTTGCAATTCCCTTCCAGCTGACAGTCAACCAAAGCTTTCAGGAACCCGACATTACTATTGTAAGAAGGTAAAGATCGCAGACGCTCGGCCAGAGTGGTTACCAGATCTTTTTCCGGCTGTTCCCCTAGGTAATATGCTAGTTGGATTTGAGCAAAATAAGCCCCGTTGCCGGGCATATAGGACTCGGAGGCCTTTTTGAAATACTCATGGGCCTTATTTCCGTATTCTTTATTTTTGGTGGCATCCAGAAGCTTCAGATAAACCCGTCCCATCTGATAGTTAGCGCGGTCAGAATTTGGGTGCATAGCTGCTTCGAATGCGGCGTGATCCACTAGATTAGACCAAACTACAGAACGATTGTAAGTTACAAAGGAGTATAGTAGAAAAAGACCTCCCCCTAGAACAATCAAGAATAGCTTAGCCCTACCACGTAGCTTAATCACCCAACCGACGAACAAGAGGAAGAAACCTATACTGGCAAAATAGTTTCGATGTTCATGTACTAACTCAAGAGAAAATACAGTTGACTCTAAAATATGCGCAATAAAAAACCATCCAAATGCAAACACCAGCATTCGACAACGGTTCCATAGCAAAACCATCGACAGCAAAATCATCAGAAGGGCCGCAGAGGAAACAAAAGTCTGAATGGGATCGAAGAGCGACCTAGATATCAAAAAATCGTCATGATAGAGACTTAAACCGGAAAGTGTCGGATAAAAAATCATCCCCAGATACATAAAGATCACACGGCTTTCAGTCAGCACCCGCTCGATCAATGTAAAATCCCGTTGAACAAAAGCGGACGGAGAGATCATCGGTGGAACTATCCATAACGCCACGACCAAACCTAAAACGGACACCACTATCGCTACTAACGACCGAACTGAGAAATTACCAATTCGCAGTATATTTCCATTCATCCTAAATTCAAAAATACACAACTCCACCCACAAGATGATAAGAATAAAAAGAACACCTGACTCCTTACACAGCAGTGATAGCACTAGACTCAGCAATATTCCAGATATTACTAGCCTCACTCGCCAGATCCCTATAGTTCCCTGCGCGTCTTGTCGCATCCATGCATACAGCCCTAGAGCTACGAACCCGAACAAAGAGGAAAGGCTTGTCATCCTTTGAACTATGTAGAGAACACTAGTAAGATTGAGCGGGTGTCCCCCCCACATCGCAGCAACCGCCAACCCAGCAAATAGAGATGTACTAGTATTTAATTTGTAGACTCTTCGCAAGAGCAGCGAAGAAAACACAGCCACCAAAGCAACATTGGCTAAATGGATGAGCAAATTTACCAACTTGAAGTAGAAAGGCTGCATCCCAAAAAAGAAAATATTCAGCGCAAAAGTCAAAAGCGTGATAGGTCGACCAGTCGGTCCGGCGTCACCCGAAAAGGCTGCTGAACGCAGTTGATCTATATTCAAAGAAGATACATGTAGAGCCTGATTTTCAACTATATTTCCTAAATCATCAAATTCAAAATCCCCCCAAAGGCCTGGCGCATAAAGAAAAGCAATAAATGAAAGGAGAAAAGCAAATAACAAAAAGAATAGAATTCGGCCACGCAAAACAAAACTCCTCACATATAAAAAAGGCCCCTAAATGGGGCCTTTTTTTATCAAACAAATTACCTGCAGTTAGACGGACGATACTTGCTATCCAAAGTACCGCCAGTGCAGTCCCAAGTCACTGCACCACCATCAGAGGCAGAGCCTTTGAGAATCAAAGTAGCAGCCGATGCAACCTTAGTGTTGTAGGTGATAGTGATTTTAGAACCATCTACCTCTACGCTGCTCACAGCGTTACCGGTAATAGAACCGGAGCTAGCAACTCCGGCCGAAGCGTTACTTGCCGGCCACTCGCCCTTAGTCGAGTAGTACTCGGTGATAGCAGTCTTAGCTCCTGATGCCAACGACAGACCTTCAGTAACATGCGACCGCTTGGTGTAGTCCTGATAAGCCGGCAGAGCGATAGCAGCCAGAATGCCAATGATCGCCACAACGATCATCAACTCGATCAGGGTAAAGCCTTTTTGAGCCTTCATGAAACTCTCCTTGAAATGGGAAGAGGTCTATCGACCTGTCAGAAAAAAAGCACAGATCGTGCCAGACCTATCCACGGCCGTAGGCAGAGGCGTACAGCCATTAGCCTACAACCTGAGCATCACCTGAGGGCATGTTCTGACAAAAAATGGCACTCCCCATGATGGACATTTGGCACCATCGCCCCCGTGCGTTATAAGACCCATCCAACTCAACTCGCATATCGCCCCCAATGAACGATCAAGTCGTGCTTTCCGGTCTCGCCCGCCAACTGGTGATCGCTGAACTGCTGGACGAAAAAAGCGCTCAACAGGCCCAGCAGCAGGCTCAACGAAACAAGCTTTCGTTGGTGACCTACCTGGTGCAGAACAAACTGGTGAGAAGCCGGCCACTGACCGAGTTAGCGGCGGATCAGTTCGGTATAGCCTTCTGCGATCTTGGCGCTGTCGACAAGGAAGGCCTCCCGAGGGAACTGATCAGCGAAAAGCTGGTTCGCCAGCACCGCGTCATCCCATTGTGGCGCCGAGGCAACAAGCTATTTGTCGGCATCTCCGACCCGACCAACCACCAGGCCATCACGGATGTCCAGTTCAGTACAGGCCTGACCACCGAAGCCATTCTGGTTGAGGACGACAAACTCGGTGATGCAATCGAGAAGCTCTTCGAGAGCGCTACCGGAGGGCTGGACGACCTGGGCGACGTCGATCTGGAAGGCCTGGACATCGAAAGCGGCGACGCTGAGCGCAAGGAAGAGACCATCGGCGGCGATGCAGATGACGCGCCGGTGGTGCGCTTCGTCAACAAGATGCTGCTGGATGCCATCAAGGGCGGCTCGTCCGACCTGCACTTCGAGCCTTACGAGAAAATCTACCGGGTGCGCTTCCGTACCGACGGCATGCTGCATGAAGTGGCCAAACCACCGATTCAGTTGGCCAGCCGGATTTCCGCGCGCCTCAAAGTAATGGCGGGCCTGGATATTTCCGAGCGGCGCAAGCCCCAGGACGGCCGTATCAAGATGCGCGTGTCCAAGAGCAAGTCCATCGACTTTCGCGTCAACACCCTGCCGACTCTGTGGGGCGAGAAGATCGTGATGCGGATTCTCGACTCGGCCAGCGCGCAGATGGGCATCGATGCGCTGGGTTATGAGGAGGAGCAGAAAGAACTTTACCTGGAAGCCCTCAAGCAGCCCCAAGGCATGATTCTGGTAACCGGCCCCACCGGCTCGGGAAAAACGGTATCCCTCTATACCGGCTTGAACATCCTCAACACCCCGGACATCAATATCTCTACCGCAGAAGACCCGGTGGAAATCAACCTGGAGGGCATCAACCAGGTCAACGTCAACCCCCGCCAGGGCATGGACTTCGCCCAGGCCTTGCGCGCCTTCCTCCGCCAGGACCCGGACGTGATCATGGTCGGTGAGATCCGCGACCTCGAAACCGCCGAGATCGCCATCAAGGCCGCGCAAACCGGCCATATGGTGATGTCCACCCTGCACACCAACAGCGCCGCGGAAACCCTCACGCGTCTGCTGAACATGGGCGTGGCCTCCTTCAACCTGGCTACCTCGACCAACCTGATCATCGCCCAGCGCCTGGCGCGCAAGCTCTGCGCCCACTGCAAGAAGGAGCACGATATCCCACGCGAAACCCTGCTTCACGAGGGTTTCCCCGAGGAGCGGATCGGCAGCTTCAAGCTTTACTCCCCCGTGGGGTGCGAAAATTGCAAGAACGGCTACAAGGGCCGCGTGGGTATTTATGAAGTGGTTAAAATCACGCCGGCGCTGCAGCGGATTATCATGGAGGAAGGCAACTCCATTCAGATCGCGGAGCAAGCCCGCAAAGAAGGCTTCAATGACCTGCGCACCTCGGGCCTGCTCAAGGCCATGCAAGGCATTACCAGCCTCGAGGAAGTCAACCGCGTGACCAAGGATTAATCCATGGCGGAAAAAGCGTTGAAAACCAGTGTCTTCCTTTTTGAAGGCACCGATAGGAAAGGTGGAAAAGTCAAAGGGGAGCTTTCCGGCGCCAATACGGCATTGGTCAAGGCGCAACTGCGCAAGCAGGGCATCAATCCGACCAAGGTGCGCAAGAAGGGAATTTCACTGCTGGGCAAGGGCAAGAAGATCAAGCCGATGGACATCGCCCTCTTCACCCGGCAAATGGCGACCATGATGGGCTCTGGCGTGCCCCTGCTGCAGTCCTTCGACATCATTGCCGAAGGCTTCGACAATCCCAATATGAAGAAGCTGGTGGAGGACATCAAACAGGAAGTAGCTGCGGGTAACAGCCTGGCCAACTCATTACGTAAGAAGCCCCTCTATTTCGATGATCTTTACTGCAATCTAGTCGATGCGGGCGAGCAGTCCGGTGCATTGGAAACACTGCTGGATCGTGTAGCGACTTACAAGGAAAAGACCGAATCACTGAAGGCAAAGATCAAGAAGGCGATGACCTATCCCATAGCGGTCATCGTCGTGGCAGTAGTCGTTTCAGCAATTCTGCTGATCAAGGTTGTGCCTCAGTTCCAGACAGTATTTTCGAGTTTTGGGGCTGAACTACCAGCTTTCACCCAGATGGTTATCGGCCTGTCGGAAATTCTGCAAAAATGGTGGTTCATTATCCTGCTCGCTCTGTTTGCGATGGCCTTCGGACTCCGCGAAGCACACCGTCGGTCCGAGAAATTTCGCGACTCGGCTGATCGACTGATTCTGAAGATTCCTATTATTGGCGGAATTATTTACAAGTCCGCTGTAGCCCGTTATGCGCGCACACTTTCTACTACATTTGCGGCCGGTGTCCCCTTAGTAGAGGCGCTGGACTCCGTATCCGGTGCCACAGGTAACGTGGTATTCCGCAGTGCGGTGAGCAAGATCAAGCAGGACGTTTCTTCGGGCACTCAACTCAACTTCTCCATGCGCACCACCGGTGTTTTTCCAAGTATGGCCGTGCAAATGGCAGCCATCGGCGAGGAGTCCGGCTCCTTGGACTCGATGCTGGACAAGGTCGCCAGTTACTATGAAGAAGAAGTCGACAACGCCGTCGACAACCTCACCACCCTGATGGAACCCATGATCATGGCTGTCCTCGGCGTACTGGTCGGCGGCCTGATCATCGCCATGTACCTCCCCATCTTCCAACTGGGCTCCGTCGTCTAAGCATGCCTGTACTCGACTTCCTGGCCAGCCACGCGCTGGCCTTTGTTTTATGCGCCGCCCTGCTCGGCCTTCTGATCGGCAGTTTCCTCAACGTGGTCATCCACCGCCTGCCGAAGATGATGGAGCTGGAATGGCAACGGCAGGCGCGGGATGCGCTTTCCCTGCCCCAGCCCGAGCAGAAGGCCACCTACAACCTGGTGCTGCCCAACTCCCAGTGCCCGCATTGCGGCCATGAGATCCACGCTTGGGAGAACATCCCCGTGGTGAGCTACCTGGCCCTGCGCGGCAAGTGCTCGGCCTGCAAGGCGCCGATCAGTGCGCGTTATCCGCTGGTCGAACTGGCCACTGCCCTGCTCTCCGGTTTCGTTGCCTGGCACTTCGGTTTTACCTGGCAGGCCGGGGCCATGCTGTTGCTGACCTGGGGGCTGCTGGCCATGAGCCTGATCGACGTCGACCACCAGTTGCTGCCGGATGCGCTGGTCCTGCCGCTGCTCTGGCTGGGGTTGATCGTCAATTACTTCGGGCTTTTCGCCAGCCTGGGCGATGCGCTTTGGGGGGCGGTGTTCGGTTACTTGAGCCTGTGGTCGGTGTACTGGCTGTTCAAGCTGCTGACCGGCAAGGAAGGCATGGGCTATGGCGACTTCAAGCTGCTGGCCATGCTCGGCGCCTGGGGCGGCTGGCAGGTGTTGCCGCTGACCATCCTGTTCTCGTCCCTGGTCGGTGCCGTGCTGGGGGTCATTCTGCTGCGCCTGCGCAATGCCGAGACCGGCACGCCGATCCCCTTCGGGCCCTATCTGGCCATCGCCGGCTGGATTGCGCTGCTCTGGGGTGATCAAATAACCACTACCTATCTGCAGTTCGCCGGCTTCCGGTAATCCTGCTCGAGCGCTGCCCCTCCGGCCCGGCGTTCGCGGGACGACGGGGAGCCAGGCGCGAGGAGTACGATGAAACCCTGGATCCTTGGCCTCACCGGCGGCATCGGCAGCGGCAAGAGCGCCGCCGCCGCCCACTTCGCCAACCTCGGCGTGCACATGGTGGATGCCGACCATGCCGCGCGCTGGGTCGTCGAGCCCGGCCGGCCCGCGTTGGCGAGCATCGTGGAGCGCTTCGGCGAAGCCATGCTGCTGCCCGACGGCAGCCTCAACCGCGCGGCCCTGCGCGAGCGCATCTTCCAGTCCGCGGAGGAGCGCCGCTGGCTGGAGCAACTGCTGCACCCGCTGATCGGCCAGGAGATCGCCAGCAACCTGGCGCAGGCCGAGTCGTCCTATGCCATCCTGGTCTCGCCGCTACTGGTGGAGTCCGGGCAGCACCGCATGGCCCAGCGGGTGCTGGTGGTGGACACCCCCGAGCACCTGCAACTGGAGCGCACCGTGCGTCGGGACAACGTCCCCGAGGAACAGGTGCGCGCCATCCTGCAGGCGCAGGCGCAACGCGACGACCGCCTCAAGCATGCCGATGACATACTGCTGAACGACCGCGATCTCGGCCACCTGCAGCGCGAAGTGGAGCGCCTGCACGACTTCTATCTCAGCCTGCGCGGAGGACGCCCATGAGCCAGCCCCTGACCGTTGAATGCCCGACCTGCGGCGCCCCGGTGGAATGGAGCGCCAAGAGCCTCTACCGCCCCTTCTGCTCCGAGCGTTGCAAGCTCATCGACCTGGGCGCCTGGGCCGCCGAGGAGCATGCGATTCCCGGCAACGACCTGGAGGACGACGTGTTCTCCGCGGAACTGGATGCACCGCCGCTGCGGGGGCATTGAGGGTTCGAGCAACCAGGCGCCCCCTTCGCACCTGCAGTGCTCTTGTAGGATGGCGTTGAGCGAAGCGATACCCATCGCTCATATCATCCTACGAGAGAACGGGCAGGATCATGGTTGCCCACCGGTCCGTACCGGGGTACAGACTGTTCTGCAATGCAGCGAAGGCCCAACAATGAACGCTCGACTTCCCCCCATAGTCTCCGAATTCGAAACCCTGGAGCAGGCGGCCAGCCATGACCGCTGGTTCCGGCACAAGGTACAGGAGTCCCTTGCGGACAACCGGCCGGGACGCCCTCATGACGAGGTGATGGCCGACATGGATGCCATCATCGGAGCCTGGCACCAAGCCAATGATAAGCCACGCGGAATGAGCTGATACTGCGCTGCCCATCAGGCCATGGCGATGGGTATCGCTTCGCTCAACCCATCCTACGAAGAGCGCTCGGCTCAGGTGGCCCACAGTTGCACCTATGCGGTCGCCGCACAACATATTCCTGGTAGGAGCGAGCTTGCTCGCGAATGGCTTCTGCCTCGGGGCTTGATTGCGCTGTTGTGCTCGCTACGGATTTCGGCATATGAACACACAGACACATAAACACCTATTGCAGGAAATCATCATGGAAACCGTTCGCTGGAACGTCGCCGTCTCGGCCGTTACCGACCAGTCGCTACGCATGTTCCTGGCCAGCCAAGGCGGAGGGCGCAAGGGCGACCTGTCGCGTTTCATCGAGGAGGCGGTGCGCGCCCATATCCTGGAACTGAGCGCCGAACAGGCCAAGGCCGCCAACGCCCAGCGGAGCGAAGCCGAACTGGCTGGTGCGGTCGACGAAGCGCTGGCCTGGGCACGCAAGCGCTGATGCGGGTCGTGCTGGATAGCAACATCCTGTTCAGTGCCCTCATCTCGCCCCATGGCGCACCCGACACCATCTATCGCGCGTGGCGGGCAACATTGCGGGCCGTGGCAAGCTCATCGACCTCGGAGCCCGGGCCGTCGAGGAGTCGAATACGTCACCGCTACGGGGGCATTGCGGATGAATCCGCCCGGCGGGGACAGGCTTAGCTTGCCCGCGAATGAGCTTCACTACGGAATCTGTTCGCGAGCAAGCTCGCTCCTACGAAGAGCATCTCGGTGCAGGTTGTTTCGACAGTGCCCGCACGACCCCACCATCAACACCAAGGATGGCATTCCCCGCCATCCGGTGCCGGCGATGGGTATCGCTTCGCTCTACCCATCCTACGAACGGACTCGGTGCAACGTCACGGCCGCATGAACGCGTAATCGCGCTCCTCGTCGAGGTTCTCGGCCAGGAAGTGCAGTTCGTGCGCCAGGTCTTCTTCCGTGCGCACCTGGGCGTTGGCCCGTACCACCGAGCTGAGCAGGGCGCGCAGCACCAGTTGCGTGTCCATGCCGGCCGCCTCGGCTTCCACCAGCAGTTCGTGAAGGCGCTGTTCGGCCCAACTGTGAATGCTCATGCCGTTCTCCATCGCTGTGGGGCAGCAGAGTGTCCCGGCGTGGCGATTGCGGCGAACTGACCTGGATCAATCCGAGGAAAGGGATGACAGCTGCGAATCAGCTGTCATCAACGCCGGTCATCCTCGTCGTCCCTGCCCTCGTCCTTCTTCTCTTCCTTCCAGGGCGCCTGCAGGTAGCGGGTGCGGTTGAAGGTTTCCAGCCAGTCCGGGTAGAAGACCACCAGGCCGGTGACCACGGTGCCGTTGATGAAGGCCTCCGGGAACATGATCAGCCACAGGTAGCCGATGAAGTCGTCCAGCCAGGGCGGCATCGGGAAGATGCCGTCGACCCACAGCAGGCCCAGGCCCAGCAGCATGCAGCACAGGGCCGCCAGCGCCGCGGGGAAGAAGCCCGAGCAGAAGATGTAGACGAACAGGTTGCGTGGCTGGCGGCGCTCGACGAACAGCGCGGCCATTTCGGTAATGAACACCGGCACCAGCACCAGCAGCACGCCGTTGACGCCGATCGCCGCCCAGTCCTGGCGCCCCAGCAGGCACAGGCCGAGTTGCGCCACCAGGCCGACGAGCAGCGCCAGCGGCCAGTCCAGCAGCAGGGTCACCGCGGTCATGCCGATGAAGTGGAAGGACAGGCCCGAGGCGAAGTCCCGGCGCACCAGCCACAGCAGGAACAGCGCCAGCATGGTGCCGAACACCAGGTGCTGGCGGCGGAAGTCGCTGACCATTTCCACCCAGGGCGCGCGCCACGCGGCGAGCACCAGCGCGGGCAGGTAGATCGCCCAGCCCAGGGCCAGGCTCTCTTCCGAGAGCAGTTGCGCCGCTATCACGGCCGGACCTGCTCCAGCGCCTCACGCAACGCGGGCGCCGAGGTATAGGCCTGGCTGGCGAGCACCCTGCCCTGCTGCAGGCTTATCCACAACACGCTGTCTTCCGGCACCTGAAAGTGGCTGGCCACCCGCGGTTCGCGGTCGAGCAGCACGCGGTAGTTGTAGTCGCGCATGGCCGGCACAGCGAACATCTTCGAGACCAGCGAGGGCATGCGGCTGATGTCGGCGACGAAGACCGCGTGCCGCTGCTCCAGGTAGCCCTGCGGGCGGCCTTCGAGCGCCGCCCTGAGCAGCTTGCCGCCGGCCATGTCGCGGGCGACCAGCAGGACCTTCAGGTCGTCGTTCTGGGTGTAGGGCTTTTCGTACTGGTCGAGCAGCGTCCAGCCCGCCGGGGCGCCCTCCTCGCCGGCGGCCAGGCCCAGCAGCGGGACCAGGGACAACAACAGTGCGGCACACAGGCTTCTCATGCTCAGGCTCCAGCGGAATAGACCAGGATGTCGTCGCGCCGCCCCCAGCCGGCCTGGCCCTCCCAGAAGGCCAGGGCTTCGGGCGCGTCGCGCAATACGAAGACATGGGACTTGCCGATGCCCAGCCGCGCCAGGCGTGCCAGCGCCTCGTCGAGCATGCGCCGGGCCAGTCCGCGGCCCCGGTAGGGCGCATCCACCACCAGGTGCTGCAGGTAGCCGCGGCGGCCGTCATGGCCGACCAGCAGGCTGCCGATCAGTTGTCCCTCGGCCTCCAGTACCAGGCTGAGACCGGGGTTGCGCGCCAAGTAGGCGGCGAAGGGTTCGAAGTCGTCGTCGCGGCGCAGCTGGATGCCCGGCGTGCGCGCCCAGAGGGCGATGAGCCGCGAGTGATCGGCGGTCGATGCGCTGCGCAGGAACATGCTGAAGGGCTCCGGGGAAGGATCGCCACAGTGTACACAGGGCGCCGCCAACTCCGGCACTTTTGCCCGGCCATAGGGTGAGGCGCCATGTCGCAGCGGGACCGAAGCGCCAGCAGCGGCTAAGCTGTTGATATGAATGAAACCGATTACCTGCACCTGCTCCGGCGCCAGGCGGAACTGGCCAATGAGTTCCTCTCCAACGCGCGCAAGTGGGACCGGGAGTGCTGGGCCTGCGAGCGCCTGCTGCAGACGCTCAAGGTACCCTTTCGCCAGGAGGAGTTCATCGCGCCGGAACAGCAGCCGCCGGACGTGCTGTTCCGCGATGCCTGCTTCGAGGTGTTCTTCGTCCTCGACGAGGGCCGCCGGCTCAACGAGGAATGGCGCGAGGAACTGCAACGCCGGCGCCTGGCCCAGAGCCTGCGCCAGCTGATCCGTCGCGAGCAGAAGCCCAGGCGGATCAACTGCGCCGAGCTGCAGCGGCGCCTGGCGCCGACCCTGCGCAAGAAGGCGCACAACTACAGCGAGCGCGGCATCGACCCAGGCGAGCTGGACCTGCTCGCCTTCGTCAGCCTCAAGCGCGAAACGCCGGACTTCAACACCCCTTTTCCGCCGCCCACCGAGTTCCTGCGCCAGGGCTGGCGTTCGCTGTCGCTGGTGGGGCCGAACTTCGCCCGGGTGATCTTCGCCCACGACGACGCCCCGGACTTCCTGCGCGACCAGCTCGGCCGCGTGGTGCTGCTGGACAACGGTGTCGGGCTCTGACCGCCGGGTCGGATTGAGCGCGAGCCAACAGCCGACTAGAATGCTCGGCATTAGAAACGGAGGCCGCCCATGCCCAGTCGCTTGAGCCCCGAAGACCAGCAGAAGGTCGAGCAGTACCTCAGCTCGCCCGTTCACCAAGTCGAGCGTGCACCTTTCAAGCCCTGGCTGATGATGGCCGGGCTCACCCTCGTGGTCATCGTCCTGGGACTGCTCAGCCGCCTCCTGGCCTACCTCGCGCATTAGCAGCGCCGCCGGCCCGCACAGGATTCCCTAGCTATGAGTACGTCCCATGTCCCATCGTATCGTGATCGTCGGCGGCGGCGCCGGCGGGCTGGAGCTCGCGACCCGTCTCGGCCGCACCCTGGGTAAGAAGGGCCGCGCCCAGGTCACCCTGGTCGACGCCAACCTCACCCACATCTGGAAACCCCTGCTGCACGAAGTGGCCGCCGGCTCGCTCAACTCCTCGGAGGATGAGCTGAACTACGTCGCCCAGGCGAAATGGAACCACTTCCAGTTCCAGCTCGGCCGGATGAGCGGGCTGGACCGTGCGACCAAGCGCATCCAGCTGGCCGCCACCCTCGACGAGGACGGCCGCGAGCTGTTGCCGGCGCGCACCCTGGACTACGACACCCTGGTCCTGGCCATCGGCAGCACCACCAACGACTTCGGCACCGCCGGGGCCGCGCAGCACTGCATCTTCCTGGACACCCGCGAGCAGGCCGAGCGCTTCCACAAGCAACTGCTCACCCACTACCTGCGTGCCCATGCCCGCCAGGGCGAGGACGACCAGATCAGCGTGGCCATCGTCGGCGCCGGCGCCACCGGCGTCGAGCTGTCGGCCGAGCTGCACCATGCCGCGCAGGAACTGGCGGCCTACGGGCTGACCGGCATCCAGCCGGAGAACATGCGCATCACCCTGATCGAGGCCGGCCCGCGCGTGCTGCCGGCGCTGCCCGAGCGCATCAGCCAGCCGGTGCACCGCACCCTGAAGAAGCTCGGCGTGCGCGTGCTGGTCGGCTCGCCGGTCAGCGAGGTGAGCGCCGAGGGGCTGAAGACCGCCAGCGGCGAGTTCATTCCCGCCAGCCTCAAGGTCTGGGCCGCCGGCATCCGCGCCTCCAGCCTGCTCAAGGACCTGGATGGCCTGGAGAGCAACCGCATCAACCAACTGGTGGTGCGCCCGACTCTGCAGACCACCCGCGACGAGAACATCTTCGCCTTCGGCGACTGCGCCGCCTGCCCGCTCGGCGACGGCAGCGAACGTACCGTGCCGCCGCGCGCCCAGGCCGCGCACCAGCAGGCCTCGCTGCTGGCCAAGTCGCTGGTGGCGCGCCTGGAAGGCAAGCCGCTGGGGGAATACCGCTACACCGACTACGGCTCGCTGATCTCGCTGTCGCGCTTCAGCGCGGTGGGCAACCTGATGGGTAACCTGATGGGCAGCGTGAAGCTGGAAGGCTGGCTGGCGCGGATGTTCTACATCTCGCTGTACCGCATGCACCAGATGGCGCTGTATGGCTTCACCCGCACGGCGCTGATGATGATTGGCGACCGCATCGGGCGCAGTACCGAGCCACGGTTGAAGCTGCACTGAAGTCCGCAAGGCGGGTCATTACTGACGCCGCCTTCATTGTCATTCGCTCTCCACCAACCACAGCACGCCCTAGGACCTTGAATCTAGTCCAAAGGCACGCAGGAGTTAGCATGACCTCGCGTAGATTCGTTTCAGCCGATCCGTCGAGCAGGGGGCGGGTCTTCCCCAGGGAGACGCCAACGGCCGGCCCCATTGCGCTGACTAATCGCCTAGATGAAAAAATGCGCCAAATCTAAGATGGCAAGATCTGCAGTATCCCAATCCGCTTGCTGTTTAACTTAACACCCCAGAACTGAACTTCCGTGCCGAGTACTGCCTGTTCGATCGGCAGTCCAGGCGACCGCTGTGTGTTGGCAACGGCGAGACCTGCAAGCGCCGGGGCCAGGACGGCATCGCCTCGCTGCCCTGCCCCTCGCCGGATGGCTGTTCGTTGGCCAAGGGCGGTGCCTGTAAGCCCTACGGTCGCCTCAACATGGCCATCGGCGATGAGGATCCACTGAGCAGCTTCGTGTTCCGCACCACCGGCTTCAACAGCATCCGCCCCTCGCGGCCCGGCTGCAGTACCTGCAGGCGATCTCGGGCAACCGCCTGGCGTGCCTACCGCTGGAGCTGCGCCTGCGTGGCAAGTCCACCCGGCAAAGCCACGGCTCGCCGATCTTCTCCGTGCGCAGTGGGTTGTCGATGGAGGAAGCGCTGCTACAGGCCCGAGAGCTCGACGAGGCGCGCCAGGCATCCGGCTTCGACCAGGTGGCGCTGGATGCCACCGCACGACTGGGATTTGCCAATGGCGCTTTCGAGGACAGCGACGAGGAAACGGGGCCATCGCCGAGGAGTTCTTCCCGGAGCCAGTTTCTGAATCGCCACCTTCGGGCGCTCCTGCAGCAGAGCCCCCAGCTACGCCGAAACCAACCCTGTCGACACTGCTGAAAGCCCGGGCTCAACACGCTGCGGAGTGACATCCGCCACTCAACCTACGAGGAGGACCGCGCCATGAGCCTGGTGCGCTTCATTGGTTTGCTGTTCGTGTTTATCGGGGTGCTGGCCAGCTGTGCGGTAGCCGTTGTGCTGCTGGTACTCATGCTGCGCTTCTGGCCACTACTACTAGTGATCAGTGCCGCCTGCGCAGTCTTCAATAAATTCTTAGAAGGAGGCACGCCGGTTAATCAACCGGGGCAATTGAAGGAGCCAGTCTAACTAGCAAGCAATTCGTCGAGGTATTGCAGCAGTTGTATGCGCTTCGAAGCCTCTAACTGATGAAACTTGGTCAGAAGCTCAGCCTCGTCTTCCTCAGTCGAATAGAAGTAGGCCGCTGGAACCCCGAGAACCAACCCCAAACGCTCGACAAAGTCGGGTGTGGGAATGCGTTTCCCCAGTTCGTAGCGGTTCATGCGCGCGCTAGCAGACATCGCGTCCAAACCAGCCTCTAGCCCGAGACGCTCCTGCGAGAGCCCAACTCGCATCCGGGCCTGCTTGATTCGGCTTCCCAGCACCGACATCCCGATAACTCGCTGCAAAAGCAGCATCGTGCATGTTGGTACTTCACCAAATACTACCGTTTTGGTAGTGTCGCAATGACACTAAGACCCGAACGGATACCCGCGCCCTAATCACAAGGACCAGTCCCCATGCGTAGACAGTTTTTCACCGCCACATTGCTCAGCTTGATATCCATTACCGCCGCTCACGCCGGCACCAATGAATGGACCGCCAGCTACACCCAGGGCGTCGAGGAACACCTCGTCGACGACGGCCACGGCAACCAGTTGGACATCGCCTGCCCGGACGATGACGAAAGCGCCGTCTCCGCCTACGCCACCCTCGCCGGCAAACGCTACTCCTCCGAAAGCGATGGCTTCGACGTCATCGTCGATGGCACCACCTTCAGCAACCCCTTCTACACCGACTGCGAAGCCTGCAGCTCCAGCTTCCCGGGCTTCTGGGCCGCGCTGCGCAAGGCCCGCACCCTGCAGCTCAGCGCCGGTAGCCAGACGGTCACGCTTCCGACCCAGAACCTTCCCCAGGTTCTTCAACCCCTGACCAGCAAGAAAAACCTCTGCCGCTCCGCCTGGTAGCCCGGAGCTCTTTCACAGGAATCCTTTCGATGAAGAAGTACCTCCCCCTGCTCCTGATCGTCGCCGCGCTGACCGGTTGCGACTCCAAGCCCCCTATCACCGTTGAACTGGGACAGAACGAAATGTGGGGCAGCCCCCAGCTCCAAATCACCTCCAAGAAGAACGAGGTCACCATCAACAGCGTGGAAGTGAACCGAGGGAACTGTAAGCGCTACGTCTGGGAAGACCTGCCGCACAAGATGACCTTCGGCGAAGTGCTGAAAGTCGATTCGCGCTACTGCCAGAAGGTCGTCGAGGTTTCCATTTCCACCAGCGAGGGCGACTACGACTTCAGCTTCGACCGCTAATCCCTAGCGTCTCTTAACCCCCATTCGGAATACCCAACTCCGCCCACGGCCATCGCTTGGCCGTGGGCGGAGCGGGGACCTTTTTGTTTTTTGAAAACCCAGGAGCCGCTCGTCGAGACACACCCCCAAAAGAGAAAAAGAGCCACAGCCACACACACTCAAGGACCTGAACCCATGACCCCGATGTATCGCAAAACCCTGCTCGCTCTGGCGATTTCCGCCAGTGCCCTGCCCCTCGCCGCACACGCCCTGACGCTGACCAACAGCGGCTTGGATAGCGAAGGCAACACCTACACCGACAGCACCGAAGTCACCGGTGCCTTCACGGGCAGCGACCAGCCCATTCGCTTCTACAGCGACACTTTCAACCACGACCTGGTGCTCAATTCGCAGGTGCAGGCTACGGGCGATGACCTCAACGGTGCCGACCTGTCCTACGCCGGCGATGATGACACTCCCTCGCCCATCGGCGCGCCGACCGAGGTGTTCGGCAACCTGCAGAACAAGGGCAGCATTTCGGTGAGCGGCGCCGGCGTCACCGGCCTGCTGATCGATCCCGCCATCATCCACGGCAATCTGGTCAATGACGGCACCCTGCAGGTGGCCGGTGGCGTGCTCGAGGGCGACGGTATTCGTGGTCTCAAGTTTGCCGGCCAGTCGGTGTTGCAGGGCGACCTGATCAACGCTACCAGCGGCAAGATCCTCGCCGATGGCCAAGAAGCCACGGGCATCCAGCTCAAGGGCGGCACCATCGGCGGCAAGCTGATCAACGATGGCCTGATCCAGGTCAGCGGTACCGAATCGACGGGCGTTCTCGCCACCTATGACGACGACATGGGTAGCCCGGATCGAGTGGACCTCGGCGGGATCGAGAACCATGGCAGCATCGTGGCCCACGGCGACGATGCAACCGCGCTGCGTCTCGACGGCGTGAGCTTTGCCAGTGCGCCAGTGCAGGTGCTCAACACCGGCACCATCCAGGCTGACGATGCCGCCATCGAAGTGGGCGCCTTCGACATCGACGGCGCGAATGCCGGTAACACGCTGGTCATCCAGAACAGCGGCAACCTAATTTCCCAGGACGAAGCCATCGATGCCTCCCAGGCCAGTGGCGGCGTACACCTGGTGTGGAATGCCGGCAGCATCACCGGTAACTTGATCGACCTGTCCAACATCGAAGTGAACGGCGACGTGACCTTCAGCGGCACCGACGCCAGCACCGATGGCGCGAACATCCGCCTGAAGGACGCCGGTTGGCTGGATGTTGGCAGCGATGCCGGCAACATACCGGCGCATCTGGAATTCGCTCAGCCGCACACCACGATTCAGGGCAACCTGGATGTGGCGGGCAACTCCTCGCTGGGGCTCAACCTGAGCACGGCCACGGATCCGAGCAAGGCCGTGGTCGCGGTATCCGGTACCGCGGAGTTCGCCAAGGGCTCGCAGATCCAGCTGGCGGCCCAGGGCAGCGACTTCAAGGCCCAGGGCACGACCTACACCTTGGTCCAAGCCGGCACCCTGCAGGATGAAGGGGTCAGCGTGACCAGCCGCTCGGCCCTGCTGAACGTCGACACCGTCAGCAGCGGCGACAACCAGATCGTGGCGAAGGTCAGCACCAAGGGCCAGGACGAAGTCGGTGAGGTGATCGGCCAGATTGGTGGTTCGGCCAACGCCCAGCGCGCGGGTGCAGCCTTCAGCCAGGTGATTACTGGCCTGGCGCAGAGCAATCCCAACGATCCGGTGTTCCAGGCTTACGTGAATGCCTCGCAGGATCCGGCAGCGCTGAAGAAACTGGCTGAGCAACTGGCTCCTGAGGTCAACGGTGGTGCGACCCAGGCGGCCACCAGTGGACAGACGCTGATGAGCAACGTCACCGGCAATCGCACCAGCAGCCTGCGCGGTGCGTCCTCGGGTGACGTGCTGCAGAACACCGGCATCTGGGCCCAGGCGTTGTACAGCGATGCCAACCAGGACCTGCGTGATGGCGTGGCCGGTTTCAACGCCTACAGCCGCGGCATCGCCATCGGCGCCGATGGCAAGCTCACCGATCAGTTAACCCTGGGCGTGGCCTACAGCTTCCTGCACACCAGCGTGAACAGCGACAGCGGCAACACCACCGACGTCGATGGCAATGCGCTGACCCTCTACAGCGGTTTCGAACAGGGCAACTACTTCGTCGATGCCAACTTGAGCTATGGGATCAACGACAACGAGAGCAAGCGTCGCATCGTCGGCACCACGGCCAAGGGCGACTACGACAGCCAGGTCCTGGGGGCCAATGTGGTGGGGGGCTACACCTATCACCTGAACGACCAGGTCCTGGTCGAGCCTCGCCTGGCTGCACGTTACGCCCGCGTCGATATCGACGGCTACCACGAGAAGGGTTCGTCGGCAGCGCTCAAGGTGGATAGTCAGCGCTACGAGGTAGCGGAGCTCGGTGCTGGTGTGCGGGTAGCGGGCAACTTCCAAGTCGGTAATGGCAACCTACAGCCGCAGGCCACGCTGATGGCCTACCATGACTTCGCCGCGGACGAAGCCCAGAGCACCTCGACCTTCACACTGGGTGGCACACCCTTCGTGAGCCAAGGTGCCAAGGCGGTGCGTAACAGCTACGAAGCAGGTGTGGGAGCGGACTACCATCTAGGCGCGGTCACGGTTGGTGTCAGTTACGACTACACCGGCAAGACCGACTTCAATGCCGATACCTTCACCGCCAAGGTTCGTTACGACTTCTGATGAGCCACTACCTTTCCGGCCCACGCACGTGGGCCGGTTTTCTTCGAGCCCTTCGAGTTCTTACGGCGCTGTTGATCGGCGCCCTGCTCGTCGGCTGCCAGTCGCCCCGCGAAGCACTGCAGCAGTTGTCGGATGCGCACGGGCGGCAGTTGGAGATCCTGTCAGGGCAGCCATTCCCGCTCGCCATGCTGGCACCGCAAGGCGTAGAGAAAACCACTCGTTTACGCGTCTACCTGGAAGGTGATGGTCATGCCTGGGCCACGGCGACGCAGCCCAGCCTGGATCCGAGTCCGCGCAATCTGCTGGTGGCGCGCCTGGCCGTGGACGATCCGACACCGAATGCCTACCTGGCGCGGCCTTGTCAGTTCGTGATGGCACCGACCTGCGAACCCACGCTCTGGACCCAACGGCGGTTCTCCCAGGAGGTGGTCACTAGCCTCAGCCAGGCGCTGGATCAGTTGAAGCAGCGCTATGGCAATCGGGAGCTTGAGCTGGTGGGGTATTCCGGCGGCGCGGCATTGGCACTGCTGCTGGCAGCTCAACGGAATGATGTTGCTCAGGTTCAGAGCCTAGCCGGCAACCTCAGCCCAAGGCTTTGGGCGCAGATGAAAGGACTCTCGCCCCTTGATGGTTCGTTGGATCCGTTGGACTATCGGGATCGGCTGGCGGCGATACCGCAGCGACATCTGGTGGGAGAAACAGACGACGTGGTCCCTGCATCGCTAGTCAAGGGCTACCTGGAGCAGCTACGTCCATATGCCTGCAGTCAAGTTGCTACCTCGCCGACTACAGATCACAAACAAGGCTGGGAGGCTGCTTGGAAAACATGGCGCAATAAGCCGTTAAGCTGCGAGAGCAACTGGCCCCAAATACCTAAGCCGCCGATAGTCTGATCGGCCTCAGCGAAGCAAGTATGGCCCGCTATCGCCAAAAGCGGACAATCAGAGGCGTCTATGAACCCAGGTGCTATTCAATCGCTAGTTTAGCGATGCACCGCACCACCCTTACCGGTGCCGGCGTCATGTGGCGACCACTCGATACTAAACTACCGATGCATAGCGAGTTAAGGAATGAAAGAGCTTATTGAGAAAGTCAAAACGCTGACATCGACAGATGCCATCAATGATTTCATCTATGGCGCGTTTGAAACTGGCGACGCTGCTTACATCACCAAAAGCATAGGTGCCGTTATACGAGCAAGGGGTATATCTGCCTTTTCCAGAGAAACTGGAATTTCCAGAATGCAGATCTACCGTTCCTTCAGCGAAAATGGTAAACCCAATTTCAAAAATTTACTCACAGTGATACAGACGCTTGAGCTATCGCTGACCGTTCGCCCCAAAAACAAACCAGCAGCCAACCAGCCACCTTCGTAAACAGCAGGCGTGCATCAGCCATACTCTTGACTCAGTCCTGTAGGCTTGCCACCAAGATGAATTTTTAAGAAGGCTGCATCAGGAGCAGCCTTACACATACATCGGCAAGAAATTCTCTACGAGACCGCCCATCTACTACAGCCACTCATATTCAATTCTGCTGCCACGACTCGACCACATCGTTACCGTGTTCAGCTTTCCAGGCCTTCAGCACCTTGTGGTTTCCACCCTTCGTTTCCACCACTTCACCGGTATTCGGATTCTTGTAGACCTTCACCACACGCTCACGACGCCTGGGTTGCGATGCACGAGTTCCACGGATGCTCACAGCAGCAACCGATGGATCGAGAATCGCTACGATGTCACGAAGGGACTTGCCATATTCTCCCATCAGCATTTTCAATTCTTCCTCAAACTCGATTTCCTTTTTGAGAGACTCGAGATAAGCCAGTTGGTCAGCAAGGGCCTTTTCTGCAGCACGGAACTCAGCAAGCTTTTACATTAAAATAATCTCAATGAGAATGGATGAGCATGCAGAGCATGTCCGACACCGCGTATTGATTAGCTTCTAATCAAAGATTAGCCTAACTAGAGCAAACCACCGTTTGGCGTAAAGAACGGATAGTTGTTCTTGGGGCAGGTCCAAATACCTCGAACACGCCCATAAGACTCAGTTCATCCTAGCAACCCACCGCAGCGGCAGAACCTTCATAACGATCGCCATCGCTGTCCACGGCCAGGCTGGCACGCAAGCACTGCTCGGTGCCCGCTCAATGGTCTTTGCCAACGCCTTGCAACCGACTTCCTCGCTGACAGCGAAAGGCAGCGACTTCGCTCCAGCATTCAGCTCCGTGCGGATGTAACCGGGGAACAGCGTGCTCACCTTGATCGGCGTGCCAAGGAGCTCGGCGCGAATCCCCTCGCCCAGATGCGCGAGCGCGGCCTTGCTGGCGGCATAGGTTGTCAGGTGCCTGGGCAGGCCACGCATGGCGCTCATGGACGAGATAAGCACCAGATGGCCCGCGCTCTGCCGGCGAAATATCTCGACGGCAGCCTCGCACTGCGCCAGGGCGGCGACGAAGTTGGTTTCGGCGGTACGCCTGTTGGCCTCGAAATGGCCGGTACCGATGCGCTTGCCCTCACCCACGCCAGCATTGACGACGATGCGATCGAGACCGCCGAATCGTTCAGCGAAGTGACGGAACACCCGAAACACCTCTGGATGGTCGTTGACGTCCAGCGCCTCGACCTCGACTCGCACGCCGAATGTCTTCGTCAGTTCGTCCGCCAGTTCGAGCAGCCGCTCGGTCCGCCGGGCGCACAGGGCCAGGCTGTAGCCACGAGCGGCGAACTCCCGCGCCATACCGGCGCCCAAACCGGAACTGGCGCCTGTGATCAGTACGATCTTGGATGGTTTCTGCATATTCCCCTCTGTATCTGTATCTGTCGAGTCACGCCGAATCACTTTCACGCCCGGCTTTTGCTGCTGCAGCCGATCAGTTGCAAGCAGCGCCAATAAGGGAGCAACCAGGCAGCACAGCCCTCGTGCCTTTCGTCAACAGGCTGCCGATCGCACTCCGATAAATCATTTCCGCCCCCCTGCACTCTGTTAATCGGCGCAACAAAGGTGGGCGAGCGCACGGCCTACGACCTGGGAGGCTCCAGAGCGCCCGACCACATCGCCTTCCTAACCAGCAACTAGCCGGAGATCCGCGCACGCTGCCGACAACACGGCGGACCGTACAGCGAGCTCGTGGTGCCCGAACTGGGGTTGCTACAAGTATTCCTGGTCACCCCTTCCGGTCTGACCGTCGAACTCAACTTCCCGGCCAGCGAGGCCAACCGCTGACTAGGCGGATCGCCGCAGCGTATCCATCACCTGTTCGGCGTTGGCCGAACAGGGCCGGTCGACAGGCTTGTTCTCCGTCTGCCGGATCACCGTCAGCAACCGCGCCCGGTTCTGCCGCAGTTTGCGTTGCAGCGCCTCGATCTCCGCCAGCTTGCGGCGCAGGGTCGAGAGCAGCCCTTCGCGGTTCCAGTTGGCGAAGTCGGGCGTCGGCAGCAGGTGGCGGATCTCGCCGAGGGAAAAGCCGGACTGCTGGGCGCTGGTGATGATCTCCAGCAACTGCACCGTCTGTGCCGGGTAGTCCCGGTAGCCGTTGCCCTGGCGCCTGACCTGGAGGATCAGCCCCTGGGCCTCGTAGAAGCGAATCTTCGACGGCGTCAGGCCGGTGCGGCGCGACAGTTCACCGATTCTCATGGGCAGTCATCTCCAGTAGGCAGTGCAGCACGGGCCCGTGCTGCGATTGCCGAAAAATACGCCGGCCACCGCGGATCGGGAGGCACCCCAGCGGCCGAAGGACGCAGGGCCTATCAAGGCTGTGTGGATACCTCGGCGGACGTCGTCGAAACAGCAAGGAACCTGGGCAGGGTCGAGGTCACGCGGCGGTCGTGCGAGGGCACTATCACCAGGCGTGGATTTGCCGCCTGCAACTGATGCAGCTTGCCGAGGTTGGCGCGTACCGTCGCCGGGTCCTCGTCGACCATGCGCCGGGACAGCCAGGGGCGTTCCGCCGGGATGTCCACGCCCTCGTGCTGCCAGGCCTGGTCGCCGATCAGGGCGTAGTCATGCTGCACGGTGCGCACGAAGGCCACCACCGAACCCGGCGTGTGGCCGGCGATCGGCACTATCACCACCGAGCCGTCGCCGAACACATCGTGGCTGGCCGGAAAACCGGCGTAGGCCGGCCCGTCGAAGTCGTACACCTGGTAGTTCAGCGGCTCGAAGCTGCGCATCAGCGCGGTCGCCTCGCCGCCGTTGGCGATGAACTCCCGCTCGGTGCGGTTGACGAAGACCGGTACACCCTTGAGGTCCTCGACGGCGCCGATGTGGTCCCAGTGGCTATGGGTGATGAACAGCCCGAGGAGCTGGCCGGGCGCGATCCCCGCAGCCTGCAGCTGGTCGGCGAGCGGCGTCTGCGCATGCACCTTGGCCAGGGTGCGCATCAGCCAGGGCACGGTCTTCATGTGCTCGGCCAGGTTCCGGCCGAAACCGCCCTCGAACACGATGATCCCCCTGGGATGGCGGATGACGAAGCAGTCCATGCCGAACGGCAGCTGCTTGATCTCGCCGCCGCGATAGGCCAGTAGCGCGTTCGAGTCCATGGTGCCGGTCTCAGCCACCGAAATGTCGATCGTGGTGGCGGGCACGGGCGGCAGCAGCGCACCGGCCTGCTCAGGCAGCGGAAGCTTCTGGGGGGTGAAGGTCCAGCCCAGGGCAAGCAAGGCGACGACCAAGGCCGCCAACAAAGTCTTCTTGATCATGCAGTTCTCTACCTTATTGTTGTGATTGCTTGGATCTAGCCGCGCGCCATCCACTTGCGGTACTGGCGGGTGCGCCGGGCGACATCCAGGCGCTCCAGGACCAGCGCCAGCAACGGCGACACCGAGGGTTTCGGCGAACGGCCCAGGCTGATGGCGCGCATCTGGTACTTGATACTGGCCATGTAGGCGCGGGCCGCCAGCAGCTTGTGCTTCCAGCGGATCGGCGGCAGCTGCGCCTCGACCTCCTGGACGCGCTGCCAGCTCAACGGCAACCGCGGCGCCAGCGCCAGCGCCGAAGCCATACCGACCATGGCCATGCCGCCAGCAAGCACCCGCTCCGCCACCTCGCTCCGGTGGATGCCGCCGGTGACCATCAGCGGCATGCGCGCCGAAGACACCATTTCCCTGGCGAACTCCAGGAAGTACGCCTCGCGCGCCAGGGTCCGACCGTCCCGCGAGTCGCCCTGCATGGCCGGCGCCTCGTAGCTGCCGCCGGACAACTCCACCAGGTCCACCGGCAGCTCGTTGAGCATCTGCAGCACCTGGCACGCATCGCTGACGTCGAACCCGCCACGCTGGAAGTCGGCGGAGTTCAGCTTCACCGCGACGCAGAACTGCGGCGACACCTGCGCGCGCACCGAGCGGATCACCTCCAGTAGCAGGCGAGCACGGTTCTCCAGGGAACCGCCCCAGCGATCCTTGCGGCGGTTGCTCAGCGGCGAAAGGAACTGGCTGAGCAGGTAGCCGTGCGCGGCGTGGATCTGCACGCCGGTGAAGCCGGCCTGTTCTGCCAACACTGCCGTACGAGTGAAGCGATGCACGACATCGTCTATATCCGCCTCGCTCATCTCCCGCGGCATCTGGAACATCCGCGACAAGGCGCCGAGTTCCAGCGCAACCGCCGACGGCGCCATGGTCGGCTGGCCCATGCTGGCCAGCATCTGCCGGCCGGGATGGTTGATCTGCAGCCAGAATTGCGCCCCTCGGCTACGCCCCGCACTGGCCCACTGACGGAACCGCGCCAATTGCCGGTCGTTTTCCAATACCACACCGCCGGGACCAGTCAGTGCGCGCCGATCGATCATGACGTTGCCGCTGAGGATCAGGCCGACGCCGCCATCGGCCCAGGTTTGGTACAGACGCAGCAGTTCATCTGAAGGCGAGTGTTCTTTGTCCCCCATATTCTCCTCCATTGCGGCTTTGCAGAGGCGATTGGGAATGACGGCACCATTAGCTAGGACAAGGGGTTCGAAAAGGTTCATGAGCTTGGCCCGGTCGTAAAATTTACGGGAGCCTAGGTTTAAAGCCGGGTTTAAGGTCAACCTCCATTTCAGCTTCGGATCGGGCAGTATTCGAGCGCTCCGACGCAGGCGCCGACGATCTATTCTTCGCTCTCTTCGAACTCGCCGAGGGCGATACATGAGCCAGGAACATCTTGAACACATCGCCATTCCAACGGCGCTCGGAGAGTTGCACGTCAGGGTTGGCGGACAGGGTCCGGCAATTCTCTTCTGGCCGAGCCTTTTGATGGATGGAACGATGTGGCAAGGGGTAGCGGACAGACTGATGTCGCGCTATCAGGTAGTCCTGATCGATCCCCCCGGACATGGAGACAGCTCGGCGCTATCTCGCCATTTCGACTTCACGACCTGTGCTAACTGCATCGTCCAAATCCTGGACAGTCTGGGCATCCGCAATGCCCACTATGTGGGCAACTCGTGGGGAGCGATGATCGGCGGAACCTTTGCTGCGCTCTATCCCGACAGAGTCGGTGTGGCCGTGCTTATGAATGGAACGGCCTCCCCTTGCGGTCCGGGCCAGCGCCTGCAATTTCAGCTGATGGTCCAGCTGGGGCGCTTGCTGCACGGTATAAGGGGGCCCTTGCGAGCTAGCGCTGTTGCGGCCTTCCTGGGGCCAACCAGCCTACGAGACAGGCCACAGGTCGCCGCCGATGTCCGCGCCGCCCTGGCACGAGTCGATTTCCGCTCAGCCCGCTGGGCAGTGGAGAGCGTTGTTCTTCGCCGCCCTGCCCAGCACGAGCTGTTGAGCACCATCCGTACCCCCGTCATGGTCGTTGCAGGCGCCGAGGATGCGACCTTTCCCGTCGCCGAGACACAGGCCATGGCTCAAGCCATCCCAGGCTCATCGTTTGTCGTGATGCAAGGGGCCGCACACCTCGCTGGTCTGGAGTGCCCAGGGGAGGCTAGCGAGATGATCGAGTCCTTCATTCGTATCCACGGATGAAAACGTATCCCTCCCCTGCAGGCAGTTGTCTTCGCTGTGTCAGCTCTGGCCTTTTCGCGGGGACTGGGGAGATGTGATGGCCAGTTCATGCAAGGGGTTGCCAGTGCAACAGGGTGGTCATCGGCCCCGGCAGCCCATCTTGCTCCTTAGGGTGCGCCATGCGCACCCGCCGGTTATCGCCCCCGCGCACGACGGGTGAGAGGAGGGCAGGCACGCCCGGCTGACATGGGTCTTCGGACGTCCCCTCCCAGCCGTTGCTCAGGATCGTGCCAGAGTTGGCTGCGATGACGACACCCATAGCCTTAATGCGGCGGTCGCCCCGGCTGCCGCTGCTCAGCTCGTCGGAGGCCTGGGCGAGGCGACGCACACCGGTGTCGATGTAGCCGACTAGACTGCGCAGGTTGGCGGTCATCGCCGTCATAGCCCGCTGCATGGTGCCAGGATCAGCCACGAAGTGAAGTGCTGCGAGGTACGCCAGCGGCTCAGATCCGTGCCGCACTCGGCGACCAGGCGCAGTGCCCAGTAGGGACCAATGCCGTGGATCAGGGCCAGATCGACGCCGACCAAATGATAGAGCAAGGTGCGTACGTCGAAGTTGATCGACGTGTTCGTCTACCAAGACGCCTGGCCGACCCACCTGTCCTGGGCCGGCTTGCTCCTGCTACTGATAGGCCGAGGCCCCTGGTCGCTGGACCAGCCGCTACAGATTCAATGAAAAGATGGTCCGATAAGAAAAAGAAACCCGGCCGAAGCCGGGTCCTTAAAGGGAAATCCATCATTGTGGATGCTCAGCAGGAGATGGGGTTCAGACTGGTCAGCCGCAATGATGGCAGTCCGATAATGTCAAACTGACACAATCAGTACAACCCAAACTGATATCAGGTATCTCAGCCAATCACCATCGCATCTTGAGGAAAACGCAGCCCCTTGCCGAAAGTCGACCAGACGATTTCAAACGCCAGGCAAGGTATCCGGTCCCTTGCGCGGTAGAAACAGGACGAAACGCGTCCCCTGCCCGGTACCCCGCGCCTCGTCGACCACCACACTTTCTACCTGCAATCGCCCGCCCAGCACCTCGCTGACGATCTGATGCAGGATGTGCAGACCCAGCCCGGTATTGCCGCGATGACGCCCCGTGGTGAAGAAGGGTTCGAGGATGCGTGGCAGTTCGGCCTGAGGGATGCCCTTGCCATTGTCGCTGAACTTCAGCACCACCCGCTCCGACCCGTCGGCGGCGATGGCGATGCTAATCCGCCCCGCCCCGCCGTCGGGGAAGGCATGTTCCAGGGCGTTGCTCAGCAGGTTGGAGATCACCTGCCCCAACGGTCCCGGGTAGCTGTCCATCAACAGCCCCGGCGGCAAATCCAGCGCCAGTTGCACCGGCTGTTGAGGGTCCCAGTGGCGCAGGCGCACATCGGCATCGAGGATTGCCTCGGCGAGGTCGAAACGACGCCGCTGCAGGCTGGTTCGATCCATGGCGACCTGCTTGAAACGCTGCACCACCCCGACCGCGCGGCCAGTCTCGGCCTGGGCGATGGCCAGAGCTTCCCGGCTGTCCGCGAGGAAGCGCTCAAGATCGGAACGGCGCAACCCGGCGTCGAGTCGTCGCAGGAGCTCATCGAGACTGCTCTGCACAGTGGAGAGTGCCAGGCTGGCGCCCCCCAGCGGCGTATTCATCTCGTGGGCCACACCGGCGATCATCAACCCCAGCGAAGACAAGCGTTCGACCCGGGCCAGTTCTGCCTGCATCGCCTGCATATCCCGGCCAGCCTCGATCAGGGCGCTATTGGCCAGCTCTAGCTCGCGGCGCCGGCTCGACTCGGCGAGCATACTGCGCAGCAGGCGCAGGATCAGGAAAGCAGCCAGGCCGAGGATGAACAACGCCAGTACGGCAACGACCCCTTTCCAGCGCCAGCCCAGCGTGCCGACAGCTCCGTCCGGCAGCTCCACCAGCACACGTAGCCCGAAACGATGAGCGTCGACTTGTACGCCTTCGCGGCTGTGCAGCACTTCGGCGCGGTCCAGGTCGATCCACGACCAGTCACCACCCTCGCCTCGCCAATTACCACTACTTCGGTTCTGCATCTGCTGCCAGAGTCCCGGCAGACTCGCGACCAGCCGACGCTCGCCGTTGCCCAATTGCCAGTTCCATTCATCCTCTGCGCTCGGCCCAAGCAGCCAATAGCCGTCGTGGTTCACCAGGAAGAGCTTCACGCCTTGGCGGGCGCCCAACTGCCGTAGGCGGTCAAGCAGCCGCTGAGCACGATAGTTGAGTACTACCACGCCATGGTTGCGCCCCTGGTCCAGCACCGGGCTGACGACCCGCAACGTCGGTTGCAGCGGATGCTCGATGGTGCCGTGCTCAACGTTGAGGTCCAGTTGCGAGAAGTAGATGCTGCCGTCGGGTAGGCCCACTGCCTCGCTGAAGTACGGACGATCGGCCTTGTTCTGCAGTTGTTCCGGAGGCACCAGTACGACATGACCATCGCGGTTGTTGACGCGCAAGCGCTCATCGCCTTTCTCGTCGATCCAGCGCACCTGGTCGTAGTAACCGGAGCTGCGCGAGAAGCTGAGGAAAAGACGCGCCGCCACGGAGTCCGCACGGGTGTCGGCACTGATCAACTCTGGTGGCAGATCGGCGAGGAAGACCACATCGTGCCGTAGTAAATCCAGCGCCCGCGTCAGTATCTGCACGGCTTCCTCTCGGACGCCGTCGCGAGCACGCAGGGCCGGCTCCCGCACCGCTCGTTCCAGTTCGCTCCACAGCAAGGGTATGCCCAGGAACAGCAGCAGCAGCCAAGGAACGGACAGTGTCAGCAGATGGCGCCAGCGCTGCCGCCACCAATGGCCGTCGAGCCGCAAACCACCGGCTCGGGCGGTTTGCGGCATAGCCGGCTGCTCAGTGGTCCCGCTCACGCAGACGCTCGATGAAGGCATCCAACGGCTCGGGGCGACCGAACAGATAACCCTGGGCTCGCTGACAACCGTGCTCGCGCAGCCAGTCGGCCTGCTCAGCGGTTTCCACCCCTTCGGCCAGCACATACATCTGCATGCGGCGACCGAGGGCGATGATCATGTCGGCGATGCTCTGGTCGTCATCGACCAGACCGATTTCGCGAACGAAGCGCTGGTCGACCTTGAGCGTCGAGGCGCAGATCGCATGCAGGTAGCTCAGCGACGAATAACCGGTGCCGAAATCGTCGATGGCGATAGAGAATCCGGCCTCCTCCAGACTACGGAGGATAGTGCCGCCGGCCTGCTGGTCATTCATCGCCGCCGATTCGGTGACTTCCAATTCGATACGTTCGGGGCGGATGCCATGCTGGCGGACCACCGCGGCAAGCTCTTCCGAAAACTCCTGACGCGCCAGTTGCAGTGGCGACACGTTGACCGCCAGTGTCAGGTCGGGAAAACCGGCTTGGTCGATCTCTCGCACCGCGGCACAGGCCATCTCCAGGATACGCTTGCCCAGCGGCACTATCAGGCCATTCGCCTCCGCGATGGGTATGAACACACCAGGAGGCACTTCAATGCCATTTGTATCAACCCAGCGAGCTAGTACCTCCGCTCCTAATACCCGTCCACTCAGCAAGTCAACCTGAGGCTGGAGAACTATGCGGATGCCCTCGGTGTTACGAAGCGCATGGTAGAGCGCATGGGACTGCTGGAAACGCAGGCTGGTCTCCGCCTCCATGCCCGGTTGGTACTCACATAGCAGCGCTGCCTCGCTACGCGCCCGCTTGAGCAAAAGCAGGCCTGCCGAGATGGCTCCCCGTGCGGACCCACTGTAGGCATCCAGGTCCAGTCGGGCGGCACCGATCCCGATGAAGGGGGAATGGGCGCTCTCGTCGAGCAGCTCCAGGCTACGCACCTGCTTCTCTGAGAGACGCTGAGTGGGTCCGAGAATCGCGAAGGTATCCTCATGGAGTCGCGCAACCAGGCAGGGCGGCGGAAAACTTGCTCGCAGGCGACGAGCCATCCCCTGTAGCATCAAGTCACCTTGTTCGACACCCAGCGACAAGCTGCTCTCGGCGTATTGATCCAGATCCACCAGCAGCAGCATGCGACCGCAGGGTGGAGGCAAGGCTAGGACGCTTTCCAGTTCGCGGAGTAAGGCGTTGCCATTAGGGATCGACAGCAAAGCATCCTCGTAGGCGATACGATCGAGGCGGCTGCTGAGGGCAACGTTGATCAACCCGGAATTGACTTGGGTGGAGAACACCCGCAAAAGCTCATGCTCGGTCTCGTCAAGGTGACGGTCGGTGGCCAGGTAGGCAGCCGCGTGGGGTACACCCGCCGTACCAGGGAAAAAGAGCACCTGACTATCCTCGGTGGCGATGGCCGTCTGCTCCTCCATCGCCCGGCTCAGCAAACTACGGATCTGGAGGTCATCCAGAGATGCCAATGGCCTGGCCAGGTGCCCGGAGAAGCGCCCAGCTGCGGCGCTAATGCAAGCGCGCAACGACGTCTCACCGGAATGCTCCGCCTGAACGCAAACCAGGCCATCTGGAGCCACCCCGAGCAAACTCGACAATTCACAGATCATTCGCGCCGAGAAGTCCTCCAGCCCCCTGGCAAGGGTTAGGCTATTACTCGCCTCGACGATCGCCTGGAGTCCACGCTTGGCTCGGCTCAGCGCACGAATCTGCTGCCAGGTACGCAGGTTGCCGGTGAGGATGCTGTGCAAACGCTCCTGGCTTAGCTCGGTCTTCAACCAGTAGTCGCTAATATCCAACTGGTCCAACGACGCCTGCATAGGCGCCATGCCCGGCTGACCGGTCAAGAGAACGATCCGCACATCGGCATTGCCCTGCACCTCACGCACATTGCGCACCAAGCGCAGGCCAGCATCGTCGGTTTCCATTACAACGTCGAGCAGCACCACCGCCAGTTCCGGAGTAGCCACCATCAACGTGGCCGCCTCCTCTGCCGATCGGGCCGTCAGCAGGCGCAGCGGCTGGCCTTGGTAACGGTACCCCTGCAGCGCTACCCGCAACGACCGCTGGAAACCAGGGTTATCATCGACGCTGAGCACCAGCAAGGGGGCCGCGTCGATCGGGGCTGCCGATGGTTCTTCCGGAGAGAACTGGAACATGTCCTCTCCGGGTACTTCATCATTCCCTCGCATCGCCATCCCCTCATCCGGGTCCTTGAGCATTGCTAACCCTGGAGGATGCCGGGCAAGCATGCCTTCCCTGTATAGAGCAAAGGATGGCATTCAGCCAGAATGCCCTGAGCTAGCTTCCGGCACTCGCTATCGCCCCAACATCGCTCTACTGAACCTATCGGCCACTATCGACACAGACTCGCCAAGACTAAGAATAGTCCCGGGCTGTATTCAGGATGGACTGTATCCTCAGGGATTGCTGCTCCGTTCGGAGCGCTGCACTTTGGGAATCCAATACGCCAACGATCCCGCCGCTGCAAAGGCGATGATCCCGGTCGCGGCGATTCCTGCCGCCAGCGACAGGCTGCCCGCCAGGAACGATAGAAGTGCCGGTCCGCACGAGGAACCGATATCAGACATCAGGCGCCACACTCCGAGAAAGTGCGCCCGCCCATGCCGCGGGGAATGGTCCGCGCCAAGGGTCATGATCATTCCAGAGCCAATGCCGTTGCCGAAGCCGATGGCCAACGAGGCGAGCAGCAGCGTGGAGAAGCCCGAGGTGAAAGGCATCAGCAGCATCGCCATGCCCATGATGAGCATTGAGGGCACCGCGACCCACCCCCTGCCCTTGTGGTCCATCACCTTGCCCGCGGGGTAGAAGACCAACATGTCGATGCCGCCCGCCAGTCCGTAGATCAATGAGGCCAAGGCAGGCGCCAACATGAGGTGATCGGCCCACAGGGGGATGACGACCTGGCGCGAGGCTCGCACGGCACTGACCAAGACGACGCCGATACCCAGGGTGAGGAACACATGGCGGTGGTCCCTGAGCGTCGAAACGATCGTCGTGGCGGCAGGCGCCTGGCCCAGTGGAACCGGCAGCGGCTCCAGGTCCGGGACTCGTGCACCGATCGCCGCAGCCCCCAGCACTCCGGCAAACCCGACAGCGTAGGCTGCCGACAGGCCGAACGCATGGACGGCCGCCGCCCCCAGAAAGGGACCGATGAACATGCCAATACGCATCACCCCGCCCAGCGTCGATAGCGCCCTCGCCCGATAGGCGAGCGGAACGGCCTCGGTCATGTAGCTCTGGCGTGCCAGGTTGTAGACCGCCTGCGACATGCCCACCATGAAGCAGCCGGCCGCGAACAGGCCAAGATGCGCTGTCAGCACGCAAAGGGCCATACCGAGCCCGCTCCAGATACCTGCCGCGACGATAGCCCAGCGCTCCCCCCAGCGCATCGTGATCAACGACGCCGGAATGTTGTTGAGCAGCGAGCCGATGCTGATCAGCGCGACGACCAGCGCGGCCATCGGCACGGAGGCCCCCAGATCACGCGCCATCAGCGGAATGATCGGGAGAATGGCGCCTTCTCCCAAGCCGAAAAGCAACGAGGGGCCGAAGGCCGGCACAGCGATTCGCCTGAATGAAAACTCAGCCGTGGGGGGCGTTTCAGGTGAGGCAGGAGGCGAAGACATGCAGGAAATCAGGAGTTGGACAACAGCCCGGCAATATTGAACGTGCGGCCATTATCTTCTTCCGTTGCCCGGCTGTCATTCAAGGGGATGAGGATGCTCGAGGGCCGATGAACGGCGCACTGATGAAAACAGCGCTGGCAGCCCACCTCGGCCCCCCGCACCGGTCGTACGGAACCGCTCGGCGCGGGCCCGGCCTACAGCCGCCTGCTGCGGGCGATCAGACAGAGCAGATAGAAGCCGCCCAGCAGGCCAGTGACCAGGCCGATCGGCAGGTTGGCCCGGCTCGCCAGGCCCTGGCTCAGCCAGTCGGCCGCCAGCAGCAGCGCGGCGCCCATCAGCGCGCCCGACAGCAAAGGCACCGCGGCGGCGCCGGTCAGGCGCCTGGCCAGCTGCGGCCCGGCCAGGGCGATGAAGGCGATGGGGCCGGCCGCCGCGGTGGCGATGGCGGTCAGGCCGACGGCGGCCAGCATCATGCTCAGGCGCGTTCGTTCCACGCCGACGCCCAGTTGCGTGGCACTGTCGTCGCCCATCTCCAGCAGATCGAGGTAGCGGGCGTGGTAAAGCGCGATCGGCAGGATCGCCAGCAACCCCGACGCGGCCGGCAGCACGTGGGCCCAGGTGCGGGTGTTCAGCGAACCGGCGAGCCACAGCTGGGCGAACATCGCCCGGTCGAGGTTGCCGGTGACCAGCAGGACCTGGTTCAGACCCGACAGGCTGGCGCCTACTCCGATCCCCACCAGCACCAGGCGGTAGCCGCCGCTGCTGCGGCCCTGCATCGCCAGCAGGAACACCAGCAGCGCGGTGCACAGGCCGGCGGCCACCGCCGCCAGGGCGACGGCCAGGGGGCCTGCGTCGAACAGGATGATCTGCACGATCGCGCCACTTGCCGCCCCGGTGGTGAAGCCGATGATGTCCGGCGAACCCAGGGCGTTGCGCGACAACGACTGGAAGATCGCCCCGGCCATGCCCAGCGCCGCGCCGACCAGGGCGGCGGTGAGCACCCGCGGCAGGCGTACCCGCAGGATGATGCGCTGCGCGGTGCCTTCGCCCTGCCCCAGCAGGCTGGCGAGCACTTCGCCGGGGCCGATCGACAGGCTGCCGGTGCCCAGCAGGAGGGTGCCCAGCGCCAGGCAGAGCAGTGCCAGCGCTACGCAGACCACCAGGCTGCGCGGCCGGTAGCGCAAGGAGAAGCCCCCCAGGCGCAAGACGCGGAGCGTGCTCAGAGCCGGCATGCGCGAAACCGTCGGATAAGGAGGATGAAGCACGGGCCGCCCAGCAGCAGGGCGATGGTCCCGGCGGCGATTTCCGCCGGGGCCGCGACCACCCGGCCGAGGATGTCGGCGCCCAGCAGCAGGGCCGCGGCGAACAGCGCCGAGTACGGCAGGATCCAGCGGTAGTCCGGGCCGACCAGCAGCCGCGCGATGTGCGGCGCGACCAGGCCGACGAAGCCGATCGGCCCGGCCATGGCGGTGGCCGCGCCGGCCAGCAGCATGGTCGCCAGGCACGCCACCAGCCAGGTCAGGCGCACGTCCACGCCCAGCGCGCGGCCCAGGTCCTGGCCCAGGGCCAGGGCATTGAGCTGCGCCACGATCGACAGCGCCGCGAGCAGCCCCGCGGCGATGGCCGCGGCGGGCAGCGGCAGCGTGGCGAAGCTGCTGGCCGACAGCGAGCCGGCCGCCCAGTTGCGGAAGCTGTCGTACACCTCCGGCGGCGCGTTGAGGACGATGATGCCGGTCAGCGAAGCCAGCAGGATCGACAACCCGGCCCCGGACAGCACCAGGCGCACGGGGTTGGTGCCGGTCTCGCCGGCGCGGCCGAGGAGGAACACCAGCGCCCCCGCCAGCCCCGCGCCGACGAAGGCTAGGCCGATGTACTGGGTGATGCTCGTCAGGTCGAACAATGCGACCCCGATGATCACCGCCAGCGCCGCGCCGGCATTCACCCCCAGCAGCCCTGGCTCGGCCAGCGGGTTGCGCGTCAGCGCCTGCATCAGGGTGCCGGCCACGCCCAGGGCCAGCCCGGCCAGCAGCGCGACCAGCGTCCGTGGAATGCGCAGCTCGCGGATGATCAGGTGCTGGTCGTCGTGCGGGGCGGCGTGGCGCAGGGCTTCCAGTGTCACCTCCAGCGGCACCGGGTGAGAGCCGATGGCCAGGCTGGCTAGTGCGGCCAGCAGGAGCACCAGTACCCCGCCCAGCAGGCCCCAGGCGTGCGAGCGGCGGCGCGGCGGCGTGGGGATCACGAGGTTCGCGGCAGGCAGGCGCATGCGTCAGCGGAAATGACTGGCCACGGTGTCGAGCAACTGGCGACCGGAGTAGTAGTCGATGCGGAACGAACTGGGGCCCAGCGGGTACACGCGCTTGTTGCGTACCGCCGGCAGGTTGGCCAGCACCGGGTCGGCGAGGAAGGCCTCCACGTCCTTGTCGCTGGCGCTGAGCAGGAACACGCTGGCGCCGCTGATGGCCGCCGGCAGGTTCTCGCGGGAGATGAACTGGAAGTCCGAGGCGCGCGTGACCTTTTCCGTCAGCGCCGGTGGCAACTCGTTCACCTTGAAGCCCAGGGCCGTGAGCAGACGCGCCTGCGGGCTGCCGAGCCGGCCGATCGAATAGCTGCCGGCGATGTTGTAGCCGACGATGCTCACCGGTTCCGCCGGCGGCCTGATGCTGGCGGCGACCTGCGCAGTGTAGGCGTCGAAGCGCTGGATGGTGTCGCGCGCCTGCCGCTCCAGCCCGGTGCGCCGGCCCAGTTCGGTGGCGATGTCCTGCCAGGACTGGTTGGAGTAGTTCACCACCAGGGTGGGTACGCCCTGCGCCGCCAGTTCGGCCTGGTGCGGCGCCACACTGTCGGCGCCGGTGGCGGAGACAATCAGCAGGTCCGGGTCGCTGGCGATCACCGCTTCGATATCGAACTGCAGGTTGCGGTACAGCACCGCCACCCCGCGCTCATCGGCTACCTTCGCCCATTGCGAGAAAAACCCCTTGGCATCGGTCAGGCGGCTGGGCGTGGTCGCGGCCGTGGCCACCAGCGGGGCGTCCATCGCCAGGAGGATGCCGGTGACGCTCGGGGTGGTCGAGACGATGCGCCGGGGCGCGTCCTGGGCGGCGGGCGCCAGGTTGGCGACGAGTGCCAGCGCGGCGCTGGCCAGCAGGACGGGAAGGCGTGCGTTCGTCATCGAAGGGTCTTCGCAAGGGGTGGGCGGGGCTCGGCGCGATGGCGTGAACCGCGAATGGCGCCACGCCCGGCATGGGATATCGCCGGGTGTGCACGGTAAATATGATAATGCTTCTCATGCCAATAATTCCATATCGTAGAATAGATTCCGCATAATGAATTTCCGCCCTCGACCCCGGAACACCCAATGAGCCACCGCCTGCACGCCGATGCCGTGACCCTGCGCCGCGACACCCGGACCATCTCGCAGAACCTGTCCATCGCCATCGCCGACGGCTCGTTCACCGTCATCGTCGGCCCCAACGCCTGCGGCAAGTCCACCCTGCTGGCGGCGCTATCGCGCCTATTGGTGCCCAGCGCCGGCCGGGTGATGCTCGACGCGAAGGACATCCACGCCCTGCCGGCCAGGGAAGTCGCCCGCCGCCTGGGCCTGCTGCCGCAGAGCGCCACGGCGCCGGAGGGTATCCGCGTGGCCGACCTGGTGGCGCGCGGGCGCTACCCGCACCAGGCGTTCCTGCGGCAGTGGTCGCAGGCCGATGAGCAGGCGGTACGCAGGGCCATGCAGGCGACCCGGGTGACGGAGCTGGCCGAGCGGCCGGTCGAGGCGCTGTCCGGCGGCCAACGCCAGCGGGTGTGGATCGCCATGGTGCTGGCGCAGGAAACCCCGATCCTGCTGCTCGACGAGCCGACCACCTACCTGGACATCGCCCACCAGATCGAGTTGCTCGAACTGCTGGCCGAGCTCAACCGCCAGGGGCGCACCATAGTCGCGGTGCTGCACGACCTGAACCAGGCCTGCCGCTACGCCACGCACCTGGTCGCCATGCGCGACGGCGCGGTGGTCGCCCAGGGCGCGCCCGCGGCGATCTTCACCGAGGAGCTGGTGCAGCAGGTGTTCGGCCTGGCCTCGGTGGTCATTGCCGACCCGCTGAGCGGCACCCCGATGCTGGTGCCGAAGGGGCGTTTCGCCGCCGGGGCCTGAGCCGGCTCAGCGCGGCAGCGCCGGGCCCGGCGCACCGAGCATGCGCCCGCCGGTTGCCTGGTTGACCAGCTCCGCCTCGTGGAACAGCGCCTGGCGGTCTTCCGGCAAGTGCAGTTGGCCGAGGTCGGTGACCGTGGTCATCACGCAGACGATCTCCTGCTGGGCGTCGAACACCGGCGCCGCCTGGCCGGTGACGTTCGACAGCAGGTGGCTGGTCAGCTCGGCCCAGCAGTGCTGGCGAATGTCCGCGAGCACCGCGGCGCTCGGCGGGCTGCCACGGAAATGCGCCGGCTGCTGCTTGCGCGCCGCCTCGATGCGGGCCTTGGGTAGGAAGGCCTGGAAGACCAGGCCGCAGGCGGTGTTGTCGATCGGCAGGATGTCGCCCAGGGCCAGCGGGTTGATCGAGAAGTAGGCGCTGCGGTACCAGCGCACCAGCGTCGGGCCACGGTCTGTCCAGATCGCCACGCCACCGCTGGCGGCATGGCGCAAGGCCAGGGACTTCATGTGCTGCGCGGCGATGTCGACCGCCTCGATGCGCTTCAACGCGCCGATACCGATGCTCAATGCCGCCGGCCCCAGGTCGTAGAGGCCGCTGGCCGGGTCCTGCTTGGCCAGCCCTTCCTTGACCAGGCTCTGCAGGTAGCGGTGGGCGGTGGAACCCCCTGTCTGCGTGCGCCGGGCGACTTCGCCGAGACTCAGCTCGCTTTCCGCGTTGGCCAACACGTTCAGGAAGCGCGCGGCGATCGAGACCGACTGGATGGTGCCGGAGCGCTTCTCGCTCGGTGTCTCCAGCTCGTGCTCCGACGGGGGCTGCAGGTTGTTCAAAGGGCTCGTCTCCTCATCAGTATCCGGGCAGGGTTGTTATTCAGACCTTCCCACGGCGGTAACCCGTGGAGCCGGCCAATCATACCGGTTCCCCCTCTTTCCAGGAGGCCCCGGCATGATCCTCGGCGCGGGCCACCATGCTACTTTGCGGAATACATTCTTTATTGCGGAACGTAATGGCCGCATGATACCTTCCAACGCAAACGCGGATCGTTCTCATTTGGAGGTTATCTTGAAAGCCTACATCCACCGCACGCTCGGCCGGGGTTTCGGCGTGCTCACCCTTTCCACCCTGCTCGCCTCGCCCGCGGCCCTGGCCGAGACGGCTCCCCTCGCCCTGGAGTCGGTGGTGGTCACCGGCGAGAAGATGGAGCGCGACCTGAAGAACACCGCCTCGTCGGTGTCGGTCAAGAACGCCCGCGAGATCGACCGCGAGAAGACCGGTGACGCCTCGGTCCACGAGGTGCTCAACGACGTCCCCAACCTGATCTACACCGACTCGGTGGGTGCGCCGGTGATCCGCGGCCAGGACGCCCAGGGCCCGAACAACGGGGCGAACGTGTTCTGGGGCGGCACGGTGCCACGCGCCACCATCAACCTCGACGGCCACTACCTGAACTACAACGAGATGTACTTCGGCGCCCCCTCGGTGTGGGACGTCGACAGCATCGAGGTGTTCCGCGGCCCGCAGACCACCTCGCAAGGCGCCAATGCCATCGCCGGCGCGATCATCGTCAAGACCAAGGACCCGACCTTCACCCCCGAGGCGGCCTACCAAGCCGAGATCGGCAACTACAACGCCCGGCGCAGCTCGCTGGCCGCCTCCGGCCCGCTGGCCCGCGACCTTGCCGGGCGCCTGGCGCTGGACTATTCGGCCCGCGATACCTTCATCGACTACACCAACCCGAAGTTCGCCAGCCACGGCACCGACCAGGACTTCCGCGCGCTGAACCTGCGCGGCAAGCTGCTCTGGCTGCCCGAGGCCCTGTCCGGGCTGGCGGCGAAGTACACCTTCGCCCACGGCGACTCCAACCGCCCCACCCAGGAGGCCGCCTCGAAGCCCTTCCACAAGCTGGACCACACCTCCACCACCATGCCCAGCTGGCACCAGCAGACCAACACCCACATCGTCGACCTCGACTACGACCTGGAGAACGGCATCAAGCTGTTCAACCAGACGCAGTATTCGCAATCCGACGTGCACCGGGTCATCGGCGTGCCCAACGGCGGCGACGCCGACATCCAGCAGAAGAACGCCTCCAACGAGGCGCGCATCACCTTCGGCGAACAGCGCGACGTACTCAGCGGCATGGGCGGCCTGTACTACGCGTACACCAGCTCCGATGAAATCCTCTACCTCAGTGGCATCTCCGCCTTCGACGACACCAAGCGCAACCTGGGGGTGTTCGGCGAGCTGAACTACCGCCTGACCGAGCGCTGGACGCTGAGCACCGGCCTGCGCTTCCAGCAGGACCAGATCGAGCGCAGCGGCACCTCGGTGTACGCCGGCAACCCGCTGGACTACGACAAGACCTTCTCGGCCCTACTGCCGAAGGTTTCCCTGGCCTACGCCCTGACCCCCGAGTGGACCCTGGGCGGCATGGTCAGCCGCGGCTACAACCCCGGCGGCGTGTCGCTGAACATGAGCAGCAAGCAGTGGCAGACCTTCGACGACGAGTCGATCTGGAACTACGAGCTGTTCGCCCGCGCCAGCCTGCTGGACGACCGCCTGCACCTGAACGGCAACCTGTTCTACATGGACATGCGCGACGCCCAGTACAACATCCCGGTGGTGATTTCCTCGGGGCTCACCCAGTCCTACACCATCAACGCCGAGAAGGCCCACGCCTACGGCGTGGAGCTGAGCGCCGACTACCGCGTGCTCGACAACCTGGTGCTCAAGGCCAGCGCCGGCGCGCTGAAGACCCGCATCGACGACATCGACAGCAACAGCAGCTACGCGCACAACGAGTTCGCCCGCTCGCCCGGCTACACCCTCAGCTTCGGGCCCAGCTGGGACATCACCGAGCGCCTCAACCTCAACGCCCAGGTGCGCCACCTGGACGGCTACTACTCCGACGTGGCCAACACCAAGTCCTACGCGGTGGACTCCTACACCATCACCGACACCCGCATGAGCTACCGCTTCAACGACCACGTGCAGCTGTACGGCTACGTGAAGAACGTGTTCGACGACCGCTCGCCCACCTACCTGCAGCAGAACCGCGGCATCGGCGGCATCGAGGCGAGCATGACCGAGCCACGCACCCTCGGCATCGGCATCAAGGGCACGCTCTGAGCGGCCCCGCGTCACACCAGGCCGACCCGGCGACGGGCCGGCCCTTTGGCATTGGTACAGGAGAGAAAGATGAGCACCACCAGACGCCTGCACATCGGCATGTCCCTCGCGCCCACCTGGCTGAGCGGCGATGCCTGGCGCCGCGCCGACAGCCGTGCCGAGGAGATCTACGGCAGCGACTTCGCGCTCGACATCGCCAGGCGCTCGGAAGCCGCGCACCTGGATTTCGTGTTCCGCCCCGACGTCAGCTGCCTGGCCATCGAGGCGATGGAAAGCGGCTCGGGCTTCGCCAGCCTCGACCCCACCGTGCTGCTGGCCGCCCTCACCCGCGAGACCTCGCGCATCGGCCTGGTGTCCACCGTCTCGACCACCTTCTTCCCGCCCTACCTGGTCGCTCGACAGTTGCAGTCGCTACACTGGCTGAGCAAGGGCCGCGTCGGCTGGAACATCGTCACCGCGCTGCAGGGCCACGAGAACTTCGGCCTGGAGGCCATGCCCAGCGCCGAGGAACGCTACGCCCGGGCGGCAGAATTCACCCGCGTGGTGCACGAGCTGTGGGCCAGCTTCCCCAACGAGGCCCTGTTGCTCGACCGCGAGAACGGGCGCTACGCCGACCCGGCGCAGGTCCACCCCATCGACCACGACGGCGAGTACCTGAAGGTGCGCGGCCCGCTCAACCTGCCGGCCTTCGGCGCGCGCATCCCGCTGGTGCAGGCAGGTGCCTCGGACAGCGGCCGCGACTTCGCCGCCTCGGTCGCCGACATCGTCTTCGCCCCGACGCCGGACAAGGCCGCCGCCACCGAGTTGCGCCGCGACCTGTCGCGCCGCGCCGAGCGTCACGGCCGCTCGCCCGGGGACATCCGCCTGCTGCCCGGCCTGAGCCTGTACCTGGCACCCACCCGCGAAGAGGCCTGCGAGCTGTTCATGCAGACCCACGCGCGGGTGGACAAGGCCCGCAAGTTCGCCGCGATCGAGCAGATGATCGGCCTGGACCTGAGCGCCTGGCCGAGCGACCGGCGCATCCGGGCCGCCGACCTGCCACTGCCGCAACTGCGGCCGGGCACCAGCCGCACCCATGTCGACCTGCTGCGGCGGCTGCTGGAACGCGAGTCGCTGCTGCCCGAAGAACTGCTGATGCGCCCGGAAGTGCTGTCCGCCGCGCACTGGCAGGTGATAGGCACAGTGGATGACGCCGTCGGGCAGATCGCCGACTGGGCCGCCGCCGGCGCGATGGATGGATTCATCGCCGCGCCGGGCGGCTCGTTCGGCTCGCTGCAGCTGTTCCTGGACGAAGTGGTGCCGCGCCTGGCGGAAGCCGGCCTGTTCCGCGACCGCTATCGAGGCAGTACCTTCGCCGAGCACCTGGCAGAGGCCTGATGGCTGCGGGCCCCTGGCCGCACCACGGGGGCCGGGTCAGTCGGCCGGCGCGGCCTGCGGTGCGGCTGCGCGAGCAGCTTGCCGGCGGGAGGCCGCGCTCAGCGTCTGCGCAACGCCGACCAGCCCCAGCGACATCCAGGGCACCGCCCAGAGGCCTAGCGCCTTGGCCAACAGCCCGCCCAGAGCTGAGCCTGCCGACATGCCTAGAAACAGAGCAGAAGAGTTCAGCGCCAAGGCCAAACCCATGTGCGTCGGTTGCAACTCAACCATGCGGCGCTGCTGCGAGGGATAGAACACGTCCTGGGCCAGAGCCCAGGTCAGCAGGGCTAGTGCGCCGAGCGGCCAGAGCACACGGGCACCGCCGAGCAGGGCGAAGGCCAGCAGGAAGGCCAGGCTCGCCGCGTCCCCCAGGCGCAGCGCCGAATGGCGCAGGGCCAGCCGGCGGACCCAGAGGTTGCCGAGCATCCCCGCCAGGCCGAAGCCCAATAGCGCGGCGGACACGCTCGCCGCGTCGCAGCCCCAGCGCTGCATCATCAGCGGGGCGACCAGGGTGAAGCTGGCGAAGATCGCGCTCACCTGCGCCACGTTGCCCAGCAGCGCCAGCAGGCTCGGGCGGTGGCCCAGCACCTCGGCGAGCGCGGCCGGGCTCAGGCGGCGGCCACGCTCGGCATCGGGGATCAGCACCGCCACCAGCATCGCGGCCAGCAGCGCCAGGGCCCCCAGCC
The DNA here is from genome assembly GCF_030268185.1 of Pseudomonas sp. NBRC 100443. Lineage (NCBI taxonomy): Bacteria > Pseudomonadati > Pseudomonadota > Gammaproteobacteria > Pseudomonadales > Pseudomonadaceae > Pseudomonas > Pseudomonas sp. NBRC 100443. The sequence continues at coordinate 160,434 of NZ_BSQE01000005.1, forward strand.
CGGCCATCGCCAGGCGCCAGCCGCCCTGTGCCGCCACGGTCACGGCCAGGGGCGCCGCCAGCACATTGGCCAGGGTGACGCCACTGAACACCCGGGCCAGGGCAAGGCCGCGCTCGCGCTCGGGGACCAGGCCGGCCGCCAGCGCCGACGACATCGGGCTGCACAGGCCGGCGCCCACTCCGCTGAGCAGGCGCGCCAGGAACACCCCGCGGTGGTCATCGAGCCCGGCGCACAACAGGCAGCCCAGCGCCAGCAGGCACAGCCCCGCGATGATCACCGAACGCCGCGGCAGGTGGCCGATCAACACCTGGCCCAGCGGCGCCGCCAAGGCGAAGCTCAGCGAGAACGCCGTCACCAGCGCCGCCGCCTCCGCCACGGAAAAACCCGAGGCCTGGAGCGCCGGCTGCAGGCCGACCATGACCAGCGAGCCGCCGCCCAGCACGCCGGTGCTGAAGGTGAGCACGCCGAGCTTTCTCGATATCGCCCCACGCATGTCGTTTCTCCGTCCTGTGGCCATCGATGCCTGGAGTGTCGCGGCGGCTCGGGTATAGTTGAAATCGATTCTCGATATCGGACGAATCCACCCCATGGATATCAAAGGCACCGACCTGCCCCTGCTGGTCTCGCTGGACGTACTGCTGGAGGAATGCAACGTCACCCGCGCCGCCCAGCGCCTGCACCTGAGCCAGCCGGCGCTGTCGGCCCAGCTGGCGCGCCTGCGCGAGCGCTTCGGCGACCCGCTGCTGGTCCCCGCCCGACAGGGCCGCGGCATGGTGCGCAGCCCCCGCGCCGAGCGCCTGCGCCAACCCCTGCGGCAGGCCTTGGCGGCCCTGGGCGCGGTGCTGGAGGATGCCCCGGCCTTCGATCCGCAGCACAGCAGGCGGACATTCAACATCGCCGCCAGCGACAACACCGCGGCCCACGTCGCCCCGGCGCTGATCGCCCGGCTCTACGGGCAGTGCGGGCCGGACATCCAGGTGACCTTTCGCGCGGTGGATGCCCGCAGCGTCGACGCGCAACTGGAGAGCGGCGAGCTGGACCTGCTGCTGTGCATCCAGTCCGAGCTGCCAGAAAACCTCAAGTCGCGGGCGCTGTTCCACGACGACTACCGCATGGCCCAACGCAAGGGCCACCCCAGAGGCAAGGCGGCGCCGGACCTGGACGAGTACTGCCGCCTGCGCCACCTGATCGTCTCCCCCCAGGGCGGCGGGTTGCGTGGCTTCATGGACGAGCACCTCGCCCACCTCGGGCGGCGACGCCACGTGGCGCTCTCGGTGGGCCACTACCACCTGGTGCCGCCGATCCTGGCCAGTACCGACCTGGTCTGCGTGATGCCGCTGAACTTGCTGCAACGCCATCACGCGCAGTTGGACGTGATCGACCTGCCCTTCGCCGTGCCCGGCTACGCGGTGCACGTCGCCTGGCACCTTCGCAGCCACGAAGACCCGGGCCATCACTGGTTGCGACAGTGCCTGTTCAACGACTGAGGCGCTGCGGCCGCGCGGGGCGGTCGGCTCCCGCAAGCCAACCCGAGACAAATGTACGGGAGGCCTGAACAGTCGCAGCGCCAAGCTGTGTACAACAATCGGGCTTTTTCAGGAGCGGTGTCCGGAAATCCCCGCTAATTGTCCGCTGATCTTCTAGTTCGCACCGGCCCGCGGCGGTGTCATCTGCCACCGGGGAATTGAACCTGGATCGAGCAGATAACAATGAGAAGATCGACTGCACAGCTCCTCCTAGGGAGCCTCTTGAGTGCGCCGCCGATGGCGTACGCGTTTTCCTTCGCAACGCCGGTGGAGGGCATGGACGCCTCGCTGGACAGCGTCGCCGAGTACTCGGCGATGGTCCGCACGGCGAAGTCCGAGCGCATCGTCCGCGACGGGCAGAACCTCTTCGCCAATGCCGACGACGGCAGCGAGTACTACGTCCGGGGGTTGGTGACCAGCGAGTTCAAGCTGACCTCGGAGCTGCACCTGAAGTACCACGACGACGGGCTGTTCGTGCGCGGCAGCGCCTGGTACGACACCCAGCTGATGGACCGCCCGCCCAGCGGCGGCGCCTTCGCCCTGCACAACACCGACAGCGACCAACGCTACCCGTCCGACCTGCGCAACCGCCTCGGCCACGGCACGCGCCTGCTCGACGCCTACGTCTACGGCAACCGGGAAATCCACGGCATGCCGGTGAGCCTGCGCCTGGGCCGGCAGGTGATCAATTGGGGCGAAGGCATCTACTACGCCGACGGGCTGAACGTGGCCAACCCCATCGACGTCGGGCGCATCGCACTGCCCAGCGCCAGCCTCAAGGAGGCGCTGCTGCCGACTGACATGGTCGCCCTGCAGGTCGGCCTGAGCGACAGCCTCAGCGTGGAGGGCTTCTACGGACTGGATTGGCGCGGCAACGAGGTGATGCCCACCGGGGCCTTCCTCAACGACAACGACGTGTTCGGCAAGGGCACCAACGGCACCCTCGTCGATCTGCGCCAGCAGCTCGAAGCCATGGGCGTGCCGGCGGGTTTGGTGCCCGGCGTCAACGGCGAGGATGGCGTGGTGGCCATCGCCCGCTATGGCAAGGACCGCGATGCCCGCGACGGCGGCCAGTTCGGCCTGGCCCTGCGCTACCTGTCCGAGGCGCTGAACAACACCGAGTTCAGCCTCTACTACCTCAACTACCACAGCAAGGTGCCGTTCATTTCCCTGCGCCCGGGCACCACCCACGGCTGCAGCCGGGGCGGTGGCGACCGCTTCTCCAGCCTGTGCGCGCTGGCCGGCGCGGTGGCGCCCGACGCCGTCCCCCTGGTGGATGGCCTGGCCCTGCTGGACAGCACCTACTACGACCTGGTCTACCCGGAAGACATCCGACTGTTCGGCTTCACCCTCTCCGGCAACCTCGCCGACACCAACCTCGCGGCGGAGCTGACCTACCGCCCCAACGCGCCCCTGGAGTCGTCCATGACCTGGGAAATGGAGCAGTTGGCCAACGGCGCGCTGCGCGAAGGCGGCGGTAGCGGCGCGCCGATCGACCTCGGCCATTTCGGCAGCGCCGCACGGCCGGCGATCGACCTCTACCAGCGCGGCGAGCTCTACACCACCTCGCTCTCGGCCATCCACACCTTCGGCCCGGCGCTGGGCCTGGGCAACATCCTGTTCCGCTACATGAACCAGATCCTGCCGCCCTCGCGCAACACCGGAGAAACCCTGCTGGTGCACGAGACCATCGACCAGGTGCAGGCCCCACGCATGGCCTGGAACTACTTCCCCGGCCAGCGCCGGGTACGCCGCGCGCCGACCGTGGCCTACGACAACCCGGTGGACGGCTACGTCAGCGACGATGCCGACATGTACAACGGCGCGCCCAACCGCTACGACTGGAAGCTGCTCGGCAGCAAGGCGCTCTACGTGCCATACAACAACTACCGGCTGAACCAGCCGGGGCTGGCCTTCGCCGACATCCTCAAGCCGGGCCACCTCAACCCCGACCTCACCCGCTGGGAACTGCACCGCGTCTGGCTGGTGGAAGCCACGCTCAAGCCGGGCGAGCGCCACGTGTACGCCAAGCGCCGCATCTATCTGGATGAGGACAGCTGGAACATCCTCATGGCCGAGAGCTACGACAACCGTGGCCAGCTCTGGCGCGTCAACCTCGCCTTCACCCAGCAGGCCTACGAGGTGCCGACGCTGACCACCGACATGATCGTCTACCACGACCTGATCGACCGCGACTACAGCACCCTCGGCCTGCGCAGCCAGGAGAAGAACCCGCGCCAGTACCACCTGCCGGGTGCCGCCGGACAGCTACTGGCAGCCCGCCAACCTGCGCCGCCTGGGCACCAACTGAGGAGCCGCCATGACATTCTCCCGTCCGCTTCGCGCGCCCCTGGTCGTGCTCGTTTGCGCCACGCTGCTGTTCGCCGGCTACAAGGGCCTGCGCCTGTGGCAGGTGCACACGCTGTTCGAGCCCGGGTGTATCGTCAAGAACTTCCGCTCCATGCCCCGGCTGTTCGACGCCCTGCCCGTCCGCCGCAGCGAAGCGGCCCAGCCGCTGGCCGAGCAGCCCCACGCGCTGCTGGCGCGGTTCAGCTTCCAGGGCCAAGACATCGCCGTGGACGACTGGATCCGCCAGACCGACACCACCGGCCTGCTGGCCCTGGCCGACGACCGCATCGCCTTCGAACGCTACTACCAGGGCAACACAGCCCAGACCCGCTCCATCGGCTGGTCGGTCAGCAAGTCGTTCATGTCCCTGCTGATCGGCATGGCCCTGGAGGAAGGCGCGATCCACGACCTGCTCGACCCCGTGACCCGCTACGCCCCGCAGCTCAAGGTCGGCGGCTATGACGGCGTCCCCCTGCGCGACGTGCTGGAAATGTCCTCCGGCATCGCCTTCAACGAGGACTACGCCGACCCGGACGCCGACATCAACCGCCTGGGGCGGACGCTCGCCCTGGGCGGCTCAGTGAACGACGCGGTCGCCACCCTGCCGAGCGCCGAGCCCCCGGCCGGCGCCACCACTACATCAGCGTCGACACCCAGGTGCTGGGCATGGTGCTCAAGGGCGCCACCGGCAAGGGGCCGGCGCAGTACATGCAGGAGAAGCTGTGGTCGCGCCTGGGCGCCGAAGGCTGCAGCTACCGCCAGATCCTCGACGACGCCCGCCAGGCCCGCGCCCGGAAATTGCTGCGGACCGAACTGTCTGTGGAACGCATCAGCGAACTGCTCGGCTACTCGGACGCATCCAGCTTCCGCCATGCGTTTCGTCGTTGGACTGGCCAGTCGGTTAGTGCTTTTCGAGAAGAATATTTTGAGGTCTCAGATTGACTAGAGCCGGTGACGAGAGTGGGGATTTTATCGATCTAGTTACGCCGAGGGACATGTCCCATCCGGAGCATCCTGGCTCCCACAGGCTTCACCCGCATCGATTGCCCATCCTCGATCAGGTAGTGGCAGGCGTTGATGACGTTCTGCCTACCAGCCTCATCGTCACGCTTGAACATCCCCACCCCGCACCGATCTTTATAGCGCGCCCTGTCATGGTTGCAGCTGTGGAAATAGCCCCAGCCACTGGTGATCCTTTCCCACAGCTCACCGATGGCCTCCGCCTTGAAGATGTCCTTGAATACCTCCCGGCCATCGAAGAAAAAGGCTGCATGGAGATGATAGCCCATGTCCTCCCCCTGCTCCACCGCGCAAATGTAGCCCATCTCGTGCTGGAAGATCGGATCGTATTCCCTGGCCCGGATCAGCCTGTCCAGATCCTCGAAGACGTCCTCCACCGTCAGGCGAACACGTGCCGCCTCCCGGTAGTACAGGTCCACTCTCACCACGAGAGTACGTGAACGGCTACCCAGCACCCGCTCTACGTAGTCGGTGACCGTTTGCCGGTTCTGCTTCTCACGATAGGTGCGGTCATGCTTCCCGCGTTGGAACCGCTTGGTCCGGACCTGCACGCTGATCTGTTCCACGAGCCAGTTCAGGGTTTCAGCTTCCGAAAGGTAGCGATCCTCGCTCGCGCTCAAGCACGTCATACCTGCCATGCCGAATTCCAGCCCAATGTCGTGGCAGGCGTCCCGAAAAGCGATCAGGTGTTCATTCAGTGCGTATGCATCGTCATTCACCAAATAATACATTTGCCGAATATGCTCGAAGTACCGAGAGAGCCTGGTCCTCTCGATGACTTCATTCCCCTGTGCGTCGTAGCTGATCCTGAATGCAGGACCATCGTGACGGATGACTGCGTTCACGAGTCGTTCGATCTGGATAGCGATGTCGGATTGGGAGAGGTGTTTGGTTGTTTGATTGGTCATGGCGTGTACCTGGTTGGTTGAAGACATACCAAGTACGGCGTGGGTATTTTAAAACTGGGGGAGTAGTGGGTCAGGCGTAGTGGGCACAGTATTTTAATTGAACGATCTTTGCGAGAGATAAGCTAAAGCATAACTCAGTCGATGGCGATAAATATCTTGATATCAATCGCGAGTTGGTAGAGTGTTCGGCAAGTCCGAGGACTGTCTAGCCCTATATACAGCTGATGTGTAGGTGCATCTGATTTTCAGGCATGTCTGATTTACAGGTGTATATCAATAAACCCCATCACCTAAAATCCATAAACTCCAGTATCACCAGGCTGTTCGACAAACAACATTCAGCCTGGCCGAGACTCATGCCGACATCATGCACTGGGCGTTATCTGAGAAGTAAGACAAAGCTAAGAACGTAACTTTAGTGACCAAGGGGACGGTTTAAAGGGCGGTTGTTGCCATGAGCAATATTTTCTCGAACGTTTCCGCAAGCGGCTCTTGAACGGCCTCCATTCCCTGCAGCCTGCAATCAGAGGCACCGCGTCATGTCGGTGCGCCCTGAGAGAGTAGCCACCGCTTGGCGCGATGTTTCGTCTGTTCCAGGTCGTTGGCCGCCTGGCCGCCGTGACAGGCGCTCAAGGTAAGGGGCAGTAATCACCAGCGGGCCAACGTCAGTCCACGGGACGTGCCGCCGCTCAGACAGCGGGCCCCTTCGTGTGCGTTCCGCCTGGGCGACGCAGCCCTTTAGGAGGGGCGCTGGGAGGGGCTTTTTCATGATTTACGATAGAGGTTTTCTTAAATCACATGCTATTTTCGCTAACTATAGCAAGATTAGCAGCTAAAAATGACAAACGAAGATGATGTTGCATCGATATCCCCCGCTGTCGAGCCCCTGAATTTTCACGAGGGTTGGCCCTGTTTCCGCGAGCACAGCCTGTTCGAGGCCGCAGTGACCGAGGCGTCTCGGGAACTGCAGGTGTCCCGGGAAATGGCCATGATGTGTGCCTTCGGCGCCATGGCCACGGCCTGCCAGGGGTATGTCGATGTCCTGATGCCCACCGGCCATAAGGTCCCCACCTCGCTGATGCTGCTGACCATCGCGGACTCGGGTGAGCGCAAGACCACCACGCAGAACTATTTCTTCGGAACCATCAATGCACTGAATGATGCGGCGCACCGGCAAAACGAGGCCGACATGGCGGAACACCGGGTCGTTCACCGCCTGTGGTATACGGACATGCGGCACCTGGAGCGCGAGTACGTCACCTTCCGCCGCCAAGACGACAAGGCAAAGGCAGAGAAGGCCCGCAAGGCTTATGAGGCGCATGTCCGAGCCGAACCCCGTCCTCCCCGCTCGGGCAAGTTCCTCTATGAGGACACCACGCCCCAGGCGCTGGTACTGATGTTGTACGAGAACATGCCCAATGCCTGCATGCTGACCAGCGAAGCCAACAGTATTTTCAGTGGCAAGGCACTGGGCGAACTCGACAAGCTCAATACGCTGTGGGACGGCAGCAGCGTGATCGTCGACCGAATCTCCCGGGAAGGCTTCACGCTCCAGAATGCTCGTCTCACGCTGGCACTGATGGCCCAACCCAGTGTGATCTCCCGCTTCATGGGGCGGCGCGGCGAGGAGGCCCGTGGCACCGGCTTTCTGGCCCGTTTCCTGGTCGCCAAGCCCCGCCCGATGGCGGGTTTCCGAGAATTCCACACAGTGTTTGAACTACCGCGCCGGCAGGCCTTCAATGCCCGTCTGCGTGAACGTTTGGAGACCGGCGTCCCCGAGGCGCGTCACGTCCTGCGCTTTTCGGAATCGGCCGCAGCGCTCTGGTACGAACACAGCCAGTACCTCGAAGCGCAAATGCGGGAAAACGGCCTGTACCATTACGCCAAGGACCATGCGTCCAAGTTGCTGGAAAACGTCAGCCGTTTAGCCGCCATCCTGCATGCCTTCGAGTACGGCATCGACAGCGACAGGGAGATTGACGCCTTCACCCTCACGTTCTGCTGGACATTTGCCCGGATCTGTTCCCAGCACTTCACCGAGTATTTGGCAAACGAACCGCAACTGGTGGCGGATGCGAACCTGTTAGCGCACTTCTTGTTGCGCATTGCCGTTAATGAGCATCGAAATAGTGAGGAGGCTCAAGATAAAAAGAAAACCAAGCAGAAAGAGGCCTTGCGCGACAACAGACCGCTGCCTTATGAACCACTGCCTAATCATCTTCGCCATGGCATAGGGACAGACTTCACCCTTACCACGATAAAACAACGTGGCCCCACGTGTTTCCGAGGGCGGGCCAATGCCGAACGACTGGAGGCCACTATCGAGTTGCTGACCAAGCTGGGGCATGTCAAAAAAGAAGGCAGCTTCTATCGATTCGGCGAAGCGCTTCTGCTGAGATCCGGTGAACCTCAATTGAAGAACGGCGAGATCGTCACGATCAAGGAACTGCCCCTGTTCAGAGAGCAGGAATATTGGATACCGGAACGACGCCACGGTCTGGCCAGTTCCCCCCACTACGCTATTCGAATTGATTAGGCGCGCACTAGAGTGCGTCTAATCTTGACTGAGCAGCGTCGCAAAGAGGCCATCAAGATAGTCGATGTAATTATTGCGTGCGGCATTCCATTCCAAACAATTTCAGTCCTATATCACTGCCCTGACATAACCACCCTGGAGGTTCCTTCATGTCATTGCAGTGTCCTCGTTGTCACTCCCCCAAGATTGCATCCCTGCATTCCGCGCTGAAGATCGGTGCCGTCATCGGCACCGTCGGCGGTGCGGCCCGCGGCGCATCCGTTGCACTGGCGGGCAGCCAAGCCGGCGCGGCGGTCGGCGCCCTGGCCGGTCCACTGGGTATGACGCTCGGCTCCTTGTCCGGCGCCCTGCTCGGCGGCCTGGCCGGTGGCGTCGGCGGCTGCGCACTGGGCGCCCAGCTCGGTGATCAGTTGGATCGCCACGTGCTCGCCAACAACCTCTGCCTGATCTGCGGACACCGCTTCAACCTGCCGACCTGATCGGTTTCGTTCTTTCCGTTCTTCTCGCTCTTCTCGTTTTCCTCACGTTCACTTCATGTCTTTTGCCGGTGCTGCGCGGTGCGCAGCGCTGTAGGCCGGCGCTTGCTTACAGGAAACCCATCATGGCTCATCTCATCGAACGCATGGCTTACGTCGGCGACGCACCCTGGCACGGCCTGGGTAGCCGCCTGTCCCCGCACCAACCGCTGGAGGTCTGGCAGCGTGAGGCCGGCATGGACTGGCAAATCCTCGAAAGCCCGGTCCACTTCAAAGCGAACGTGGTCGGTCACCTGGGTAGCCTCCATGCCTTCCCCGAACAGAAGGTGCTTTATCGCTCCGACACCCACGCGCCGTTGTCGGTGGTCTCGCAGCGTTACCAGGTGGTGCAACCACGCGACGTGCTGGACTTCTATCGCGAACTTACCCAGGTCTCCGGCTATGAACTGGAAACCGCCGGCGTGCTCAAGGGCGGTCGCAAGTTCTGGGCGCTGGCGCGTACCGGGCAAGGTACGGCGATCAAGGGCAACGACCAGGTCAACGGCTATCTGCTGTTGGCCACCTCCTGCGACGGCACCCTGGCCACCACGGCCACGCCGACCACGGTGCGGGTGGTGTGCAACAACACCCTGAGCATCGCCCTCGATGGCGCAACGCGCGCGATCAAGGTGCCGCACAACACCCGCTTCGATCCGCAGCAGGTGAAGCAGCAACTGGGCATCGCCGTTTCGCAATGGGACGACTTCATGTACCGCCTGCGCACCCTGGCCGAACGCAAGGTGACCTCCAAGGAGGTGTTGAGCTTCCTCACCACAGTGCTGGGGGATCACTCGCCCAGCGCCCAGCAGACCAATGGCGTGCCGAACATTCGCGCCATGCAAAAGGTGGAAAACCTGTACCAGGGGCACGGTCGTGGCAGCAGCCTTGAATCGGCCAACGGCACCGCCTGGGGTCTGCTCAATGCCGTCACCGAATACGTTGACCATGCGCGCCGCGCCCGCAGCAACGAGTACCGCATGGATTCGGCCTGGTTCGGCCAGGGCGCCGTCATCAAACAACGTGCGCTGGATGCAGCCTTGACGCTGGTGGCCTGAACATCCCCGTCGCGTTCAACTCCACCCTTTCCTAAATCTGCCGGTCGGGCGTTTTTATGCCCGGAGGAACATCCAATGGCTCATGCCCATGCCACACCCCCCACTCGGAGCCGGCCACGCCCCGCCTTGCGCCTGGTCAGCACCAAAGACCTGTCCCGCGAGGACTGGCTGGCGGTACGCAAGCACGGTATTGGCAGTTCGGACGCCGCTGCCGCGGTCGGCCTCAACCCCTACAAGTCGCAGTTGGAGCTGTGGCTGGAGAAGACCGGTCGTGATGCCGGGCTGCCCAAGAGCGATCCCACGGATGAGGAAAGTCCCACCTACTGGGGCAACATCCTCGAGCCCATCGTCGCCACCCACTACCGCCGCCGTACCGGCAACCGGGTACGCCGGGTCAATGCCGTGCTGCAGCATCCAGATCCCACGTTGGACTGGATGCTGGCCAATATCGACCGCGAGGTCATCGGTGCCAGCGACGTGCAGATTCTCGAATGCAAGAGTGCGGGCATCAACGGCGCGCCTTCCTGGAAGGACGGCGTGCCGGTGTACGTGCAGTTGCAGGTAATGCACCAGTTGGCGGTCACTGGCAAGCAGGCGGCCGACGTGGCCGTACTACTCGGCGGCCAACATCTGGAGATCCATCGTATCGCGCGTGACGACGCGCTGATCGCCCAACTGATCGAGCTGGAACGTGACTTCTGGAACTACGTGCAGCGGGATACGCCGCCACCGGCGGATGGTTCCGACTCGGCGGCGCAAGCTCTACGTTGCCTGTACCCGGAAGACCAGGGCCATACCCTGGACTTCACCCAGGACCTGGCGCTGTCGGCAGCCTTCGATGAGCTGCGGGCGGTACGCGCCAATCTGGAGTTGCAGAGCCAGCGCGAAGCCGAACTGAAGCAACAACTGCAACAGGCCATGGGCGATGCCAGTCGAGCGCTGTTCGCCAACGGCGCGGTGTCCTGGCGCAAGGCCAAGGACAGCGTGGTGCTCGATGTTCCGCAGCTGCTCAAGGAAAAACCCTACCTGCTGGCGCGCTACCCCACCACCAAGGTCGGCAGCCGGCGCTTCCTGATCACCTGATTTCGATTCCCTCATTTCTCTCATTGGCCATGCCGGCGCTTCCCCAGCGTCGGCATGGCCCTTTTTATTCATCCACTGGAGAACCACCATGCTCAAAGGCTTGGCCATTACCCCGCCGGTGCTCGGGCGGATTTCCATCGGCAAGGTCGTCGAGAAGAACGGCAAGCGTTTGCCGGAGAAAGACGATCAATTCACGATTACCTCGCAGATCCAGTGCTGGGATGACTGGCTACCCCACCCCCTGGACGAGACACTGCGTAACGCCCAGGGCGGCAAGCTTCGCAGCATTCCGATCCGCTTGCTGTTCAACGCGCCGGAGCTGAACTTCCGTGCCGAGTACTGCCTGTTCGATCCGCAGTCCGGGCGGCCCCAGTGTGTCGGCAACGGCGAGACCTGCAAGCGTCGTGGCCAGGACGGCATCGTCGCGCATCCGTGCCCTTCGCCGGAGGGTTGTCCGCTGGCCAACGGTGGCGCCTGCAAGCCCTACGGGCGCCTCAACGTCGCCATCGGCGACGACGATCCGTTGGGCAGCTTCGTCTTCCGCACCTCCAGCTTCAACAGCATTCGTACCCTGGCGGCACGGCTGCAGTACCTGCAGGCGATTTCCGGTAACCGCCTGGCCTGCCTGCCGCTGGAGCTGTGTCTGCGCGGCAAGTCCACCTCACAGAGCCATGGCTTACCGATTTTCTATGTCGACATCACCCTGCGCAGTGGGCTGTCGATGGAAGATGCCCTGCGGCAAGCCCGGGAGCTCGACGAGGCGCGCCAAGCGGCGGGGTTTGATCAGGCCGCGCTGGATAGCGCCGCACGGTGGTGCTTGGCCAATGGCGCTTTCGAAGACCGTGACGACGAAAGTGGTCCCCTTGCCGACGGGGTAACTCCGGAGCCGGCTGCTGAGCCGCCGAAGGCGGTCTCGGCCGTAGAGCCTCCCAGCGAGCCGAGTTCCGCCCTGAGTGCGCTGTTGCACGCTCGCGCCATCAAGCCCCGGGCCGTCTCTGTCACACCGCCGACGAAGAGGGCCACGCCATGAACCTGCTGCGCTTTTTGGGCTTGCTGTTCGTATTCGTCGGCGTGTTGGCCAGCTGTGCCGTGATGGTCGCACTGCTGGTGCTCATGCTGCGTTTCTGGCCGCTGGCACTGGCCATCGTGCTGGCATTGGTCCTGTTCCACCGACTGCTTCAGCGGCTCGGTCTGCGGATTTCCTTCTAGCCCCGCAACGGTATCAGCAGGCGCCGTCCAGGCGCCTGTGCGCCGAGCGCTCACCCCAACCATTTCCCACCTGATACAGGAGCACTCACCATGATCACACGGTGCCTGATCTGTAACTCTTCCGTGGTGCTGTCCAAGGACGCCGCCAAGGCGCTGGCCCGACTGATGGGCACGCTGGATGGTTTTCTGCGTGGCATCCAGCAATCGCCGGCCCGGCAGCCACCGATAACCTCGGACCTGCATTGCGAAAGTCCGCTGGAGCGCGCGTTCAACCTGATGCTCGATGGCATCTGCGGCGCCGCGGCGAACTGGGACAGCACCCGCGATTTCATTCGCGACGTGCGTCGCTTCCAGTTCATGGAGTACGACTGCCTCTGCCTGCGTTGTGGCGCGAAGTACAACGAACAGCCGATTTCCCGCCGCTAGCGCGACGTCACGTCCACCATAGATCCACCCGCTACCGGACTACCCGGCCGCCGTGCCGCGATCCCTTGATGACACCCGCGCTACGGCGCTTTTCATCCACCTGCCGAGGTTCGTCCAGGAGGATGAGTCTCGGCCCATTTCAGGAGAACACCCCATGGGCTGGCTCTTCTCATCCCCTACCCGCTCCGAACTCATCCAGGCGTTGATCCGCCCCACTGACACCGCCCAGGCCCGTGTGCGGGTGATTGCGCACACCTTGCGCGGCAACGTGCTGTGGTCCGTCAGTGAAGTGACGGCGAAGGCTGCTGGGGTTCACCCGAGTCTCGCCCCCGGCGAGTCGCTGCGTTACATCCGCTGCGACCTGTTGCAGCGCAGTGGTGGCTCATGGGGCTACAAGGCCATGGACGAGTCCATGGCGCCCTACTATTACACCTGCCCGCTGCGCTACCTCGACATGACCCCAACGCTCTCCGCCCCCTGGCGTGAGAAGGTCCAGGCGTATCACGCGCGTCGCCATCACTCGGCCGCATTACCACATCAAGCACTGGCCTGAGCCCGCGCCCAAGCCCTTTTCACCGCAAGCACCGCCTGCTCCCTCCGCGGATCAGGCGGCGCGTCATACCCGTATCCAACGCTCACCCATGGAGTCCCGATGAACACCAAGTTCAAAGCCGGCGAATCCGTCGGCACATACATTGCCGAAGCCCCCCTGACCGAGACCGACATCTTGGCGATGGCCCAACACCTGGCCCGCCGGCGCTTCAGAAAAGGACAACCCCTGCAGCATCCCAAGGCGGTGTTCAGCTATCTGCAGATGCTCTTGCAGGCCTACGAACATGAAGTCTTCGCGTTGCTGCTACTGGATAGCAAACACCGGATCATCCGCTTCCAGGAGCTCTTTCGCGGCACGCTCGATACCACCAGTGTCTATGCTCGCGAGGTGGTGAAGCTCGCGCTGTCGTACAACGCTGCGGCCGTGGTTCTGGTGCATAACCATCCCTCCGGTGATCCACAGCCTAGTCAGGCGGACTACACGCTGACGACCAAACTCAAGCAGGCGCTAGAGCTCGTTGGCATGCGCACCCTGGATCACATCATCGTCGGGGGCGAGGGCTGTGTATCGCTGGCGGAGCAAGGGTATCTCTGATTGTCAGCAGGCTGGCGCGGGTGAATGCACAGAGCGCAATGAAGCAAACTCGACAGGAGGCCGAATGAAAAAACCAACCCCCTACGGACAACCTGATGGTTGTCCGTAGGGGGTTGGTTTATTTTTTGGTTCGTCGCGGAATTTAGGGGAAAGCGATCAAGCGCATGGCTTATGGTTACAAGGATTTAGCCTACTTCTTGATCAAAGCCGCTTTCTCCGGAAAAGCGCAATCCCCCAAAAGCCGCCCCAAGGGGTGGCTTTTTTGTACCACAGGCTTGCCTTACAGCGCGGCGACCAGCGCCGGGGCCGGCAGGCCCTGGAAGTCGATCGACATCATCAGGCTCAGCACGCTGATGGCGATGATGGAGAACGCGAACAGCTTGCGTGCCCACAGGCGATCGTCTTCGGCGCGGAAGCCCGAGACGGCGATGAACAGCCACCAGGCGCTGACCGCCAGGGCCACCACCAGGTAACCGTAGCCGGCAAAGCCGGTGACGGTCAGCAGCAGGGTGGCGGCGCCGAAGGCCAGCACGTAGTAGAGGATCTGCCGCTTGGTCGCCTCGATGCCGCGCGCCACTGGCCACACCGGGATGCCCGCCGCCTTGTAGTCGTTCAGGCGGAAGATGGCGATGGCGTAGGAGTGCGGCATCTGCCAAAGGCAGAAGATCAGCAGCAGCACCGCGGCGCCCATGTCGAAATGACCGGCGGCGGCGCAGTAGCCCACCACCGGCGGCATGGCCCCGGAGAGGCTGCCCACCAGCGTGCCGTAGATCGACGTGCGCTTGAGCCAGAGGCTGTAGAAGCCGACGTAGACGACGAAGCCGAACGCCGCCATCAGGGTCGCCTGCACGTTGGTCTTCCACCCCAGCAGGCCGAAGCCCGCCAGGCCGAGCACCACGCCGTGGGCCAGGGCGGCCTTCAGCGAGATCTGCCCGGTCACAGTCACGCGGCCGCGGGTACGCTCCATGTGGCGGTCGATGTCACGGTCGATGCAGTTGTTCAGCACGCAACCACTGGCCACCACCAGCGACAGCCCGATCACCGTCGCCAGCAGCAGCATCGGGTCGACACTGCCGCGCGCGGCGAGGAAGAAGCCCCCCGCCACGGCGATCAGGTTGCCGAAGATGATGCCTGGCTTGGTCACCAGGAGATAACGCTTCAGCTTCACGTCGTCAGCCTCAGTTCACCATCGGCATCATCAGGGTGTCGGCGCTGAAGATGATCCACAGCGACAGGCCCACCACCAGCAGGATGACGATCACCGTGAAGATGAACGCCATCACGTTCCAGCGGCCTTCCGAGGACATGTTCATGTGCAGGAAGCACACCAGGTGCACCACCACCTGCACCAGACCGAGGATGACCATGGCGAGGATGGTCGCGTGGCGGGTGAAACCGCCGTCCATGACCATGTAGAACGGAATCGCGGTGAGGATGATCGACAGCACGAAACCGATTGCGTAGGAACCCAGGCTGCCGTGGCCGGCGCCGTGGTTGTCGTGTGCAGCAGCGCTCATTACACGGCCCCCATCAGGTAAACGACGGTGAATACGCAGATCCACACGATGTCCAGGAAGTGCCAGAACAGGCTCAGGCACATCATGCGGGTGTTGTTCTGCGCGGTGAGGCCACGAGTGCCGATCTGCGCCATCAGCACCAGCATCCACAGCAGGCCTGCGGTCACGTGCAGGCCGTGCATGCCGACAAGGGTGAAGAAGGACGACAGGAACGCGCTGCGGCTCGGGCCGAAGCCTTCGACGATCAGGTGATGGAACTCGTTGACTTCCATCGCGATGAACGCGGCGCCGCAGAGGAAGGTCACGCCCAGCCAGGCGATGGCCTTGGCCTTGGCGCCCTTGTGCGCGGCCAGCATGGCCAGGCCGTAGGTGCAACTGGAGATCAGCAGGATCGCGGTTTCGACGGCCACGTAGGGCAGTTCGAAGATGTCCTTGCCGCTGGGGCCGCCGGCCGTATGGCCGACGAGCACAGCGTAGGTGGCGAAGACACTGGCGAACAGGATGCAGTCGGTCATCAGGTACAGCCAGAAGCCGAAGACCGTCATGCCACCCGCGTCGTGGTGTTCGTGATCGTGGTCATGCCCCGCTTCGTGGGCGACCGAGTGTTTGCTCAATACTGCCGTAGACATGGATCAGACCTGTTTGGCGAGTTGCTGGAAGTGGCGGTTCTCGATGCGCTCGATCTCGTCCGGCTGGACGTAGTAGTCCAGGTCGGTGACGTAGCTGCGCACGATGACGGAGGCGATCATGCCGACGAAGCCGATGCCCGCGAGCCACCAGATGTGCCAGATCGCAGCGAAGCCGAAGATGAAGGCGAACAGCGCGATGGAGAAGCCAGCGGCGGTGTTCTTCGGCATGTGGATCGGCTTGTACGAGGCCGGGGCCTGGTAGGCGCGACCGTTCTGCTTCATTTCGTGGAAGGCGTCGACATCACGCACCACCGGCAGCTCGGCGAAGTTGTAGTACGGCGGCGGCGAGGAAGTGGACCATTCCAGGGTACGGCCGCCCCACGGGTCGCCGGTCACGTCGGCCAGTTGCTTGCGGTTCTTGATGGAGACGAACAGCTGGATCAGCTGGCTGAGGATGCCGAACAGGATCAGCACGGCGCCGAAGAACGCCACCACCAGGTACGGCTTCCACAGCGGGTTGTCGTAGTGGTTCAGGCGACGGGTCATGCCCATGAAGCCGAGGATGTACAGCGGCATGAAGGCCATGTAGAAGCCGACCAGCCAGCACCAGAAGGAACGCTTGCCCCACTTCTCGTCCAGCTTGAAGCCGAAGGCTTTCGGGAACCAGAAGACGAAGCCGGCCAGGTAGCCGAACACCGCGCCACCGATGATGGTGTTGTGGAAGTGGGCGATCAGGAACAGGCTGTTGTGCAGCAGGAAGTCAGCACCCGGAATAGCCAGCAGAACGCCGGTCATGCCACCGATGGTGAAGGTGATCATGAAGCCCAGGGTCCACAGGATCGGGGTGTCGAAGCGCAGGCGGCCGCGGTAGATGGTGAACAGCCAGTTGAACAGCTTCACCCCGGTCGGGATGGAGATCAGCATGGTCGCAACGCCGAAGAAGCCGTTGACGTCGCCGCCCGAACCCATGGTGAAGAAGTGGTGCAGCCACACGGTGAAGCCGAGGAAGGTGATCGCGGCGCTCGCCCACACCATCGAGGTGTAGCCGAACATGCGCTTGCCGGCGAAGGTGGCGGTGACTTCGGAGAAGATACCGAAGGCCGGCAGGATCAGGATGTACACCTCAGGATGGCCCCAGGCCCAGAAGAGGTTGATGTACATCATGGCGTTGCCGCCGAGCTCGTTGGTGAAGAAGTGCATGTCCAGGTAGCGGTCCAGCGACAGCAGGCCCAGGGCCGCGGTCAGGATCGGGAAGGACGCGACGATCAGGATGTTGGCGAAGGTGCAGGTCCAGGTGAAGATCGGCATCTGCATCAGCTTCATGCCCGGGGTGCGCATCTTGAACACGGTGACCAGGAAGTTGATACCGGTCAGCAGCGTACCCATGCCGGATATCTGCAAGGCCCAGATGTAGTAGTCCACACCCACGCCCGGGCTGTAGGCCAGCTCGGACAGCGGCGGGTAGGCCACCCAGCCGGTACGGGCGAATTCGCCCAGGCCCAGGGACACGTTGACCAGCATCGCACTGACCACCAGCAGCCAGAAGCTGAGGGAGTTCAGGAACGGGAAGGCCACGTCGCGGGCGCCGATCTGCAGCGGAACAGCCAGGTTCATCAGGCCGGTCATGAAGGGCATGGCCATGAAGATGATCATGATCATGCCGTGCGCGGTGAAGATCTGGTCGTAGTGCTCAGGCGGCAGGAAGCCGTGGTTGGCACCTTCGGCCAGGGCCAGCTGGCCGCGCATCATGATGGCGTCGGCGAAGCCGCGCAGCAGCATGATCAGGGCGACGATGATGTACATCACGCCGATCTTCTTGTGGTCGATGGAGGTCAGCCATTCGGTCCACAGGTAGGTCCACTTGCGGTAGTAGGTGACCGCGCCGAAGACGCCGATGCCCAACAGGGCAACGACCGCCAGCGTGATCATGATGATCGGCTCGTGGTAGGGCACGGCCGACAGAGTCAGTTTCCCGAACATCTGCGCGGTTACTCCTGGATACTCGGATTGGATTGCGATTCTGCTTCGCCTTCGGCGTGTTCAGCCTTGCCCTTGCCCATCGCCAGGCCAGCACGCTCGTGCTTGGTCAGGATGTGCTGGAACAGGTCCGGGGTGACCGAGGAGAAGTAGGTAGCCGGAACGTTCTCGCTCGGCTTGGCCAGCTCGGGGAAACCTTCCTCGGTGAGGCCGGCCTGGGCGGACTTGACCTTGGCGACCCAGTCCTGGAAGCCCTGCTCGGAAGTGGCGATGGCCTTGAACTTCATGCCGGAGAAGCCGCTGCCGCTGTAGTTCGCGGAGATGCCGTCGAACACGCCTTCTTCGTTGGCGATCAGGTGCAGCTTGGTCAGCATCCCGGTCATCGAGTAGATCTGGCTACCCAGTTGCGGGATGAAGAAGGAGTTCATCACGGTGTCCGAGGTGATCTGGAAGTTCACCGGGGTGTCTTTCGGGAAAGCGATCTCGTTGACGGTCGCGATGCCCTGTTCCGGATAGATGAACAGCCATTTCCAGTCCAGCGAGACGGCCTGGATGGTGATCGGCTTGACGTCGGAATCCAGCGGGCGATAGGGGTCCAGCTTGTGGGTGGATTCCCAGGTCAGCCAGCCGAGGATGGCGATGATGATGCAAGGCACCAGCCACACAACCACCTCGATACGGGTGGAATGCGCCCAGTCGGGCATGTAGGTGGCCTTGGTGTTGGAAGCGCGGTATTTCCAGGCGAATGCCAGGGTCATGACGATGACCGGCACCACCACGAGCAGCATCAGCAGGGTGCAGGTGATGATCAGCGACTTCTCGTCGACGCCGATCTGCCCCTTGGGGTCGAACAGGACCATGTTGCAACCACCCAGCGAGAGCAGGGGGAGCAGCACGGACAATCTCTTCAGGTATCCAGAGTACTGGTCTATTTTCATCTTGCGGCCTTAATGGATGAACATAGCTACACCGCCCATGAGATTTACCCACGCAGGGTTCATGCTCGACGAACTGCCCGCCGCGCCTTCCAAGGCGAGACGTCTTAGTGGATCCATGGGGTAGCGAATCGGCGCTGCAAGAAAACAAGGCAAAAGGAACCCAGCCCGGCTTTCGCGTAGCGAAACCGATCCGTGTGCTGATTCGTTCCGTGTTATTCAGCGTGTTGGCGCCTGCCCTGCCGCTTCCTCGGAAGCCTGCCTGGCCGACACCTGTTCACGAGCGGATTGCCCTACTCGTTGTTGAGCAGAAACCCACCACAGTCAGCCCCTCGTTGTTATTCCAGCACCGCCTGCGGCGGGTGCCTGCCAAGGTTCTGCGACGCTGGAACCGAGGCGCTATGGGGTCAGGAATGGGCGGGCGATATTACAAGACATTTCAGAAACCACTGGCAAGGCCTGACGGTCTCATTTTTAACAAGACATTATCTCGCCAGGGTTAAGAGTGGCCGCCGCGACTGCTCGAAAAACGAGCAATTCCCACAGGAAATGCAAGGTTGGAAAGGCGCTTTCCGGAGCCCTCCGAAAGCCCTCGCCAAGAGGGCTGAATGTCCCGGCTGGCGCGGCATCCAGCCGCATCGGAAGGTGCCTTGGCGAGGTGCCTTAGAACAACCTCGCAAGGCTGGAAATGATCTCGATCAAGAGAGCCGAAAAAGCTGTCGCAAACGCCCTGCGCAGAGTGCGACACATCGCCGCAGCAAGCGATTCGGGCGGGAAAAGCGTTTCAGATTCTAACGGCGAGGCCGTTTTTGACTGGGAAAAATCCGGCCGGATATGACTGATTTCGCGAAGGGCACAAACGGTGAAAAACATTAGCTCGGCGAAATGACAGCCTCATTACGGATGGCCCGGCTTTTCGTAGGAGCGAGCTTGCTCGCGAAGGGGAGATACTGGGTGGACTCGGTTACATCCTCAAGAGCCCCTCTCCCCAGCCCTCTCCCTGAAGGGAGAGGGGGCAGTCCGCGCCGAGAGTAGGCAAGTTTCAGTCGGTAATCTCTGTGCTAGCCGACTGACTCCAGAACATCAGCGCCTACCCAACGGTCCCCTCTCCCTTCTGGGCGGGGCGCGCAGCCGAGGGTTAGGGAGAGGGAGCGGAGTGGAACCAAAGCGCAGATATCACCGGCCGGTTCGCGAGCAAGCTCGCTCCTACAAGCCCCAGCCCAAACACCCCAACCGAAAAACGAAAAAGCCCGCGATCTCAACGAGACTGCGGGCTTTTCGATTGCCGTTCACCTGGGCGACCGGCTGGAAGATGGTGGGTCGTGTAGGATTCGAACCTACGACCAATTGGTTAAAAGCCAACTGCTCTACCGACTGAGCTAACGACCCTCGATATGGTCGGGGTAGAGAGATTCGAACTCCCGACATCCTGCTCCCAAAGCAGGCGCGCTACCGGACTGCGCTATACCCCGCTTGGAAGTTGGCTCCGCGACCTGGACTCGAACCAGGGACCCAATGATTAACAGTCATTTGCTCTACCGACTGAGCTATCGCGGAACGACGAGCCTTCCAATCCCTTCTACGTTTCGGCGTTGCCGTTTCCCGTATCAGAGGCGCGCCATTTTACGGGTCTCGAACGGACTGTCAACCCTCTGATCCAAAAAGTTTTTCTTCTTTTTCTTTGCAGGCCGGCAGGCAGATTGCTATATCTGCATAAAACAAAGTTGCCCTCGCCTGCAGGCGCTGAGATCACGGACAGGATCGCCCATGAGTTCGAAGGACACCCCGCCGTCTTCCAACGTCGCCAGCCGGGCCATCCAGCCACGCTTCGGCGAGCTGGTACAGGGCTGCCGGCAGTTGGCGATGAACCACCTGGCGGAACTCCTGGCGGCGGTTTTCGCCCAAGTCGACGACACCCTCTTCGAATGCGCCGAGAAGGCCGAGAACAACCAGGTGCAGGCGCTGTTCTTCGACAGCATGCGCGAGATCCGCCGCCAGCGCCCCACCCTCGAGCGCCTTTATCACCAGCGCTTCGCCAAGGGCCTTGGCGACTTCATGCAGGGCACCCTGCCCTCCCGGGCGCACCTGGAGGAGCTGGACGTCGAGCAGTTGTCCCTGGTCGGCAACGAGGAATACGAGGAAACCCTGCTCATCACCAACATGGTGAACCAGGTCAAGGCGCAGTGTGCGCAATCCCTGTTCGCCCTGGACCAGCGCCTGGCCCTGCTCAACAACGGCAGCAAGCTGGCCGAGGACAGCAACCCCTTCGGCCCCCAGGCGATCGCCCAGTGCTTCCGCGAGATGCTCGCGGAAAGCCGCTTCGCCCTGCGCATCAAGACCGTGCTCTATGTCTTGTTCGACCAGCAGGTGATGCGCAACCTGCCACCTCTATATGAACAGCTGAACCGACGCCTGACCGAGGCCGGCATCCTGCCCAACCTGCGCTACCGCGCCCAGCAGGGCTCTCGCCCGGCACCACGCCCGAGTGCAGCGGCCCCCGGGCAAGCCACGCCAGCGGCGCCGGCCGATACCGGCAGCGGAGGCAGCAACGCCGCGGTGCCTCCCGGCGCCCCGGGCGCATCCGCCAGCACCGAAGCGCCGCCGCTGGACTTCAGCGAGCTGCCGCCCTACCCGCCCAGCGACCAGCAGGCGCTCTACGGCGGCCTCAACGCCCTGCTCGCCGAACACCGGCGGCGCGGCCTGGAGAACTTCGGCCATAGCGACAGCATCGCCCGCCTGACGCCACGCGGGGCGACCCGCACCTACAGCGCCGGGGAACTGCTCGACGCGCTCAATCGCCTGCAGCGTATCTCCGCCCAGGACCTCGCCCGGCGCATCCGCCAGCCCCAGGCGGTCCAGCAGTTCAAGGAGGACCTGCACCAGCAACTGGAAGCCGGCAGCGACCGCCCCGGGCAGAACAAGCTGACCGACCAGGAAGCCGACGTCATCGACCTGGTCGGCATGGTCTTCGACTTCATCCTCGACGACGAAAGCCTGCCGGACAGCTGCAAGACCACCCTCTCCCACCTGCACACGCCCTTCCTCAAGGTGGCCCTGCAGGACAAGGCGCTGTTCACCCAGCACCACCACCCGGCCCGCCGCCTGCTCAACGCCATGGCCCAGGCCGGCTCGCTGTACGGCGGCGACGGCGAGGAGCGCGGGCTGCTGGCGAAGATGCACTGGGTGGTCGAGCGGGTGATCCAGGACTTCGCCGGCGACCTGCGCCTGTTCGACGAGCTGCTCGGCGACTTCAACGAATACATCGGCAACATCCGCCAGAAGGCCGAACTGCGCGAACGCCGCGCCACCGAGGCGGCCCGCGGCCGCGACCGGCTGCTGGGCGCGCGCGAACAGGCGATCGAGGTCATCCGCAACGCCTGCGCCGAACGCGAACTACCGCAACTGGTGCGCAATTTTCTCGACCTCAGCTGGGCCGATGCCCTGACCTTCATCATCCTGCGCAACGGCGAGGACAGCGATGAATGGCGCCGCGCCTGCGAGATCGCCGAGCAACTGGCCTGGAGCGTCACGCCGCAGGACAGCGCCGGCCGCGAGCGCCTGCAAGCCATGCGCCCGGCGCTGCTGGAAGACCTGCGCAAGGGCCTGGAAGTGCTCGGCGGCTACCACGAGGAAGGCATCCGCCGCCTGCTGCAGGACCTGGTCGCCTGCCAGCACGCGATCCAGGCGCAGCAGCCGGAAATCGCCGCCAGGCTGCACCCCGAACTGCCGGAAAGCCCGCTGGGGGCGATGCTCGACGGCGAAAGCGTGGCCGAGCGGCAGACCGAGGAAAGCCTGTCCATCCGCGCCCGGGCGATCATGGAGGAACTGCGCCGCATCGAATTCGGCACCTGGTTCGAGTTCACCGACAGCACGCCGCCACGGCGCCTGAAGCTGTCCTGGTTCAGCCCCACCACGCGCAACTATATGTTCGTCGATCACCTGGGGCAGCGCGTCGCCGTCAAACCCATCGGCCAGTTGGCGCTGGAGATGGAACAGGGCAAGGTGCGCCTGGCCGGAGCCGGGGCCCAGCCCCTGGTCGACCGCGCGCTCGGCGCCATCTACCGCATGCTGCAGCGCTTTGCCGGGCGCCCCAACAGCCCATCCGAGGAGTAAGCGATGGACGAACGCCGCCAGCACAACCGGCACAGCACGGACCTGAAGGTCGAGGTCTTCGACCGCCACACCGGACGCAGCCTCGGCCGCCTGGCCGACCTCTCCGTCGAAGGCTTCATGCTCTGCGGCGTCGACGTGCCGGCAGCGGATTCGGTGCTGGAATGCCGCCTGGTGCCCCTGCCGCCGCTGCACGAGGTGGGCGAGATCACCCTGGGCGCCGACTGCCTGTGGAGCCGCAGTGGCGGCGAGGGTCAGCTGGGCTGGGCGGGCTTCCACATCATCGACCTGGCGGACGACCAGGCGAAGGCGCTGGAGGAGTTGATTGCGCATCTTTGAGGGAGGCTTCGTGCTACACGGACCATTCCCGATTTCCCAGCTGGGCTCCTCGTAGGAGCGAGCTTGCTCGCGAATGGAGTTTCCAGGTGGCCTAGGTGCCTCGCTTTGACTCCGCTCCCTCTCCCCAGCCCTCTCCCTGAAGGGAGAGGGGGCTTGTCCGTGCCGAGAGAAGGAATGGTTTCAGTCGGGTATTGCCGTGATAGCCGGCTAACGCCACAGCACCGAACCCTGCCCAACGGTCCCCTCTCCCTTCAGGGAGAGGGTTAGGGAGAGGGCGTTCTTCAGGATATGCACCGAACCTGACCAGCAGAACGCTGTTCGCGAGCAAGCTCGCTCCTACAAAAGCAAAAAGCAAAAAAGAAAAAGCCCCGCAACGCGGGGCTTTTCCAGAGGCACCAAGATCAGGCAAACACGATCTCGTCGCCCTCCACCTTGGCATGAATCTTCGCCCCGGGAAGGAACTTGCCGGCCAGGATCAGCTGCGCCAGCGGGTTCTCGATCCAGCGCTGGATCGCCCGTTTCAGCGGCCGCGCGCCGTACACCGGATCGAAGCCGACGGCGATCAGCTTGTCCATCGCCTCCGTGCTCAACTCCAGGCTCAGCTCGCGCTCGGCCAGGCGCTTGCGCAGGCGGCCCATCTGGATCTCGGCGATGCCGGCGATCTGCTCGCGGGCCAGCGGTTCGAACACCACCACCTCGTCGATCCGGTTGATGAACTCCGGACGGAAGTGCGCGTTCACCGCGTCCATCACCGCCGCGCGCTGGGCCTCCTGGTCGCCGACCAGTTCCTGGATCTGCGCCGAACCGAGGTTGGAGGTCATCACCACCACAGTGTTGCGGAAGTCCACGGTGCGGCCATGGCTGTCGGTCAGGCGGCCGTCTTCGAGCACCTGCAGGAGGATGTTGAAGACGTCCGGGTGGGCTTTCTCCACCTCGTCCAGCAGCACCACCGAGTACGGCTTGCGGCGCACGGCTTCGGTCAGGTAGCCGCCTTCCTCATAGCCGACGTAGCCCGGCGGGGCGCCGATCAGGCGGGCCACCGAGTGTTTTTCCATGAACTCCGACATGTCGATGCGCACCAGCGCCTCTTCGGTGTCGAAGAGGAATTCGGCCAGGGCCTTGCACAGCTCGGTCTTGCCCACCCCGGTCGGGCCGAGGAACAGGAAGGAACCGCTGGGCCGGTTCGGGTCGGCCAGGCCGGCGCGGGAGCGGCGCACGGCGTTGGCCACGGCCACCACCGCTTCGTGCTGGCCGATGACGCGCTTGTGCAGCTCATCTTCCATGCGCAGCAGCTTCTCGCGCTCGCCTTCGAGCATCTTCGACACCGGGATGCCGGTCCACTTGGACACGACCTCGGCGATCTCCTCGTCGGTCACCTTGTTGCGCAGCAGCTGGTTCTCCGCCTTGCCGTGCTGGTCGACCATCTGCAGGCTGCGCTCAAGGTCCGGGATAACCCCGTACTGCAGCTCGGCCATGCGGTTCAGGTCGCCCTTGCGGCGGGCCAGTTCCAGCTCGGTCCTGGCCTGCTCGATCTTCTGCTGGATCTGCGCCGAGCCTTGCACCTCGGCCTTCTCCGACTTCCAGATCTCTTCCAGGTCGGCGTATTCGCGTTCGAGCTTGGCGATGTCTTCTTCCAGCTTGGCCAGGCGCTTCCTGGTGGCCTCGTCGTCTTCCTTCTTCAGCGCCTCGCGCTCGATCTTCAACTGGATCAGCCGGCGGTCCAGGCGGTCCAGCTCCTCCGGCTTGGAGTCGATCTCCATACGGATGCGGCTGGCGGCCTCGTCGATCAGGTCGATGGCCTTGTCCGGCAGCTGGCGGTCGGTGATGTAGCGGTGCGACAGCTTGGCCGCGGCGATGATGGCGCCGTCGGTGATGGTCACACCGTGGTGTACCTCGTAGCGCTCCTTGAGGCCACGCAGGATGGCGATGGTGTCTTCCTCGCTGGGCTCGTCCACCAGCACCTTCTGGAAACGCCGCTCCAGGGCCGCGTCCTTCTCGATGTACTGGCGGTATTCGTCCAGGGTGGTGGCGCCGACGCAGTGCAGCTCGCCGCGGGCCAGGGCCGGCTTGAGCATGTTGCCGGCGTCCATCGCGCCCTCGGCCTTGCCGGCGCCGACCATGGTGTGCAGTTCGTCGATGAACAGGATGATCCGCCCTTCCTGCTTGGACAGCTCGTTGAGCACCGCCTTCAGGCGCTCCTCGAACTCGCCGCGGAACTTGGCGCCGGCGATCAGCGCGCCCATGTCCAGGGCCAGCAGGCGCTTGTCCTTGAGGCCGTCGGGTACTTCGCCGTTGACGATGCGCTGGGCCAGGCCTTCGACGATGGCAGTCTTGCCCACACCAGGCTCGCCGATCAGCACCGGGTTGTTCTTGGTGCGCCGCTGCAGGACCTGGATGGTGCGGCGGATCTCGTCGTCACGGCCAATCACCGGGTCGAGCTTGCCGTCCTCGGCGCGCTTGGTCATGTCCACGGTGTACTTGTCCAGGGCCTGGCGCGACTCCTCGGCATTGGGGTCGTTGACCGCCTCGCCGCCGCGCAGGTTGTTCACCGCGTTCTCCAGGGCCTTCTTGCTCACGCCCTGGCCGAGCAGCAGCTTGCCGAGCTTGGCGTTGTCGTCCAGGGCGGCGAGCAGCACCAGTTCGCTGGAAATGAACTGGTCGCCCTTCTGCTGGGCCAGGCGGTCGGCCTGGTTGAGCAGGCGCGCCAGGTCCTGCGAGAGGTTCACGTCGCCGGTGGGATTCTGGATCTTCGGCAGCGCGTCCAGCTCTTTATTCAGGGCAGTGCGCAGGGCCGGGATATCGAAGCCGACCTGCATCAGCAGGGGCTTGATGGAGCCGCCCTGCTGGTCGATCAGGGCGCAAAGCAGGTGCACCGGCTCGATGGCCGGGTGATCGTGGCCAACGGCCAGGGACTGGGCATCGGACAGCGCCAGTTGCAGCTTGCTGGTCAAACGGTCGATTCGCATGGAGTTCGTCCTTCCTTCTAGATAGCGGGTCGGGGCGATACCTGCCCCTGATGAAGAAACAACCCGCCGGGATGCCAGTTAGATAAGGACGATTTTGGCCGCTTCAAGCCAAATCGCCATGACGCCGGTCAGTTCGTGCCGGCGCAAGGCCACCACGGCATAGGCATCCGAATGCAGGGGAAGGGTGTTGCCGACTGCGCCGAGGCGCTCTTCGTAGGATGGGTTGAGCGAAGCGATACCCATCACCACGACCGCATGGGTTTCGCAGGCTCAACCCATCCTACGGGGCTGCGGAACCTGTTCGCGAGCAAGCTCGCTCCTACGAAGATCGGGAGCTACAGAGTCAGGCCAGCCAGACCAGGCTGGCCTGGCGCCCGGTGCGCGGGTTGCGGCGGTAGGAATAGAAGCGCTCGGTGTCGCTGAAGGTGCACAGCCCCCCACCGTAGACGGCGGTCACACCCCGCGCGGCCAGGCGGATACGTGCGAGCTGGTAGATGTCGGCCATGTAGCGGCCGGCATTCATGCTGGGCACGAAGGCCGCCTCGGCCTCGGCGTGGTCGGCGAGGAAGGCTTCACGGACTTCCGGGCCGACCTCGAAGGCCTGCGGGCCGATGGCCGGGCCGAGCCAGACCAGCACCTCGTCAGCCGGCACCGCCAGCCTGTCCAACGTGGCTTCCAGCACGCCGCCGGCCAGCCCGCGCCAGCCGGCATGGGCCGCTGCAACACGGGTGCCGGCGCGGTCGCAGAACAGCGCCGGCAGGCAATCGGCGGTGAGCACCGCGCAGGCGATGCCCGGCGTGGCGCTCCAGTTGGCGTCGGCAGTGGCGACGCGGGAAGGATCGGCTTCCACCACCTCGATGCCGTGCACCTGGCTCAACCAGGCCGGCCGGCAACCCTGGGCCTGTTCCAGGCGGCGGCGGTTCTCGGCCACCGCGGCCGGCTCGTCGCCGACGTGGTCACCGAGGTTGAAGCTGTCGAACGGCGCCTGGCTCACCCCGCCGGCGCGGGTGCTGACGCAGGCGCGCACGTTGGCCGGCGCCGGCCAGTCGGGGATGAGCCAGGGCGAGGTCATACGAAGGACTCGTTGTCCTGACGCAGCAGGCTGAGCAGCCAGGTGAAGTCGTCAGGCAGCGGCGACTCCCACTTCATGCGCACGCCGGTGGCCGGGTGGTCCAGTTCGAGGAAGCGCGCGTGCAGCGCCTGGCGCGGGAAGTCGCGCAGCGACTCGACCAGCGTCGGGCTGGCTCCCGGCGGAATGCGGAAGCGCCCGCCGTAGACCGGGTCGCCCACCAGCGGGAAGCCGATGTGCGACATATGTACGCGGATCTGGTGGGTGCGGCCGGTCTCCAGCTTCACCCGGGTGTGGGTGTGCGAGCGGAAGCGCTCCAGCACCCGGTAATGGCTGATCGCCTGCTTGCCGGTGGACACCACCGCCATCTTCTGGCGCATCACGCCGTGGCGGCTGATGGGCGCGTCGATCTTGCCGCCGGCGACTATCACCCCGACCACGATGGCCTCGTAGATACGGCTCACCGAGCGCGCCTGCAACTGGGCGACCAGGTTGGTGTGGGCTTCGAGGGTCTTGGCCACCACCATCAGGCCGGTGGTGTCCTTGTCCAGGCGGTGCACGATGCCGGCGCGCGGCACGTTGGCCAGGTGCGGCACGTGGTGCAGCAGGGCGTTGAGCAGGGTGCCGTCCTGGTGCCCGGCGGCCGGGTGGACCACCAGCCCCGCGGGCTTGTCGATCACCAGGATGTGCTCGTCCTCGTAGACGATGTCCAGCTCGATGTCCTGGGCCTTCCACTCGCCCTGGGCCTCCAGCTGCACCTCCAGCGCCAGGCGCGAGCCGGCGTGGACGACGTCCTTCGGGCGCAGCACGGCGCCGTCGACGGTCAGGTGGCCGTCCTTGATCCAGCCGGCCAGGCGCGAGCGGGAGTGTTCGGGGAAGAGTTGTGCGGCGACCTGGTCGAGGCGTTGGCCTCCCAGGTCGAACGGCACTTCTGCCGCCAGTTGGATGAGATCGGACATGATGGGACGCAGTGGGCGCGCCACCTTTTGGTGGGCGGCACGCTGTGGTTAAATACGGGGCCTTTGTCCCAGGGGTTCGCCTGGGGCGCCAATCATAACAGACGGATGCGGCCGCGACAGCCGACCGTCCAGGGACGCAAGCCGCCATGCAAGTGAAACACCTGCTGCTGATCGCCACCCTCGTATTGGTCTCCGCCTGCTCGTCCAAGGGCGACAAGGTCGACGAGAACCTGAGCGAGAGCCAGCTGTACCAGCAGGCGCAGGAAGACCTCGGCAACAACAGCTACACCAACGCCATCAACAAGCTGAAGGCGCTGGAGTCACGCTACCCGTTCGGCCGCTACGCCGAACAGGCGCAGCTGGAGCTGATCTACGCCAACTACAAGAACGCCGAGCCGGAAGCCGCGCGTTCGGCGGCAGAGCGCTTCATCCGACTGCACCCGCAGCACCCGAACGTCGACTACGCCTACTATATGAAGGGCCTGGCCTCCTTCGACCAGGACCGCGGCCTGATGGCGCGCTTCCTGCCGCTGGACCTGACCAAGCGCGACCCGGGCGCGGCGCGCGACTCCTTCAACGAGTTCGCCCAGCTCACCAGCCGCTTCCCCAACAGCCGCTACGCCCCGGACGCCAAGGCGCGCATGGTCTACCTGCGCAACCTGCTGGCGGCCTACGAAGTGCACGTCGGCCACTACTACCTCAAGCGCAAGGCCTACGTGGCCGCCGCCAACCGTGGCCGCTACGTGGTGGAGAACTTCCAGGAGACCCCGGCCGTCGGCGATGGCCTGGCGATCATGACCGAGGCCTACCAGCGCCTGGGCCTGAACGACCTGGCCGACAGCAGCCTGCAGACCCTCAAGCTCAACTACCCGGACAACCCCAGCCTGAAGGACGGCCAGTTCGTACCCCGCGAGGACGACGACAGCAGCCGCTCCTGGCTGGCCAAGGCCACCCTCGGCCTGATCGACTCCAACACCGCGCCGCCGCAGATGGAAACCCAGGCGAGCAAGGACGTGATGCGCCAGTACGAGGACGCGCGCCAGCAGATCCCGCGCGAGCTGCAGCCGGAGCACCAGGACGAGGAAACCGAGAAGCCCGACACCAGCGGCAAGAAGAGCCACTCCTGGTGGCACTACCTGACCTTCGGCCTGGTCGACTGATCGACCCGCCATGCAGAGGGAGGCTCCGGCCTCCCTTTTTCATGCCCGCGCGAATCTTCCGCACAGTACCGGCCCGCGCGACTTGTGCGACGTGGCGGCTCGGATAAACTGCGGCTCTTCACGAAAAAAGGGAACGCCATGGTCCGCCTGCTGTTCTGGATCCTCCTCATCGCCCTGATCTGGTGGTTGTGGCGCAAGGCTACCCGCCCGCAACGCCCGCCCCAGGCGCCGCCGGACGACCCGGCCGAGCCCATGGTCCGCTGCGCCCAGTGCGGCGTGCACGTGCCGCGCGCCAACGCGCTGCAGCACGAGCAGCGCTGGTACTGCAGCCAGGCCCATCTGCAGCAGGACAGCCAGCGGCATGGCTAAGGCCATCCCCATCAGCGGCCAGCAGGGGCAGCGCATCCTCCGCCTGTACCACCTGTACCGCCTGAGTATCGGCCTGCTGCTGGTGTTGCTGATTTCCAGCGACCTCGACGACCGCGTGCTCAACGTCGGCCAGTCGGCGCTGTTCCATGCCAGTTGCTGGAGCTACCTGATCGTCAACATCCTGATCGCCGTGCTGATGCCGACGCCGCGCCAGTTGCTGCCGATCTTCCTCCTGGCGCTGTTCGACATCCTCGCGCTGTGCGGCCTGTTCTACGCCGCCGGCGGCGTGCCCAGCGGCATCGGCAACCTGCTGGTGGTGGCGGTGGGCATCGCCAACATCCTGCTGCGCGGGCGCATCGGCCTGCTGATCGCCGCCGTCGCCGCGATCGGCATGATCTACCTGACCTTCTACCTCAGCCTCAGCCAGCCCACGGCGATCAACCACTACGTCCAGGCCGGCAGCCTCGGCGCCCTGAGCTTCGCCGCCGCGCTGCTGCTGCAGGGCCTGGCGCGGCGCCAGCAACTCACCGAGCACCTGGCCGAGGAACGCGCCACCACCGTGGCCAACCTCGAAGAACTCAACGCCCTCATCCTGCAGCGCATGCGCACCGGCATCCTGGTGCTGGACAGCCGGCACCGAGTGCTGCTGGCCAACCAGAGCGCCCTGGGCCTGCTGGCCCAGCCGGAACTGGCGGGCAAGCTCGCCACCGAGCATTGCCCGGAGCTGCTCGACAGCCTGCAGCAGTGGGAACGCAACCCCTCGCTGCGCCCGCCCAGCCTGCAGGCGCCCGAAGGCGGCCCCATGCTGCAGCCGAGCTTCATCCCGCTGCGCCGCGGCGAGGAACAGCACACCCTGGTCTTCCTCGAAGACATCTCGCAGATCGCCCAGCAGGCCCAGCAGCTCAAGCTGGCGGCCCTGGGCCGGCTGACCGCCGGCATCGCCCACGAAATCCGCAATCCGCTGGGCGCCATCAGCCACGCCGCGCAGCTGCTGCAGGAGTCCGAAGCGCTCGACGCCCCCGACCGGCGCCTGACGCAGATCATCCAGGACCAGTCGCGGCGCATGAACCTGGTGATCGAGAACGTCCTGCAATTGTCGCGGCGGCGCCAGGCCGAGCCGCAACAGCTGGACCTCAAGGAGTGGCTGCAGCGCTTCACCGACGAGCAGCGCGAAGGCCTGCGCGGTGACCAGCAGATCCACCTGCAAATGGGCGGTGGCGAGATCCAGACGCGCATGGACCCCAGCCAACTCACCCAGGTGCTGGGTAACCTGGTGCAGAATGGGTTACGGTACAGTGCCCGGCAGAACGGCAGCGGCCAGGTGTGGTTGAACCTGTTCCGCGACCGGGACAGCGACCTGCCGGTGCTGGAGGTGCTCGACGACGGCCCCGGCATCGCCCCGGAGCAGTTGGGCAAGCTGTTCGAGCCCTTCTTCACCACCGAGAGCAAGGGCACCGGGCTGGGCCTGTACATTTCCCGCGAGCTGTGCGAAAGCAACCAGGCCCGCATCGACTTCAAGAACCGCGACGAAGGCGGTGGCGGCTTCCGCATCACCTTCGCCCACCCGCGCAAGCAGAGCTGACAGAAAAGAGCATGAGCCGGCAAAAAGCCCTGATCGTCGACGACGAACCGGATATCCGCGAGCTGCTGGAGATCACCCTCGGCCGCATGAAGCTGGACACCCGCAGCGCCCGCAACGTCAAGGAGGCCAAGGAATACCTGGCCCGCGAGCCCTTCGACCTGTGCCTGACCGACATGCGCCTGCCCGACGGCACCGGCATGGACCTGGTGCAGCACATCCAGCAGCGCCACCCGCAGGTGCCGGTGGCCATGATCACCGCCTTCGGCAGCCTGGACACCGCGGTCAACGCGCTCAAGGCCGGCGCCTTCGACTTCCTCACCAAGCCGGTGGACCTCGGCCGCCTGCGCGAACTGGTGGCCACGGCCCTGCGCCTGCGCTCGCCGGGCGCGGAGGACGCGCCGGTGGACAACCGCCTGCTGGGCGACTCGCCGCCGATGCGGCAGATGCGCAACCAGATCGCCAAGCTGGCGCGCAGCCAGGCGCCGGTCTACATCAGCGGCGAATCCGGCAGCGGCAAGGAGCTGGTGGCCCGGCTGATCCACGAACAGGGCCCGCGCAGCGAAGTGGCCTTCGTCCCGGTGAACTGCGGCGCCATTCCGTCCGAGCTGATGGAAAGCGAATTCTTCGGTCACAAGAAAGGCAGCTTCACCGGCGCCGTGGAAGACAAGCAGGGCCTGTTCCAGGCCGCCAACGGCGGCACCCTGTTCCTCGACGAAGTGGCCGACCTGCCCTTGCCGATGCAGGTGAAACTGCTGCGCGCCATCCAGGAAAAGGCCGTGCGCGCAGTGGGCGGCCAGCAGGAAGTGGCGGTGGACGTGCGTGTGCTCTGCGCCACCCACAAGGACCTGGCCGCGGAAGTCGCCGCCGGCCGCTTCCGCCAGGACCTCTACTACCGCCTGAACGTCATCGAGCTGCGCGTGCCGCCACTGCGCGAGCGCCGCGAGGACATCCCGCTGCTCACCGAGCGCGTGCTCAAGCGCCTGGCCAGCGACAGTGGCCTGGCTGCGGCCCAGGTCAGCCCCGAGGCCCTGGAGAAGCTCA
This sequence comes from Pseudomonas sp. NBRC 100443, assembly GCF_030268185.1. Classification (NCBI taxonomy): domain Bacteria; kingdom Pseudomonadati; phylum Pseudomonadota; class Gammaproteobacteria; order Pseudomonadales; family Pseudomonadaceae; genus Pseudomonas; species Pseudomonas sp. NBRC 100443. Next base: position 192,861 of record NZ_BSQE01000005.1, read on the forward strand.
AGAGCTACCGTTTCCCGGGCAACGTGCGCGAGCTGGAGAACATGCTCGAGCGCGCCTACACCCTGTGCGAGGACGATGTCATCCAGCCCCAGGACCTGCGTTTCGCCGAGGCCACCGGCGGCGGCGAAAGCGGCGAGGCCAGCCTGGCGCAGATCGACAATCTCGAGGATTACCTCGAAGAGATCGAGCGCAAGCTGATCATGCAGGCGCTGGAGGAAACCCGCTGGAACCGCACGGCCGCGGCCCAGCGATTGGGTCTGACGTTCCGTTCGATGCGCTATCGCTTGAAGAAGCTGGGTATCGATTGATCATAGGGCGTGAGCCCCGTGGCATGGTCGTAATGCTATTTAATGAAGAGCGAATGCCGTTTCTCTCCATGAGAGAAACGGCATTTTTCATATGGGGTAGGGCTAGGGCTTCGCGCGCGAATCCTGTCCTCCGCTCCACCCTTAACCCCGTCATTCCCGCGAACGCGGGAACCCAGAGGCTTAGGGGCTTGGTGTGACGCGCCGCTCCGAGTGTTCGGATGTCTCTTGTTTCGCCCCCTCGGGCGAGTCACTTCTTTCAAACGCCAAAGAAGTAACCAAGAAGGCTTGCCCCAACATACGGGCCCGATGAAGCCGGGCTACCCTCGCGAACTCCCCCGCCACGGAGGCCCGCCCCGAGGGTACATCCCTGTAGCCCGCGGGGCTCTCGCGACATCCATGTCGCATGACCTCCTGAGCGCGGGTTTCGCTCGGCCTTCTGAAGGGGCGTTTCGGAGTGCGCGGATGTTTCTCTGGAAATCCAAAAGCCAGAGCAAGAGCGAACGCGCTTTTGCTTTTGCTTTTGCTTTTCGTAGGAGCGAGCTTGCTCGCGAACCCCGCAGTCACTAGATTCCCGCGTTCGCGGGAATGACGAGGTGGGGTTAGGCGTTTCAGGATGACTCAGGATTCTCCCTTCGTTCAGGACAGCCCCCTCTCCCTCCGGGAGAGGGCCGGGGTGAGGGCAACGGACTTCACCAATACTCCGCCACCAAACCAACACACCTCACTTAAACAACCAGCCCCACACGCTCTACGCCAACGGCGTCGCCACCAACCGCCCTTCCGGCGCATAGGGTTGCGCCTCGATGATCGGCTCGCGCTTCAACATCAGGTCCGCCAGCAACCGGCAGGACGCCGGCGCCAACACCAGGCCGTTGCGGTAGTGCCCGGTGTTCAGCCAAAGCCCTTCGTACCCCAACACCTGCCCGATGAAGGGAATACCCTCGGGCGAACCCGGCCGCAGCCCTGCCCAATGCCCCACCGGCGCCTGCCCGGCGAGCGCCGGCAGCAATTCCTCGGCGGATGCGCGCAGGCTGGCCAGGGCCTCGTCCGTGGGCGTCTTGTCGAAGCCGGCATGCTCCAGGGTGCTGCCCACCAGGATATGGCCGTCGCGCCGCGGAATGGCGTAGCGCCCCTTGGCCAGCACCATGCTGGACAGGAAATCCACCGCGCACTTGTAGAGAATCATCTGCCCCTTCACCGGCGCGACCGGCAGCTCCAGGCCCAGGCTGGCCAGCAACTCGCCGCTCCAGGCGCCGGCCGCCAGCACGGTCGCATCGGCCCGCAGCTCGCCGGCGGCGCAGCGCACGCCGCGAATGGAGCCCTGCTCCTGGATGAAACCGCTGACCTCGCAACCCTCAAGCACCTCGACGTTCGGCATACGCCGCAGCGCCTCGCGCAGCGAACGCGCCAGGCGCGGGTTGCGCACATTGGCCACGCCCGGCATGTGGACCGTTTTCCGGAAACCGGCCCCCAGCGCGGGAACGGCATCGTGGACCGCCGAGATATCCACCTCCCGCAGCGGGCGAGCGTTGGCGCGGGCCCAGGCCAGGGCCTCGGCCTGGTCGTCCAGGTCCAGCCAGTAGAGGCCGGTGACGTGCACCTCGGGATCGACGCCGGTGTCTTCCAGGAGTTGCTGGCCCAGCGCCGGGTAGAACTCCTGCGACCAGTGCGCCAGGTTCGCCACCGCCCGGCTGTAGCGCCAGGGATAGAGCGGGGAAACGATGCCGCCGCCGGCCCAGGATGCCTCGCGCCCGGTCTCGCCACGCTCGACGAGGGTCACCCGCAACCCTTCGCGCCCCAGGGTCCAGGCGCTCAACAGCCCGACAACGCCACCACCGACAAGCAGAACATCCGACATACCGCTGCACCTCGAACCGACAGGAAACCGGACGGTCATCCGGCGCGCCACTATACCAACCCCGCCAAAGCGAAGCGCCCTACACCTTCGCCGGAAGCGACGCGCAACACCCTGGGCCCAGGCAGAGCGCCCAAGGCCCGATACTGCGGCGGTGGGATAGCGCCAGGGATGGCACCATGCAAAAGAATCGCGGATTCAGCCTGCTGGAAGCACTGCTCTCGATCCTCCTGCTCTGGCTGGTCGCCAGCCTGGCCGTACCGGCCTTCGACAACCTGCTCCAGTCCCAGCGCAGCCTGGTCGCCCTGCACAGCCTGCGCGGCGCCCTGAGCCATGCCCGGCACACCGCGGTCTTCACCGGCCGCCCGGTCAGCGTCGCGGCCCGCGAAGGCGACTGGGCCAACGGCTGGGCGCTGTTCCACGACGACAACAACGACGGCCAGCAGCAATCCGGCGAACCCCGGCTGCGCCTCCACCCACCCCTGGAAGGCGTGCAGATATACCCGGACGAAACCTCCCGCAGCTACATCCACTACCGCCCCCAGGGCCAGGCCATCCGCCCCAACGGAGCCTTCCACGCCGGCCATTTCAGGATCTGTACCCAGCACGCCACAGCCCACCGGATCGTGATCAACCGCAGCGGCCGCATCCGCAACGAAAGCGCCCCCAGCGCCAGCCTCTGCCCACGCTGAGCAGCGCACAACCGCTCTGCGACCGAGGTCACAGAAGACCAGCGGACATGACCGGACATCGCGCGATTTGTATCGGCCATCCAACAAAAAGGGACATTTCCCACACAAATTGGCAGCATTTCCTTCAAGACAAACTGGAGGAATGCGCCATGTCGCGCCCCAAGGAAATGGCGGGGTTCACGTTGATCGAGTTGATGATCGTCGTAGCGCTGCTGGTGATATTCGTCAGCATCGCGCTACCCAGTTTCAGCTACCTGATCAAGACCAACCGGACTCAGAGCGCCGCCAGCGAACTCGCCTCCCTGCTGCAATACGCCCGCGCCGAAGCGGTGACGCGCAATGTCGATATCACCGCAGCAGCCAGCAGCGAAGCCTGGACAGTCAGCCAGGGCAATACCGTCCTTCGCCAACTGGATAGCCAGCAAAGCACCCTCAGCATCCTGCCGGCCACTGCCTCGGTGACCTTCTATCCGAATGGCACTGCCTCCGCCAATACCAACATCTACATCTGCAACGACGGTGATGCCGCCACCGGCTATCAATTGACCGTCAGCGTGGCCGGACAGGTGAGACTGTGGCCTCGCGGCACGTCGGACGCAGGTGAAGCACTCGGGAGTTGCGGATCATGAATGACGTTCGCAGGCAATCCTCCGGCTTCAGCCTGATCGAGGTGCTGGTCGCCCTGCTGCTGATCTGCATCGGCGTGCTGGGCATGGTCGCCATGCAAGGACGCACAGTGCAGTACACCCAGGACTCCGTGCAGCGCAGCACCGCCGCCATGCTGGCCAACGAGATGTTGGAGACCATGCGCAGCAACCGCGACCAGGTCTATACCGCCAGCGGCAACCTCAACCCGAACTCGGCGTATTTCACCGGTAGCGACGGCTACCCGGAGGCACCCGAGGAGGGAAGCTGCCAGCCGCTCCCCGCCAACGCCAACCCCGCCGAGCAGCTCAACTGCTGGCTGACCCGCGTGCAGGAGACACTGCCCGGCGCCAGCGGTCTGGCAGCCGAGGTGCACGTCTGCCGCGCTGGGAGCAGCGCCGGCACTTGTGGCAGCGCGGGCCGCGCCATCGAAATCCAGGTGGCCTGGCGGGTGAAGAACGGCGAGTGCATGGATGCGGCGGACAGCGGCGACGACAAGACCATTTGCCGCTATCGGGTAAGAGCGGAAATCTGAGGCGGACCAGCATGCAGAAGCGCCAGCAAGGCCTGTCCCTGATCGAGCTGATGGTCGCCCTGACCGTCAGCAGTTTCCTGATCATCGGGATAGTGCAGATATTCATCGACAACAAGAACACCTTCGTCTTCCAGCAGGCCCAGACGGAGAACCAGGGAAACAGCCGCTACACCTTCCTGCTGCTCGACCAGGAACTGAGCAAGACCGGCTACCGGCGCCAGCCCGACCGCGGGTTCGATACCAGTTTCCCGGCGGCAGACTCAAGCAGCGGAGCCCCGGATGGATGCGCATTCGCCAAGGGCCAGACTGTCACGCTGGCCAGCGACAGCGGCATCTGCATCCGCTATGAACCCCGCGACCCCGACGAGCGCAATTGCCTGGGGGCGAAGCCCGCCGACGCAACCGTTCCCGACGAGCCCTACACCACCAGCACGCTGACTGTGATGGAAAAGTTCTTCATCGAAGACAACGAACTCAAGTGTGCAGCGGGTGAAGATGAGCCAGAAGCCATCCTAAGAGGCGTCGCCGACATTCAGTTCGAATACGGAGTCGGCCCGCAGACCGATGAACGCCAGGTCAACACCTACACGACCTCCCCGGGCACCCTGCCGATCCGGGCCGTGCGCTATGCCGCCCTGATGGTGAGTTCGGTCAATGCCCGCCAGGGCATGGACAGCGCCACCCTGACGCAATGGAAGACCCGCTACCCCGACTCCGGCATCGGCACCGACAACGGGCAGCTCTACCAGATCGCCCAAGGCTCGATCACCCTCAGGAACCTCATGCCATGAATGCATCCCGCCATTCGCAGCAGGGCGCGATCCTGTTCGTCTCGCTGATCATCCTGCTGGTCATCTCCGTGCTGGCCATCTCCAGCGTCCGCCAGTCGGCCCTGGAGGCCCGCATCACCGGCAGCGTGGCCGAGGAGAAGCGCCTGTTCAACAGCGCCGAATCGGCGCTACGCAACACCGAGGAGACCCTCAGCGAGTCGCTGCTGCCGCCCGATCGTTGCCCGGCAGACGCCACCACCGATGACCTGCCCTGCATCTGGAACAAGACCGCCAACGATTATGCCCAGGACTTCTCCGACGCCATGGGCTACACCGGCAACGGCGTTACCCCCTCCTCGCAGACCACCAGTGTCAGTCGCTACATGATCGCCGCTCCCAGCGGCAATGTCGGCGGCCAGTCGATCAACCCCGAGTACGGCTCGATGATGCTGGGCAACGGCACCTTCTTCTATGAAGTGAACAGCCGCGCCTCCAGCAACAACCGCGAGGCCCCACTGCGCTCCGTGGTGGCCCGGGTATACAACAACTGACCCCCAGGCACTGACATGAAGACTCTCCGCCAAACCGCGATCAACGCCAGCGCCAGCCTGCTCTGCGCCCTCCTGCTTCCGTGCGCCAGCGCCTGGGCAGACATCGACATCTCGCGCACCCCGGTCTTCGTCAACGACTCGGTGCCACCGCTGAACATGCTGGTCATGGGCCGCGACCACAAGCTCTACTACGAGGCCTACAACGACGCCTCCGACCTCAATGGCGACGGCATCCTCGACGTGGGCTACAAGGGGCACCTGGACAAGGACCACGGCGGCATCGACTACTACGGCTACTTCAACTCGAACGCCTGCTACGACTATAGCGACGGCCGCTTCAGCCCCGTCAGCGCCACCACCGACAAGAAGTGCCCCGGCCACTGGAGCGGCGACTTCCTCAACTACCTCGCCACCTCGCGCATGGACGCCCTGCGCAAAGTGCTCTACGGCGGCTACCGGGTGGAGGACACCACGTCCTCCACCGTGCTGCAGGCTGCCTACATCCCCCAGGACGACCATGCCTGGGGCAAGGAATACCTGAGCGAGGCCTACGACGGCTACCGCATTTCCGACTACACCCCGCTGAGCCAGCCGGCAGCCGGCGGCTACCGGCACCTGTTCGCCGTGGTGTCGCTGACCCAGGACACCGGCGTGCCGCAATTGCGCACCCTGACCAACACCAGCTTCCGCATCTGGAACTGGGTGTCGAAGGAGCGACCGGTGGCCGGCAGCACCTGCGTGAACAGTTCCGGCTCGGAGGTCAACTGCACCAGTGGTGGCCCCAGTGGCGGCAACTGGGCCATCGTGCCCGCCGACCAGATGTCGGGCCTCACGCTCACAACCTGGAAGGACTCGCGCGCGACGTCCACCAGCAAGTCGCAGATGGATGAGCTGTTCGGATCGACCTACAGCAACACCAACTCGAGATGCGGTACAGGCACAGCCCCCTTTACCAACATCAACAGCCCGCAGAACTTCACCAACCCCTACTCCGCCAACGGCTGTGGCCAGGACGGCTACCACACCCTGATCACCGGCACGCTCACCCCCGCTCTCAGCGGCGTCTACCAATTCTCGGTGGACGGTGACGACGCCGTCGAATTCCAGGTCAACGGCGTTACCGCCTCGTACTACGGCGATCACGGCAAGTCCGGTAGCGGTGGTGCCGGAACCACCGCTAGCGTCACACTCACGGCGGGCACGGCCTACTCCTTCACCTTCCGCCATGAGGAAAACGGCGGCGACGCCAACTTCTACCTGTACTGGAAGACCCCGGCCACCGGCACCAGCGAGATGACCGACAGGAACGTCAAGGTCTCGGTCTGCCCCAGCGGCGCCGACAACGCCGGCCTGCGCGAAAGCAACTGCATCGCCTATGGCAACGGCTTCAAGCCGACCGGCATCCTTCACGACTACGGCGCCACCAACAAGATGTACTTCGGCCTGCTGACCGGCTCGTTCCAGAAGAACATCAGCGGCGGCGTGCTGCGCAGCCAATTGCAGAGTTTCTCCAAGGAGTACAGCGCGACCACCGGGCAATACTGCTTCGCCGGCACCAACGTGTGCGGTTCCGACGGCGTGAGCAACGGCATCGTGGCGACCATCAACAAGCTGCGCATCATCGACTTCAACTACGGCGACCATACCTATGGCTGCGGCTGGATCACCACGCGCCCGATCACCCAGGACGACACCTGCTACATGTGGGGCAACCCGATCGGCGAGATGATGTACGAGACGATGCGCTACTTCTCCGGCGAAACGGCTCCCACCAGCACCTATGACTATGGTTCCGGCAACAGCAAGGACAAGGACGTGCTGGGTCTTCCGCGGATCGGCACCTGGACCCCGCCCTACAAGTCGACTGCCAACCCCAATGGCTACCCCGTGTGCTCGGTCCCGGCCATGACGGTCATCAGCGACATCAACCCGTCCTATGACTTCAAGCTGCCGGGCAGCAAATGGTCCACCGCCGTTTCGGCGCCCTCCACAGGGTCGCTGGCGGGCCTGAACGTCTCCACCGAAGCGGACAAGATCTGGGCTGCCGAAGGCGGTGGCAGCAAGTCCATCTTCATCGGCGAGTCCAACGGTGTCGCCGACAGCGCCCCCACGGCCAAGACCGTCAGCAACCTGTCCACGGTCCGCGGCCTGGCGCCGGAGGAGCCAAGCAAGCAGGGTACCTACTACTCCGCTGCCGTGGCGCGCTATGGCGCCAACAACAAGATCGGCGGCGACAAGGCCCTGCTGACCTACTCGGTGGCGCTGGCCTCGCCCCTGCCGACCATCAAGTTCCCGGTCACCAGCAATGGCGTCACCAGCGTGGTGACCGTAGTGCCCTTCGCCAAGTCCGTCGGCGGCAGCAGCATCAATGCGGACGGCAGCTTCCAGCCCACCGACCAGATCGTCGACTACTACGTGGAGAAGTTCGCCAACACTTCGCCAGCCTGCAATGGCGGCACGCCCAGCCTGGTCAGCGACTGCGACGCCACCCTCAACGGTGGCCGCCCCTACGCCAAGTTCCGCATCAACTACGAAGACGTGGAGCAAGGCGCCGACCATGACATGGACGCCATCGCCCTGTACGAATTGCTGGTCAACGACCAGGGCAAGCTGGTCATCAACATGACCTCCGAATACGCCGCCGGCGGCATCGACCAGCACATGGGCTACGTGATCTCCGGCACCACCAAGGACGGCATCTACCTGGAGGTCAAGGACCAGGGCGGCAACAACGTCGCCTACAAGCTGGATACCCCCGATGGTCGCGATCCCAACTACTGCAACGCGACCACCAAACCCAACGACTGCACCCTGAGCCGGCTCAGCTCCTCGCGTACCTTCACCCTGTCGGGCACCCCGGCGGCCACCTTCCTGGAGAACCCGTTGTGGTACGCCGCCAAGTACGGCACCAACGCGACCAACAATGACACCGACGGCAACGGCGTACCGGACAACTACTTCCTGGTCACCAACGCCCTGACGCTGAAGGACCAGTTGAACAAGGCGTTCAACGACATCTACCAGCGCAACAGCTCCGTATCCACCCCGTCGGTGGAACGCCTGCAACCCGGCGCCTCGATCAGCGACGCACGCTCGGTCTACCGCTCCAACTTCCTGGTGGACGACTGGTCGGGCGACCTGATCAAGGAGACCATCAACCCGGCCACCTTCGCCCGTACCGTGGTCTGGCACGCCAAGGACCAGTTCCCGAGCACCCGCAACATCAAGTTCAAGGGCAGCAACGGCAGCCTGGCCACCCTCACCTACAGCAACCTGTCGGGCGTGACCTACAACGGCGTCGACCTGCAGACCACCCTGACCTCCGCGCAGCTCGGCTACGTGCTGGGCGACCGCAGCGGCGAGGGCAGCAGTTTCCGTCGGCGCAACACGCTGCTGGGCGACATCATCAACTCCAACCCGGTGGTGGTGTCCGGCGCCCAGTACCTGGCCTACCTGGCAGGCGCCATCGATGGCGGCTACCAGAAGTACGCCGACTTCATCGAAGCCAAGAAGGAACGCCGCAGCCAGGTCTACGTCGGCGCCAACGACGGCATGCTGCACGCCTTCGACGGCGCCACCGGCGTGGAGAAGTTCGCCTTCGTGCCCCGCGCCGTCATCCCGAACCTGCAGTACCTGAGCAGCAAGGACTACACCGCCGCCCAGCACCGCTGGTTCGTCGACGGCAGCCTGACCGTGCGCGACGTCTACTACGACGACGCCTGGCATACCGTGCTGGTGGGCACCCTCGGCGCCGGCGGCAAGTCCGCCTTCGCCCTGGACGTGACCGACCCCGACAACATCGCCCTGCTCTGGGAGTTCGACGACGACAACACCAGCAGCAAGGACGGCACCAACACGACGCTGAGCAACCTCGGCTTCACCATCCCCACCCCGGTGGTCGCCCGCCTGCACAGCGGACAATGGGGCGTGCTGCTGCCCAACGGCTACAACAGCGCCAACAACAGCAGCGGCAAGGCGGTGATGTACGTGCTGGACATCAAGACCGGCACCGTCCTCAAGACACTGGAGGCACAGGGGGCCAGCGGCACCAACGGCCTGTCCAGCATCCGCGGCGCCGACAACAACAGCGATGGCATCATCGACTACGCCTATGCCGGCGACCTGCAGGGCAACCTGTGGCGCTTCGACCTGATAGACAACAGCGCTACCAATACCGCACCGTTCTCCAGCACCACCATTGCCGCCTCGAAATTCAAGACGTCCTTCAACGGCACCCCGCTGTACGTGGCCAAGGATGCCGACGGTACCGGCGGCGTGCGCCAGCCGATCACCGCACCGCCGTCGCTGGTCCGCCATCCCTCCACCAACGGCTACCTGGTGATCTTCGGTACCGGCCGCTACCTGGGCACCGTGGACAAGACCAGCCCGTTCCAGTTGCAGACGCTCTACGGCATCTGGGACAAGCAGACCAAGGGCGAAGCGGCCACCACCACCCCGAACCTGTCTCGGGCCAGCCTGCAAGAACAAACCATTTCGTCCCAGGTAAACGGAGCAATCTTCGCAGACAATACCGCTAACACCTTCGACATCCGCCTGCTCAGCCAGGAGACCGTAGACTGGGCGACGAAAAGCGGCTGGTACCTGAACCTCCAGGTCACCGGCGGCAGCCTGGTGGGCGAGCGGATCGTCGATGAGATGGCCGCCCGCGGACAGGCACTGCTGGTCAATACCCGCACACCCAGCCTGGATGTCTGCCAGGCCGGCGTGGAAGGCTGGTCATACGGTATCGACCCCTATACCGGCGGTCGCGCCAACTTCAATATCTTCGACTTCAGCCAGAACTTCGTGGTGGACCAGGGCGACGCCTATGTTTCCGGCGATACCAGCAACGTGGTCTCCGGCTACAAGACCCCTGCCGGTGGCGCGGCCCTTTCCGGCAATACGCGCTTCACCGCCGATGGCGCCCCGATGAACATCAGCTTCGGCCCCGAGTCCACTGGTCGCCAGACCTGGCGCGTGGCACCGCAATGAGGAACCAGTACGTGAAGAAGACAACGGGTTTCACCCTGATCGAGATGATGATCGTGGTGGCCATCATCGGCATCCTGGCGGCCATCGCCTACCCCAGCTACCAGGAATACGTCCTGCGCGGCAACCGCAGCGAGGGCCAGGCATTGCTGAATGACGCGGCCGCGCGCCAGGAGCGCTACTTCGCCCAGAACAATGCCTATGTCACCGCCCAGGCCAACATCGCCAGGCTGGGCATGCGCAATACCAGCGGCACGACCGTGACCTCGGATACCGGCAAGTACGCCCTCACCATCAGCAACCCCAACAACAGCGGTGGCTACCTGCTCACGGCGACTCCGCAAGGTGCACAGGCCAAGGACACCAAGTGCGACAAGCTGACGCTCAATGCCATGGGCACCCGCGGCGTCAGCGGCAGCACCAGTGTGAACGACTGCTGGAAGTGAAGCGCTGCGGCACGTAGGGCACATAACGCCTACGGCGTTATGCGCCGAATCGCGGACAGAGTCCGCTCCTACAGGAAGGGACGGAACACAGCGTAGGAGCGGATTTATCCGCGATTCCGCCGGCACAAGCCGGCGTTCGGTCGAATATGGCGATGGGTATCACTTTCGCTCCACCCATCCTGCGCCATGGTTCCTAGGGTGTGGCGGAAGATGCCTCCTGGCAGGAACGGGTTCAGACCGCCTTGACCCGCAGTTCCCTGGGCATCGAGAACGTGATGTTCTCCTCCCGCCCATCCAGCTCCACCTCGGGCTCCGCGCCCCATTTGCGCAGTTGCTCGATCACACCGCGCACCAGCACTTCCGGGGCGGAGGCGCCGGCGGTGATGCCGATGCGCTGCTTGCCTTCGAACCATTCGCGCTTGAGGTCTTCGGCGCCGTCGATCAGGTAGCCGGGGGTGCCCATGCGTTCGGCGAGTTCGCGCAGGCGGTTGGAGTTGGAGCTGTTCGGACTGCCCACCACCAGCACCAGGTCGCACTGGTCGGCCAGTTCCTTGACCGCGTCCTGGCGGTTCTGGGTGGCGTAGCAGATGTCGTTCTTGCGCGGGCCCTTGATGTGCGGGAATTTCGCGCGCAGGGCGTCGATCACCTTGGAGGTGTCGTCCATCGACAGGGTGGTCTGGGTGACGAAGTGCAGGGCCTCGGGGTTGCGTACTTCCAGCGCGGCCACGTCTTCCTCGTCCTCGACCAGGTAGATGTCGCCGCCGTTGTCGCGGTTGTACTGGCCCATGGTGCCTTCCACCTCGGGGTGGCCTTCGTGGCCGATGAGGATGCACTCCTGGCCGTCGCGGCTGTAGCGCACCACTTCCATGTGCACCTTGGTGACCAGCGGGCAGGTCGCGTCGAAGACCTTCAGGCCGCGGTTCTCGGCCTCCTTGCGCACGGCCTGGGAGACGCCGTGGGCGCTGAAGATGACGATGGTGTCGTCCGGCACCTGGTCGAGTTCCTCGACGAACACCGCGCCGCGGTTGCGCAGGTTCTCCACCACGAACTTGTTGTGCACCACTTCATGGCGCACGTAGATCGGCGGGCCGAACACGTCCAGGGCGCGGTTGACGATTTCGATCGCCCGGTCGACGCCGGCGCAGAAGCCGCGGGGATTGGCGAGTTTGATTTGCATGGTCGGTTGTCTCGGCGCGCAGAGGGGATGGCGTGATGGGTATCGCTTCGCTCAACCCATCCTACGCCTGCGAAGGGCCCTCAGAGCGCCCTTACGTCGATGATTTCCACTTCGAAGGTCAGGCTCTTGCCGGCCAGCGGGTGGTTGAAATCGATGGTCACCTGCTGCTCGTCGAAGGCCTTGACCACGCCGGGCAGCTCGGTCTTGGCGGCGTCGTTGAAGATCACCAGCAGGCCCTCGGCCAGCTCCATGTCCTGGAACTGGTCGCGCGGCATCACCTGTACGTTGGCCGGGTTCGGCTGGCCGAAGCCCTGCTCCGGCTCGATGTTCAGGGTGCGCTTGTCGCCGGCCTTGAGGCCGAACAGCGCCTGCTCGAAGCCCGGCAGCAGGTTGCCGTCGCCGACCTTGAAGGTGGCCGGCTGCTTGTCGAAGGTGCTGTCGACGACGTTGCCGTCCTCCAGCTTGAGGGCGAAGTGCAGGGTGACTTCGGTATCCGCTCCGATGCGCTGGATATCACTGCTGCTGTCAGCCATGGGCGGTCTCTCCAGATTTCTTCGTCTTGAACATGTCCAGCGCCAGCATGATGGCGCCAACGGTGATGGCGCTGTCGGCCAGGTTGAACGCCGGGAAGTACCAGCGGTTCTGCCAGTGCACCAGGATGAAGTCGATCACGTGGCCGAGCACGATGCGGTCGTACAGGTTGCCCAGCGCGCCGCCCAGCACCAGGGCCAGGGCGATGGCCAGCCAGGTGTCGCTGGGCTTCAGGCGCTTGAGCCAGATGACCAGCACCGCGCTGACCACGATGGCGATCAGGGCGAACAGCCAGCGCTGCCAGCCGGAGCTGTCGGCCAGGAAGCTGAAGGCCGCGCCGGTGTTGTAGGCCAGGGTCCAGCTGAACAGGTCGGGGATGACCACGATCTGCTGGTACAGGCTCAGCGTGCCTTCGAAGTAGGCCTTGCTGACCTGGTCGAGGACCAGGACCAGCACGGTTATCCACAACCAGCCAAGGCGGCCGAAGCGGTTAGGCATAGTGGCGAACCTCGCCGGCGCCTTCGATGTTCTCCACGCAACGGCCGCAGATTTCCGGGTGCGCGGCGTGGCTGCCGACGTCCTCGCGGTGGTGCCAGCAACGGGCGCACTTGGCGTGGGCCGACTTCACCACCTTCAGCTTGAGGCCGGGCAGTTCGCTCTGCACGGCATCAGCCGGGGCCTCGGCCAGGGGCGCAAGGGTGGCGGTGGAGGTGATCAGCACGAAGCGCAGCTCGTTGCCCAGCTTGCCCAGGCTGCGGGCCAGGTCGTCCTCGGCGTAGAGGGTGACCTCGGCCTGCAGGTTGCCGCCGATGGCCTTGGCGGTGCGCTGGTTCTCCAGTTCCTTGTTGACCGCGGCCTTGGCGGCCATGACCTGCTCCCAGTAGGCACGGCCCAACTCGGCGTCGGCCGGCAGTTCGGACAGGCCGTCGTACCAGGTGGTCAGCATGACCGACTCGGCGCGCTCGCCGGGCAGGAACTTCCACACTTCCTCGGCGGTGAAGGCGAGGATCGGCGCGACCCAGCGCACCAGCGCCTCGGCGATGTGGAACAGCGCGGTCTGGCAGGAGCGGCGGGCGACGCTGTCGGCCTGGGTGGTGTACTGGCGGTCCTTGATGATGTCCAGGTAGAAGCCGCCCAGCTCCTGCACGCAGAAGTTGTGCACCTTGGAGTAGACGTTCCAGAAGCGGTAGTCGCGGTAAGCCTCTTCCAGTTCGCGCTGCAGCAGCAGGGCGCGGTCCACGGCCCAGCGGTCCAGGGCCAGCAGCTGGTCGTTGGGCAGCAGGTCCTTGGCCGGGTCGAAGCCGGTCAGGTTGGAGAGCAGGAAGCGCGTGGTGTTGCGGATGCGCCGGTAGGCGTCGGCGCTGCGCTGCAGGATGGTCTGGGAGACCGCGATCTCGCCGGAGTAGTCGGTCGAGGCGACCCACAGACGCAGGATGTCGGCGCCCAGGGTGTCGATCACGGTCTGCGGCACCACGGTGTTGCCCAGGGACTTGGACATCTTGCGACCGGACTCATCCACGGTGAAGCCGTGGGTCAGCAACTGGCGGTACGGCGCGTGGCCGTCGATGGCGCAACCGGTCAGCAGCGAGGAGTGGAACCAGCCGCGGTGCTGGTCGGAGCCTTCCAGGTAGAGGTCGGCGGCCGGGCCGCTGGCGTGGCCGAGTTCGGCGTGGGAGCCGCGCAGCACGTGCCAGTGGGTGGTGCCGGAGTCGAACCAGACGTCCAGGGTGTCGCTGATCTTGTCGTACTGCGCGGCTTCGTCACCGAGCAGCTCGGCGGCGTCGAGCTTGAACCAGGCCTCGATGCCTTCCTTCTCCACGCGCTGGGCGACTGCTTCCATCAGCTCGACGGTGCGCGGGTGCAGCTCGCCGGTGGCCTTGTGCAGGAAGAACGGGATCGGCACGCCCCAGTTGCGCTGGCGCGAGATGCACCAGTCCGGACGGCCGGCGATCATGCCGTGCAGGCGCGCCTGGCCCCAGCTGGGCACGAATTCGGTCTGGGTGATGGCTTCCAGCGCGCGCTCGCGCAGGGTGGCGCCGCTTTGCGGCTGCTTGTCCATGCCGACGAACCACTGCGCGGTGGCGCGGTAGATCAGCGGCGTCTTGTGGCGCCAGCAGTGCATGTAGCTGTGGTTGATGCTGGCGTGCTTAAGCAGCGCGCCCACTTCCTCGAGCTTGGCGACGATGTTCGGGTTGGCCTTCCAGATGAACTGGCCGCCGAAGAACGGCAAGTCCTGAACATACACACCGTTGCTCTGCACGGGGCTGAGGATGTCGTCGTTGCTCATGCCGTACTGCTTGCAAGTACGGAAGTCGTCCTCGCCGTAGGCCGGCGCGGAGTGGACGATGCCGGTGCCGGCGTCCAGGGCCACGTACTCGGCCAGGTAGATCGGCGAGAAGCGCTCGTAGAACGGGTGGCGGAAGCGGATCAGGTCCAGCGCCTCGCCCTTGGCGGTGGCGATGACCTGGCCTTCCAGGCCGTAGCGCTGCAGGCAGGACTCGACCAGTTCCTCGGCCAGCACCAGCAGGCGCGCGCCGGTGTCGACCAGGGCGTAGGTGAATTCGGGGTGGACGTTCAGCGCCTGGTTGGCCGGGATGGTCCAGGGGGTGGTGGTCCAGATGACGATGGCGGCGGGCTTGGCCAGGCTCGGCAGGCCGAAGACGGCGGCCAGCTTGTCGGCGTCTTCCACCGGGAAGGCGACGTCGATGGCGTCGGACTTCTTGTCGGCGTACTCGACTTCCGCCTCGGCCAGGGCCGAGCCGCAGTCGAAGCACCAGTTCACCGGCTTCAGGCCCTTGAACACGAAGCCCTGCTTGACCATCTCGGCCAGGGCGCGGATTTCGCCGGCCTCGTTGGCGAAGTTCATGGTCTTGTAGGGGTTGTCCCACTCTCCGAGCACGCCCAGGCGGATGAAGTCGGCCTTCTGCCCCTCGATCTGCTCGCTGGCGTAGGCGCGGCACAGTTCGCGGGTCTTGTCCGCCGGCAGGTTCTTGCCGTGGGTGGTCTCGACCTTGTGCTCGATGGGCAGGCCGTGGCAGTCCCAGCCCGGCACGTAGGGGGCGTCGTAGCCGGCCAGGGTGCGCGAGCGGACTATCAGGTCCTTGAGGATCTTGTTGACCGCGTGACCGATGTGGATGCTGCCGTTGGCGTAGGGCGGGCCATCGTGCAGGATGAATTTCGGGCGACCTTCGCCGGCCTTCCGCAGCTTCTGGTACAGGCCGATGTCGTTCCAGAACTTCAGGGTTTCCGGCTCGCGCTGGGGCAGGCCGGCTTTCATCGGGAACTGGGTATCGGGAAGGTTCAGCGTGGCTTTGTAGTCGGTCATCTCAGGGCCTGTTCGGAATCTCTTCAATCAAGCGGTTGGCCCAGCCAGTAGGCCCGGGCGGCGGCTATGTCGGCGAGGATCGCCGCCTTCAGTGCCTCGAGGGAGGCGAAGCGCTGCTCATCTCGCAGCTTCTGGTGGAAGGTCACATCCAGGTGCAGGCCGTAGAGGTCGCCGGCGAAGTCCAGCAGATGCACTTCCAGGTGGGGCCGGCCGTCGCCGTTGACCGACGGCCGCGTGCCGATGTTGGCCACCCCGTTGACGCGCTGGCCGGCCACTTCCGTGCTGACCAGGTAGACGCCGCTCAGCGGCGCCTTGCGGCGCTTGAGCTGGATGTTCGCGGTGGGCGAACCCAGGGTGCGGCCGAGCTTCTGCCCGTGCAGCACCCGCCCGCTCAGGCGGAACGGCCGGCCCAGCAGGCGCTCGGCCTGGTGCAGATCGCCGTCGGCGAGCACCTTGCGGATGCGCGAGCTGCTCACCCGCATGCCGTCGACTTCCACCGTGGTGGCGGCCTCGACGGTGAAGCCCTGCTCGGCGCTGGCCCGGACCAGGAAGGCGAAGTCGCCGGAGCGGTCGCAGCCGAAGCGGAAGTCGTCGCCCACTTCCAGGTGGCGCACCGCCAGGCCGTCCACCAGCACCTGGCGAACGAACTCGGCGGCCGACAGTTCGCGCAGGCGGCGGTTGAAGGTCAGGCAGAGGACGAAATCGACACCCTGCTCGCGCAGCAGTTCGAGCTTCTCGCGCAGGCGCGTCAGGCGCACCGGCGCGGCATCCGGGGCGAAGTACTCGCGCGGCTGCGGCTCAAAGATCACCACGCAGCTGGGCACGCCCAGCTCCTGCGAGCGCTCGCGCAGACGCGCCAGGATCGCCTGGTGGCCAAGGTGGACGCCGTCGAAATTGCCGATGGTGGCAACGCAACCCCCGGACAGGGGCCGCAGGTTGTGGAGGCCTCGAAGCAGCTGCATAGCGCGCGTATTGCTCAGAAAGTGGTCGATTATACCTGCACCCGCCGCCGCGCGACAGGCACAAAGCCGCCGTGCGTCACGGATGCACCCAAGTGCCGGCGCCGGGCTAGCTCACCGCCCGCCGCGAGAAGTCGCGCAGGCGGAAGCCCAGCAGCGCCAGCATACCGAAATAGGCCACTACGCCGGCCACCACCAGCACGCCCAGGCGCGCCAGGCGCAGCGGCATGCCGCCCAGGTCCCAGGCCGGCATGAAGTGCATCAGGCCCAGCAGCACGGCGGACATCGCCAGCACCGCCAGCACCAGCTTGCCGAGGAACTTCGCCCAGCCCGGCTGCGGCTCGAACAGGTCGTGCTTGCGCAACTGCCAGTACAGCAGGCCGGCGTTGAGGCAGGCCGCCAGGCTGATGGCCAGGGCCAGGCCCGCGTGCTTGAGCGGGCCGATGAACACCAGGTTCATCGCCTGGGTGGAAACCAGGGTGAAGAGCGCGATCTTCACCGGCGTGCGGATGTTCTGCCGGGCGTAGAAGCCCGGCGCCAGCACCTTGACCAGGATGATCCCGAGCAGGCCCACGGCGTAGGCGATAAGCGCGCGCTGGGTCATGAGCGCGTCGTTGGCGCTGAACTTGCCGTACTGGAACAGCGACACGGTCAGCGGCTCGGCGATCAGCGCCAGGGCCAGGGCGCAGGGCAGCACCAGCAGGAAGCACAGGCGCAGGCCCCAGTCCATCAGGCGCGAGTATTCATGGCGGTCGTCGCTGGCGTAGGTCTTGGCCAGGGACGGCAGCAGGATGGTGCCCAGGGCCACGCCCAGCACGCCGGAGGGCAGCTCCATCAGGCGGTCGGCGTAGTACATCCAGGACACCGAGCCTGCGGCCAGGAAGGAGGCGAAGATGGTGTTGATGATCAGCGAGATCTGGCTCACCGACACGCCGAGGATCGCCGGGCCCATCTGCTTGAGCACGCGCCATACGCCTCTGTCGCGCAGGTTAAGGCGCGGCAGCACCAGCATGCCGATCTTCTTCAGGTGCGGCAGCTGGTAGAGCAGCTGCGCCAGGCCGCCGGCCAGCACCGCCCAGCCCAGGGCCATCACCGGCGGGTCGAAGTACGGCGTGAGGAACAGCGAAAAGACGATCATGCTGACGTTCAGCAGGGTCGGCACGAAGGCCGGCACCGAGAAGCGGTTCCAGGTATTGAGGATGGCCCCGGCCAGCGAGGCCAGGGAAATCAGCAGGATGTAGGGGAAAGTCACCCGCAGCAGCGCTGTGGTCAGGTCGAACTTCTCCGGAGTGTCGGCGAAGCCCGGCGCGGTGACCCAGATCACCCAGGGCGCGGCGAGGATGCCCAGCACGGTGACCAATGCCAGCACCAGGGTCAGCAGGCCGGAGATATAGGCGATGAAAGTGCGGGTGGCCTCCTCGCCCTGCTGCGTCTTGTATTCGGCGAGGATCGGCACGAAGGCCTGGGAGAAGGCGCCCTCGGCGAAGATGCGGCGCAGCAGGTTGGGCAGCTTGAAGGCGACGAAGAAGGCGTCGGTGGCCATGCCGGCGCCGAACATGCGCGCTACTATGGTGTCCCGGACGAAGCCGAGCACCCGCGAGATCATGGTCATGGAGCTGACCGCGGCCAGCGATTTGAGTAGGTTCATTGCATCCGGGACTTGTCAGCGCAGGGTGGCCCTGCCCGCGGGGCGGCCGGATCGCCCGGCGGCCAGTAAAGGGCGTCGAGTGTATGGCCGCCGGTCGAATAAATCACCCACCCATACCGCGAATCCCCGGCCATGCCGCTCGTCGGCGGCCGCTCATACCCTTGACAAGGCACGGACTCGACGGCATCATTCGCGGCCTTAATTTATTCGCTACATCCCAAGTTTTTCTCGAGGAGCTCGACGGTGGCCAACACACCTTCCGCCAAAAAACGCGCCAAACAGGCTGAGAAGCGTCGCAGCCACAACGCCAGCCTGCGTTCCATGGTCCGCACCTACATCAAGAACGTAGTCAAGGCAGTCGATGCCAAGGACCTGCCCAAGGCCCAGGCCGCTCTGGTTGCCGCCGTACCGGTCATCGACCGCATGGCTGACAAAGGCATCATCCACAAGAACAAGGCCGCTCGCCACAAGAGCCGCCTGAACGCCCACGTGAAGGCCCTGGCCACCGCGTAAGCGTTGCGTTCTTGAAAAACCGGCCCCAGTGGCCGGTTTTTTATTGCCCGCGAAAAACCTAAACCCGACCCCGGACCTGTAGGAGCGAGCTTGCTCGCGAACAGTGCTTCCCGCTGGCGTAGGTGCTGGAGTTAAGAGCGCCCTCTCCCCAACCCTCTCCCTGGAGAGGGGGCTGTTCGGAGTGGGTGAGGAGTTTGGAGTCATCCTGAAACGCCTAACCATCCCCCGTCATTCCCGCGAACGCGGGAATCCAGTGACGGGCGGATTCGCGAGCAAGCTCGCTCCTACGAAAAGCAAAAGGCTTTTATTTCGTCGGCCAGGGCATGATCGGGATGGCGGTCACCGCGTTCTGCGGGCTGCCTTCGATGATGCGGTCGCTGTAGACGAGGTAGACCAGCGCGTTGCGCTTCTTGTCGAAGAAGCGCACCACCTGCATGGACTTGAACACCAGCGAAGTGCGCTGCTTGAACACCTCCTCGCCACCCTTGAGCTCGCCGGCGAAGCGGATCGGCCCGACCTGGCGGCAGGCGATGGACGCCTCGGCGCGGTCCTCGGCCAGGCCCAGGCCGCCCTTGACGCCGCCGGTCTTGGCCCGCGACAGGTAGCAGGTCACCCCTTCCACCTTGGGATCGTCGAAGGCCTCGACCACGATCTTGTCGTTCGGCCCCACCCACTTGAACACCGTGGAGACCTCACCGATCTCCTCCGCGCCGGCCAGCGCCGGCAGCATCAGCAGACCGGCGCACACGCCCTTCCATAGCTTCATGGCTCGCTCCTTCAGACCAGCACAAGGTTGTCGCGGTGCACCAGCTCCGGGCCGTCGACGTAGCCCAGCAGACCTTCGATGGCATCGGTCGGCTGGCCGATGATCTTCTGCGCCTCCAGGGCGCTGTAGTTGGCCAGGCCGCGGGCGATCTCGCGACCCTGCGGGTCCACGCAAACCACCATCTCGCCGCGGCGGAAGCTGCCCTGGACCTGCTTCACGCCCACCGGCAGCAGGCTCTTGTGGTCCTCGGCGATGGCCTTGACCGCACCGGCGTCCAGCACCAGGGTGCCGCGCATCTGCAGGTGGCCGGCCAGCCACTGCTTGCGCGCGGCCTTGCGGCTCTGCTCGGGGGTCAGCAGGGTGCCCAGGCGCTCGCCGGAGCGCAGGCGGTCGAGCACGCGCTCGATGCGCCCGCCGACGATCACCGTGTGCGCGCCGGAACGCGCCGCCAGGCGCGCCGCGCGCAGCTTGGTCTGCATGCCGCCGCGGCCGAGGGCGCCGGCGCTGCCGCCAGCCACCAGGTCGAGCTGGGCGTCGTCAGCGCGGGCTTCGTAGATCAGTTGGGCTTCGGGGTTGTTGCGCGGGTCGGCGTCGAACATGCCGTCGCGATCGGTGAGGATCACCAGCAGGTCGGCTTCCACCAGGTTGGCCACCAGGGCCGCCAGGGTGTCGTTGTCGCCGAAGCGGATTTCGTCGGTGACCACGGTGTCGTTCTCGTTGATCACCGGGATCACGCCGAGGTCGACCAGGGTGCGCAGGGTGTTGCGGGCGTTCAGGTAGCGCTTGCGGTCGGACAGGTCGTCATGGGTCAGCAGCACCTGGGCGGTCTGCAGGCCATGCTGGCCGAAGCTGGACTCCCAGGCCTGCACCAGGCCCATCTGGCCGACGGCCGCCGCGGCCTGCAGCTCGTGCATGTCGCTCGGGCGGGAAACCCAGCCCAGGCGGCTCATGCCCGCCGCCACGGCGCCGGAGGACACCAGCACCAGCTCGACGCCCGCGCAGTGCAGCGCGACCATCTGCTCGACCCACACCGCCATGGCGTCGCGGTCCAGCCCGCGGCCATCGGCCGTGAGCAGGGCGCTGCCGATCTTCACCACCCAGCGCCGCGCGCCGGTCACTTTCTCACGCATACATCAACCTTACGAAGTCAGGTTTCACCAGGTTGCTTCGGGACCGGCGCACGCGGCGCCGGTCAGGGCACGTAGAAGATTTCCGGCCCGTCGCCGTCGTCCTCGTCGTCGAAATCATCGTCGTCGTCGAGGTCGTCGGCATTCTTCAGACCGGCACGGCGCAGCGCACGCGCGTCGTCCATGGCCTGCAGACGGGAACGCGCCTCGTCTTCGATGCGCTGGTCGAGTTCGGCCAGGGCCTCGCCGTAGGCCGGGTCTTCCTCGATGCGCAGGCTGCGCTCATCGAGGTACTTCATGATGTCCTGACTGAGCGCCTCGGTGCCTTCGCGCTCCAGGGCGGAGATCACGTAGACCGGACCTTCCCAGCCCAGGCGCTCGACCACCTGCTGCTTGCGCCGCTCCTGCTCCTCGGGCTCGAGGATCTGGTCCATCTTGTTCAGCACCAGCCAGCGGTCACGCTCGGTGAGCGCCGGGCTGAACTTGGCCAGCTCGTTGACGATGGTCTCGGCGGCATCGGCCGGGTCGCTCTCATCCAGCGGCGCCATGTCGACGATGTGCAGCAGCAGGCGGGTACGCGCCAGGTGCTTGAGGAAGCGGATGCCCAGGCCGGCGCCTTCGGCGGCGCCCTCGATCAGGCCGGGGATGTCGGCGACCACGAAGCTCTTGAAGCGCCCGACGCTGACCACGCCCAGGTTCGGCACCAGGGTGGTGAAGGGGTAGTCGGCGACTTTCGGCTTGGCCGCGGACACGGCGCGGATGAAGGTACTCTTGCCGGCGTTCGGCAGGCCCAGCAGGCCGACGTCGGCCAGGACCTTCAGCTCCAGCTTGAGGTCGCGGGCCTCGCCGGGCTTGCCCGGGGTGGTCTGCCGCGGCGCGCGGTTGGTGCTGGACTTGAAGCGGGTGTTGCCCAGGCCATGCCAGCCGCCCTGGGCGACCATCAGGCGCTGGCCGGGCTCGGTCAGGTCGCCGATGACTTCATGGGTGCTAGCATCGATCACGGTGGTGCCCACCGGCACCGGCAGGACCAGATCGTCGCCCTTGGCGCCGGTGCAGTCCTTGCTGCCGCCGTTCTGCCCGCGCTGGGCGTCGAAACGGCGGGTGTAGCGGTAATCCACCAGGGTGTTCAGGCTCTCGTCGGCCTCGAGGAACACCGAGCCGCCGTCGCCACCGTCACCGCCGTTGGGGCCGCCCTTCTCGATGAACTTCTCGCGGCGAAAGCTCATGAGGCCATTGCCGCCGTCACCGGCTTTCACGTGGATGGATACTTCGTCGACGAATTTCATGGGAACGCCTCCCGCCAGCGTGGCGGGTTGAATAAGAAAAGGAGCATAGGATACAGCCAAGCCCGCGCAAACGCAGGAGCCCGGGATCCGTTGCCGGGAAACGCCAGAAACAAAAAAGCCCCGTCGCGAGACAGGGCTTTTTCAGTGAAGGCTCGCTTAGGCAGCGACGACGCTTACGTAGCGACGGCCGAAGGCGCCTTTCACTTCGAACTTGATCACGCCGTCGATTTTCGCGAACAGGGTGTGATCCTTGCCCATGCCAACGCCGTAGCCGGCGTGGAACTGGGTGCCGCGCTGACGCACGATGATGTTGCCTGCTTTGACGACCTGGCTGCCGAACAGCTTCACGCCAAGGCGTTTACTTTCGGAATCGCGGCCGTTGCGGGTACTACCGCCAGCTTTCTTGTGTGCCATGAGTCATATCCTCCAAAAAAGGAATTAGGCCTGGATGCCGGTGATCTTGATTTCAGTGAACCACTGGCGGTGGCCCTGACGCTTCATGTGGTGCTTGCGGCGGCGGAACTTGATGATGCGCACTTTGTCGTGACGACCGTGGGAAACCACTTCAGCGGTCACTTTCGCACCTTCTACCACCGGCAGGCCGATCTTGACGTCATCGCCATTGGCGACCAGCAGAACGCGATCCAGGTTGATCGCTTCGCCGGTGGCGACGTCGAGTTTCTCGACCTTGAGGAATTCGCCTTCGGCGACTTTGTATTGCTTGCCGCCGGTAACAATAACTGCGTACATCTGGATGTCTCCGTTAGACCTGCTCACCCGACGCTTTATAGGAAGAGGTATCGGTCGGCATGGCTGCATGGGGCCGGAAGAGCGCCCGTGCAATTGCGTAAGGCAGGGTATGCCAGGGAAGTTCGGGGCCGCGATTGTACGCAAAGCCCTACGCGGACACAAGCCTTGCGGCGCGTTCCTTGACAGCCCCCACCCCGGCACCTAGCATGCCGCGCATTCTTCGAGGAGCGCCTTCGTAATATGCAACCCCAGGCTTTCTATCGGGTGGTGGCGGACGACTTCACCGCCGTCGACGGCATCATCCGTCGCCAGCTCAGCTCCCGCGTTCCCCTGGTCGAGAAGATCGGCGACTATATCATCTCCGCCGGCGGCAAGCGTCTTCGCCCGCTGCTGGTGCTGCTCAGCGGCAAGGCACTGGGCTACTCCGGGGACGACCTGCGCCTGCTGGCCGCCACCATCGAATTCCTGCATACCTCCACCCTGCTGCACGACGACGTGGTCGACGCCTCCGGTCTGCGCCGCGGCCGCGCCACCGCCAATGCGCAATGGGGCAACGCGCCCAGCGTGCTGGTCGGCGACTTCCTCTATGCCCGCTCCTTCGAAATGATGGTCGAACTCGGCTCCATGCCGGTGATGCGCATCATCTCCCAGGCCACCCGGGTGATCGCCGAGGGCGAGGTGCTGCAGCTGACCAAGGTGCGCGACGCCAGCACCACCGAAGAAACCTACATGGAAGTCATCCGCGGCAAGACCGCGATGCTCTTCGAGGCCTCCACCCACAGCGCCGCCGCCATCGCCGGCGCCACCGCGGAACAGGCCGAGGCCCTGCGCCAGTTCGGCGACGCCCTGGGCATCGCCTTCCAGCTGGTGGACGACCTGCTGGACTACCGCGGCGACGCCAGCACCCTGGGCAAGAACGTCGGCGACGACCTCGCCGAGGGCAAGCCCACCCTGCCGCTGATCGCCACCATGCGCGACGGCCCCCCGGAGCAGGCGCAGTTGGTGCGCAAGGCTATCCAGCAGGGCGGCAGCCAGGACCTGGAAGGCATCCGCGCCGCCGTGGAAGCCGCCGGCGCCCTGGACTACACCGCGAAGCTGGCGCGCGAATACGCCACCCGCGCCATCGACTGCCTCAAGGCGCTGCCGGACAACGAGTACCGCGCCGCGCTGATCGAGCTGAGCGAGTTCGCCGTCGCCCGCACCCACTGATCCACACGCGATCCGACGAACGCCCGCCCGGCCCTGCCGCGCGGGCGTTCTGCGTTATGCGCGGTTGATCCAGGCCATGGCATTGGTCGGTTGGTGGAAAAAAATTCTGCATAGGGGCTTGCTATCGAGATAATAAGAATTATTCTCATTAACTCGACTACCAAGGAGATGCAGAGATGACCTACATGATCGATGCCTGGCTGGACCGCCCCCATCCCTATCTGCGCATCCTCAATCGCGATACCGGGGAAGTCTGCGCCCTGCTGCAGGAAGACGCCCTGGACGAGTTGCGCGAACAGGGCGGCCTGGACCTTCACGAACTGGGCACCAGCGAGCCGCAGGTGCTCAAGGAGCTGGTGCGCAACCTGTTCCTGTTCTGCTACGCCCGCGCGCTGCGCTGAGCTGAAGAGTGCTTTTCGTAGGAGCGAGCTTGCTCGCGAACGGCCCGCACCTCACCACCCATCCCCGTCATCCTCGCGCACACGGGGAACCAGAGGCTCTGGGCTCCCGCGTTCGCGGGAGTGACGGATCGATTAGAGGGGCGGCGTAATCCGGGTTCGCGAGCAAGCTCGCTCCTACGAAGAGCAAGAGCGGGAGCGGGATGTACAGGTTTTTTTGCGATGGCGCAGGACGCGCCATCCGTGCGGTCGCCGCCCGGGAGGCGGCTGCACAGCGGGGGCAACGTGGAGCCCCCTGCACGCCGCGGCGGCCAGGGACGGCCGCCGCGGGCTGCATCCATCAGAGGATGTCGAGCAGCTCGACGTCGAACACCAGGGTGCTGTGCGGCGGGATGCTGCCCACCGCCTGGCCGCCGTAGGCCAGCTCGGCCGGCACGTGCAGGCGCCACTTGCTGCCGGTGTTCATCAGTTGCAGGGCCTCGACCCAGCCGGCGATCACGCCGCCCACCGGGAACTCGGCCGGCTGGCCGCGCTGGTAGGAGCTGTCGAACACGCTGCCGTCGATCAGGGTGCCGTGGTAGTGGGTGCGCACGGTGTCGTCGCGGGACGGCTTGGCGCCCTCGCCGGCGACCAGCACTTCGTATTGCAGGCCGGACGGCAGCACGGTGACACCCTCGCGCTTGGCGTTCTCCACCAGGTAGGCCTTGCCTTCGGCGGCGGCCGCATCGGCCTTGGCCTGGGCTTCGGCCTGCATGCGCTGGCGGATCACCTGGAAGCTGGCGGACAGCTGCTCGGCGGGCACCCGGCTATCGGCACCGGCGAAGGCGTCGGAGAGGCCGGCCAGCACCGCGTCCAGGCTCATGCCCGGGACCGGGTTGGCACGCAGCTGGTCGCCCAGCTGGCGGCCGACGCCGTAGCTGACGCGGGCTTCGTCGGTGGAAAGGTTGAGTTCGCTCATGGCGGGGGCTCCGCTGGGTAAAAAAGGGCGGCCAGCCTAGCACAGTCGGCCGCCCCGCCCCACCGCGACCTCAATGCAGCGGCATGGGCACGCCCTCGTCGTTCTGCGCGCTGCCGCTCTGCGAGCCGCACATCTCGTCCTGCACCGCGGCATGCACCAGTTGGAAAGGGATCGGAGGCAACGCCGTCAGCAGTTGGCGGGCGTGCTCCAGCGAACGCACCCCGAGCACGTGCCCCTTGGCGTCCTGGATCGGGAAGAAACGCTGGCCCACGCGCGCCTCCAGCACGTAGATGCCGCCCTCCAGGGATACCAGGTTGAGTTCGTCGATATCCCCGGCGAGGGAACGGTTGGTCAGCTCTTGCAGGTTCATCGCGCACCTCCAGGGTAGGCTCCAACGCAGCCAGTCTGGTACAGCGCGCCGGCCGCGCCCAGCGCAAACGACGCCGCCCGTCAGTTGCGGCTGACGGGCGGTGCGCTGGAGGCGGGAAAAGCGATCAGTGGTCGTGGCGCGTGGCCTTGTCCAGGTAGCCCATGGCGAACGCGGAGAGGACGAAGGTGAGGTGGATGATCACGTACCACATCAGCTTGTTGTCCGGGACGTTCTTGGCGTCCATGAAGATGCGCAGCAGGTGGATCGAGGAGATCGCCACGATGGAAGCGGCCACCTTGTTCTTCAGCGAACTGGCGTCCATCTTGCCGAGCCAACTGAGCTTTTCCTTGCCTTCGGAAATGTCCAGCTGCGAGACGAAGTTCTCGTAGCCGGAGAACATCACCATCACCAGCAGGCCGCCGACCAGGGCCATGTCGATCAGCGACAGCAGCACCAGGATCAGGTCGGCCTCGGCGATCGAGAAGATGTCCGGGAGGATGTGGAAGATTTCCTGGAAGAACTTGATGGTCAGCGCCAGCAATGCCAGCGACAGGCCTATATAGACCGGCGCCAGCAGCCAGCGGGCGGCGTACATGCTGTTTTCGATGAAACGTTCCATGGCCTTCGCAAGGGGAGTTCAGAAATGGCGCAGGATTATAGCTGAAGGCCCGCGACGAGTTATCCAGTTATTCTGTGGATAAATATGTGCAGGAACGCGGGAAGAAACGCGCAAGCCCCCGCCCGCCGGGGGTCGCCGGCTGTCGCTCAGAGACTGCGCAATGCGCCTTCAGGACTCGGGGTGAGACTGGTAGTCCCCGAAATTGCGCACGCGCTCACCGTTGATGCGTCGCAGTTCGGCCTGCAGGTGCAGCTGCCAGATGGGCAGGTCGTCGGCGGGCACGTAGCCCTGCTGGGCCAGGCAGTCGGCGATGGCGTCGAGCACGCCTTCTGCCACGAAAGGCCCGTAGAACGGGCCCTGGGCCTTGATGGCGGTGGGCTGGGCCCCCGCCATGCCCGCGGCGCAGAGCAGTGTCCAGAGTCCATTCTCTCCGGCCAGCGGCCTGATCACGCACTCGATGCGCGTGGTCAGCCCCAGACAGGGGCGGATAAGGCAGAGGTTACGCGGCATGGCGGCACCCTCGCGGTTGTCCTGTTTTCGAGCCTACACCCGGGGTTGACCTCGGAAAAGCCCGTTTTATCCACCATAGCTGTGGATATCGTTGTGGACACCACGGGGGCAACGGCGCCCGACGAGCGCCGTTGCTGGGGACCCCGCCGCTGATCAAGGACTGGCCAGCGGCAGCGGGCTCAGTCGCTGTCCTTCTTCTTGCGCGCCCGCTCCTTCTCCACCTGGGGCGCCTTGGCGGCCTTGGCAGCGGCCGGCGCGGCTTCCTTGGCGAGCTTTTCCTTGTCCTCCTCGTCCATGCCCATGGCGTCGATCTCCTTGAGACGCTCGACCACCCGCGCGTTGACGCTGCCGGCCGGGAACTGGCCCTTGGCGTCCGGCGCACCGGCCGGCTCGCCGACCAGCAGGCCCAGCGCCTCGTCGACGTGGCGCACCGCGTAGACGTTGAACAGGCCGTTGCGCACCGCCTGCAGCACGCGCTCGTCGAGCATCAGGGTGCTGACGTTGGAGCGCGGGATGATCACCCCCTGCTCGCCGGTCAGGCCGCGGGCCTCGCAGAGGCGGAAGAAGCCTTCGATCTTCTCGTTGACGCCGCCCACCGCCTGCACTTCGCCGAACTGGTTGATCGAGCCGGTGATGGCGAAGCACTGCCGCAGCGGCGTGCGCGACAGCGCCGAGATCAGCGTGCAGACCTCGCCGAGCGAGGCGCTGTCGCCGTCGACGTAGCCGTAGGACTGCTCCAGGGCGATGCTCGCGGAGATTTCCAGCGGGAACTCCTGGGCGTAGCGGCTGCCCAGGTAGCCGGTGAGGATCATCACGCCCTTGGAGTGGATCGGCTGGCCGAGGCTGACCTCTCGCTCGATGTCGACGATGCCGCTGCCGCCGGGGTAGACGGTGGCGGAGATGCGCGCCGGCACGCCGAACACCGAGTCGCCCACCTCCAGCACGGTGAGGCCGTTGCACTTGCCCACGGCGGCGCCTTCGGTGTCGATCAGCACGATGCCGGCCAGCATGTCGTCGAGAATTCGTGCCGAGACGCGGCCGGTGCGGGTTTCCTTGGCCTTGAGGGCGCGTTCGATGTGGCCCAGGTCGGTGACCGGCTCGTTGGCCAGCTGGCGGATGAAGTCCGCCTCGCTGACCAGCTGGAACAGGTCGCCGATGCGCGCCGACAGCCGCCCCTGGTGCTCGGCCAGGCGCGCGCTGTAGGTGGCCAGGCGCGCCACCGCGGTGGCGCTCAGCGGCGCCATGCCCTCTTCCGAGGTGCGCGTCTTGAGCAACTGGGCGAACTGTTCGAGGCTGTCCTCGGCCAGCGGGATGTCCTCGTCGAAGTCGACCAGCACGCGGAACATCTCCTGGAAGTCCGGGTCCAGGTCCTGCAGGGTGTAGTAGATCTGCCGCGAGCCGATGATGATGACCTTCAGGTGCAGCGGGATCACCTGCGGCGTCAGGCTCATGGCGGCCAGGCGGCCGAGTTCGGCCAGCGGCGATTCCATCTTCAGCTGGCGCGACTGCAGGGCGCGCTTGAGCGCGTCCCAGACGAAGGGCTCGCCCAGCAGCTTCTCCGCCTCCAGCACCAGGAAGCCGCCATTGGCGCGGTGCAGCGCGCCCGGGCGCAGCTGCCGGTAGCTGGTGTAGAGGGCGCCCTGGTCGGAGGCGTACTCGATGCGGCCGAACAGGTTGTCGTAGGTCGGGTGCGACTCGAACACCACCGGCGCGCCGCTGGTGGTGTGGTGGCCGATCACCTGGTTGGGCGCGTACAGCTCCTGCAGCATCAGCTTGCGCTGGGCATCGCTGCGCTCGGTGTCCACCAGTTGGTCGACCACGGTCTTCAGCAGGTTCAGCTGCATGGCCTGCAGGTAGGTGCAGACGCCGGTGTTGTTGTTGTACTTCTCCACCAGCGGCGCCAGCAGCGGCTGCAGCGCGAGGGTGATGGTCTCCTCGTTGAGCTGGCGCAGCTGGTTGCTGGACTCGCGCTTCCACTGCGGCAGGCTGGCCAGCTCCTCGTTGAGCTGCTCCTCGAGGTCGGCGATGTCGGCGTGGAAACGCTCGCGCTCGGCCTCCGGCAGTTGGGCGAACTCGGCCTCGTCGAGGGCCTTGCCGTCCTTCATCGGGGTGAAGGCGATGTTCGCGCTGTCGCGGTACAGCGCCACGTCCTTCTCCAGGGCCAGGCGCTCGACGGTGTCCAGGGCCTTGTCGTAGCGCTGGTTGAAGGCGCGGTCGATGGCGCTTTTCTTCTGCTGGTAGGCCGGGTTCTCGAACACCGAGGGGAAGGTCGACAGCAGGTTGTCGATCAGTTGGTCGATGTCCGTGCCGAAGTCGGCGGCGCTGCCCGGCGGCAGCTCGATGGCGCGCGGCTCGCGGCCCTCCTCGAAGTGGTTGACGTAGACCCAGTCGGCCGGCGTCGGCAGGCGCTTGGCCTCGGCCTTCAGATAGCGCTGCACGAAGGAGAAGCGCCCGGTCCCCGGCTCGCCCATGACGAACACGTTGTAGCCCGGCCGCGGCATCGCCACACCGAACTGCAGGGCCTCCACCGCGCGCTCCTGTCCTAGGACGCCGAGGAAGGGGTCCAGATCGTCGGTGGTAGCGAAGGCAAACTGCTCGGGCGAGAAGGGACGGGTCAGTTCATCGGGCGCCAGGCGCAGGCCGGCGGCAACGGATTGGGGCATCGGAAATCCTTGCATCGGGCGGCACGGAGCCGCGGAGAGTTGCCCGCATTCTCGCGCTGCCCGCGCGCCACTGGCAAGGCGCGCGCAAGCCCTGGCCGATCAGTGCTGCAGATCGGCGCAGCGCAGGCAGTATTCCGTGGCCGGCAGGGCGCGCAGGCGGCGGGGCTCGATGGCTTCGCCGCAGCGTACGCACTGTCCGTAGGTTCCGTCTGCCAGGCGCAGGCGGGCCAGGCCCACCAGACGCATGCCCGCCTCGGCCTCGGCCAGCAGGGCCCGCAGCACATCGTCGTTCTCCCGCTGCTGGGCCTGTTCGGCGAAGTCCGGCGAGTGGGTCCGCGCCAGGTCGCTGCGGATCGCGGCGGCACGCTGGGAATATTCGCTGGCCAGCGTATCCAGGGCAGAACGGGGGTCGAAATCATCTACGGCCATGACGCCTCTCCGACGGACAAGGAACTGTTTCAAGTGTGGCCGGTTCCAAGGGAATCGCCGCTGATACCGATCAATAGCCTGTTGCAAGGAGCATGACGCAGTTCGCCCCGTCGAGGGTTGGGGGACATCGCGCCTTGACACCCTCAGGATATTCCTACAAAGCTCTGCCTGGCGCTGTTTGCTGTCAGCGGCTACGTACAGCCATGCATTCGAACAAAGAGAGATACGCAGATGAAAAGGATTCTACTCGGTACCCTCCTCGCCACCGTTTCCATCGGCGCCTTCGCCGACGCCCCCGGCAGCGACGGCTGCGGCTGGGGCCAGATGCTCTTCAAGGGCCAGCGCGGCACCGCCACCCACGTGCTGGCGGCCACCACCAACGGCTCCTCGGGTAACAACACCTTCGGCATGACCACCGGCACCAACGGTTGCCACACCAATGGTGCGCTGACCTACGGCGGCAAGCCGATGATCGTGCTCAGCAGCATGATGGACGAGCTGTCCGAAGACATGGCCAAGGGTGACGGCGAAGCGCTGACCACCTACGCCGTGGTCCTGGGCGTGAAACCCGAAGACCGCGCGCACTTCGCCGAAGTGACCCACGAGCACTTCGCGCAGATCTTCAACAAGTCCGACGTCACCGCCGAGGACGTCTACGCCAACACCCAGGCCGTGCTGAAACAGGACACCCGCCTGGCCAAGTACGCCGAACAGGCCTGAGCCTGATGGCCCGCCCCACCGGGGCGGGCTCCCCTACCCCGACCCGCTAAGGTCCCCATGCCCAAACGCCTGTTGCCATGGCTGGCGCTGTGCGCCTGCGCATCCCTGCACGCGAGCCCCCAGTTTCCCGAATCCCGCCTCCAGGCCCTGGCCGCGCAGCCCTACTGGCTGGCCCTGGGGCACTATACGCCGAGCAAGTTGGGCGGCTGGCGCAGCTTCGTCGACGACGACAGGTTCTTCCTCGCCGAGGACGGCGACCGCTCGCCGGAGCATGAGCTCAAGGCCACCGTCGACGCCCTCTACGCCTCCCCCGGCCTCGGCGACAAGCATGCCCAGTGCGTCTACCCGGCGCGCACCCGCTGGCTGAAGCAGCAATTGCAGCTGACCGACCTGCCGCGGCCGGCGTGCAAGGAGTACGACACCTGGTACGGCGACATCAACCCGCACAGCGCCGTGCTGGTGTTCCCCGCCGCCTACCTGAACAGCCCCTCGTCGATGTTCGGCCACACCCTGCTGCGCATCGACCAGGCCGACGTCGACAGCAACAACACCGCCCTGCTCAGCTACGCGCTGAACTTCGGCGCCTACATCGAGGGCATGGACAACAGCATCCTCTACGCCTGGAAGGGCCTGATGGGCGGCTACCCCGGCCTGTTCGCCCTGGTGCCCTACCGCGAGAAGCTCTCCGAATACAGCCGCCTGGAGAACCGCGACCTCTGGGAGTACCGCCTGAACCTCACGCCCGAGGAGACCGGGCGCATGGTCGAGCACGTCTGGGAGCTCAAGCAGGTCCGCTTCAAGTACTTCTTCTTCGACGAGAACTGCTCCTTCCGCCTGCTCGAACTGCTGGAGATCGCCCGCCCCGGGGTGAAGCTGACCGACGAATTCCCGCTCTACGCCATCCCCACCGACACGGTGCGCGCGGTGAAGCAGGCCGGGATGATCGACAAGGTCGACTACCGCCCCTCGCGGGAGAAGGAACTGCTGGCCCGCGCCGAGCCGCTGGACGCCGGCGAGAAGCAGCTGGCCCGGCGCCTGGCCGACGACGACCGGCTGCTCGACAGCCCCGAGTTCAAGGCCCTGCCCGCACCGCGCCAAGCGCTGGTGCAGGACACCGCCTTCCGCCTGCTGCGCTACCGCGCCACCGGCAAGGAGCGCGACGAGGCCGACGCCGCGCGCAGCTACCAGTTGCTGCGCGCGATCAACCAGAACCCGCCGCCGCCAGCCCGGGTGGAACGCCCCGGGCAACCGGAGCAAGGCCACCAGTCACTGACCTGGCAGCTGGGCGCCGGCAGCCGCGACGGCCAGGCCTTCGCCGACTACGGCCTGCGCATGGCCTACCACGACCTGCTGGACAACAGCTACGGCTTCCCCCAGGGCGCGCAGCTGGAACTGGGCGACCTGCGCCTGCGCCAGTACGAGGGCAACCGCTGGCAGCTGCAGCGCTTCGACGTGGTCAGCATCCGCTCCATGACGCCGCGCAACGCCCTGCTGCAGCCGCTGTCCTGGCAGGTCACCGGCGGCTGGGAGCGGGTGCCGGGCAAGCACAGCGACGACGACCACGACCCCCTGGCCGGCCACGTCAACGGCGGCGCCGGCGGCAGCTGGAAGCTCGCCGACGACCTGCAGGCCTACGCCCTGGGCACCGCGCGCATCGAGAACAACCCCGACTTCGCCGCGACCATAGCGCCGGCAGTGGGCTTCGACACCGGCGTGCTCTGGCGCAACCCGCTGGGCAACCTGGCCCTGGAGGGCAAGGGCGACTACTTCCACAACGGCGAGGTGCGCCGCAGCCTGAGCCTCGGCCAGCAGGTGGAACTGGGCCGCAACCTGGGCCTGCGGCTGTCCGCCGAACGCCAGTTCAGCCACCAGGCCGGGCCGGTCAGCGAGGTCATGCTGGAGCTGCGCTGGTACCATTACTGAATCACCGGATTCAGCGCCCGCCGCGATGGCGGGCGGGTAGCGCGCCATGAAAACCCCAGCCCCCACCCTGCTCGAAGTCGCCGGCGGCAAGCCGATCAAGCTCTGGACCCAGGGCGTGCCCGTGGAAGACGAGGCGCGCCAGCAGTTGATGAACACCGCGCGCCTGCCGTTCATCTTCAGGCACCTGGCAGTGATGCCCGACGTGCACCTGGGCAAGGGCTCGACCATCGGCAGCGTGATCCCCACCGTCGGCGCCATCATCCCGGCCGCGGTCGGCGTGGACATCGGCTGCGGCATGATCGCCGCGCGCACCTCGCTGCTCGCCGCCGACCTGCCGGACAACCTGCACGGCCTGCGCAGCGCCATCGAAAAGGCGGTGCCCCACGGCAAGACCTTCGGCCGCCACGACCAGGGCGCCTGGAACGAGGTGCCGGCCCACGCCGACCAGGCCTGGAAGGGCCTGGCCCGGCGCTTCCGCGCCATCACCGACAAGTACCCGCGCCTGGAGAAGACCAACAACCGCAACCACCTGGGCACCCTGGGCACCGGCAACCACTTCATCGAGGTCTGCCTGGACGAGGCCGGGCGCGTCTGGTTCATGCTGCACAGCGGCTCGCGCGGGGTGGGCAACGCCATCGGCTGCCTGTTCATCGAACTGGCCCAGGCCGACATGCGCCAGCACCTGGCCAATCTGCCGGACAAGGACCTGGCCTACTTCGAGGAAGGCAGCCGGCACTTCGACGACTACGTCGAAGCGGTGGGCTGGGCCCAGGACTTCGCCCGGCAGAACCGCGAGCTGATGATGCAGGCGGTGATCGCCGCGGCGCGCAAGGTGATCCGCAAACCCTTCGAGGCCAGCCTGGAAGCGGTGAACTGCCACCACAACTACGTGCAGCGCGAGCAGCATTTCGGCCGCGAGGTGCTGGTCACGCGCAAGGGCGCGGTCTCGGCGCAGAAGGGCCAGCTGGGCATCATTCCCGGCTCCATGGGGGCGAAGAGCTTCATCGTCCGCGGCCTGGGCAACGAAGAAGCGTTCTGCTCCTGCAGCCACGGCGCCGGGCGCAGCATGAGCCGCACCCAGGCGAAGAAGCGCTTCAGCGTCGAGGACCAGGTGCGCACCACCGCCCACGTCGAATGCCGCAAGGACAAGGACGTGATCGACGAGATCCCCATGGCCTACAAGGACATAGACGCAGTGATGGCCGCCCAGCGCGACCTGGTGGAAGTGGTGCACACCCTGCGCCAGGTGGTCTGCGTGAAGGGCTGAACGCCTGCGGCAAAGCCCCGCACCCCACCGCATGCCACGGGCTTGATCCCGGTCAAGTCGCCGCTTCGCCGGCTGGCCTCTCCTTGAATCAGAAAAGACCAATAGCCTGATAACGAGGAGAACACTCCATGCAGCCCCTGAAACTGGCCCTGGGCGGTTTATTGTTGGCCGCCAGCAGTACCGCCGCCCACGCCGACGCCTTGCGCGAGCAGGCCAACGCCATCTTCAAGCCCATCCCCGAGCAGACCACCGGGCTGGACGCGGCCCAGGTGGAGCTGGGTCGCCAGTTGTTCTTCGAGCCACGCCTGTCGGCCAGCCACGTGATCAGTTGCAACACCTGCCACAACATCGGCACCGGCGGTGTCGACAACGTGCCGGCCTCCAGCGGCCATGCCTGGCAGAAAGGCGCGCGCAACTCGCCGACGGTGTTCAACGCGGTGTTCAACGTGGCGCAGTTCTGGGACGGCCGCGCCAAGGACCTGGAGGAACAGGCCAAGGGCCCGGTGCAGAACCCGGTGGAGATGCACAACACGCCGAAGAACGTCGAAACCACCCTCAGGAGCATGCCCGAGTACGTGGCGGCCTTCGAAAAGGCCTTCCCCGGCGACAAGCAGGCGACGAGCTTCGACAACATGGCCCGCGCGCTGCAGGCCTTCGAATCGACGCTGATCACCCCCGACTCGCGCTTCGACCAGTACCTCAAGGGCGACGACAAGGCCCTGGACGCCAAGGAGAAGAAAGGGCTGCAGGCCTTCATGAGCGCCGGCTGCATCAGCTGCCACAACGGCGTGAACCTCGGCGGCCAGGCCTACTTCCCGTTCGGCCTGGTGAAGAAACCCGACGCCAGCATCCTGCCCAGCGGCGACAAGGGCCGCTTCGCGGTGACCAAGACGCAGAACGACGAATACGTGTTCCGCGCCGCGCCGCTGCGCAACGTGGCCCTCACCGCGCCCTACTTCCACAGCGGGCAGGTGTGGGACCTGGAGGAAGCGGTGACGATCATGGGCACCGCGCAACTGGGCAAGCAACTGGATGCCGGCGAGGTGAGCGACATAGTCGCCTTCCTCAAGACCGTCACCGGCAAGCAGCCGCAGGTGGAATACCCGCTGCTGCCGCCAAGCACCGCCAGCACGCCGCGGCCGGTGGATTGACCAGGGGCCTCCCCCTGTAGGAGCAGGCCCTGCCTGCGATTCGCGCGCAGGGCGCGCTCCTACAGGGGAAAGGCGTAGGTGGCGCAGTGTAGGAGCGGATCTCATCCACGAATCGCGCCGGAACCTTCGGCTATCGCGGACAAGGTCCGCTCGGGTGGAATACCGTGCCTCCCGGGAACTGTAGGAGCGAGCTTGCTCGCGAACCTGATGCCCCGCAGCGGAATTCGTTCGCGAGCAAGCTCGCTCCTACGAAAAGCACTTCGGTGCGCTCGCGTAGGATGGGTGGAGCGAAGCGATACCCATCGCCATGGCTGACCGGTACGTAGGGCGAATAACCGTTCGCGGTTATCCGCCGCTACACCTATCTCATGCCCGGCTTATTGGTCGGGACCGAAGCCCCGGGAACAGGTGCTCCGAAACCAAATCCGAGCGCGCCTGGGACCAAGGCCAGGCGGCGTATAACGCGGAGCGTTATACGCCCTACGCACCAGCAGGTCAGACCACCCCTTGCGCCAGCATGGCGTCGGCGACCTTGACGAAGCCGGCGATGTTGGCGCCCTTCACGTAGTTGATCCGGCCATTCTCCTCGCCGTGGGCGACGCAGGCGTGGTGGATGTTCTGCATGATGCCGTGCAGGCGCTGGTCCACCTCGCCGGCGCTCCAGTGCAGGCGCATGGCGTTCTGGCTCATCTCCAGGCCGCTGGTGGCGACGCCGCCGGCGTTGGAGGCCTTGCCCGGCGCGTAGAGGATGCCGGCTTCGAGGAAGATATCCACAGCCTCCAGGGTCGACGGCATGTTGGCGCCTTCGGCCACGCAGATGCAGCCGTTGGCCAGCAGGGTGCGGGCGTCCTCGGCGTCCAGTTCGTTCTGCGTCGCGCAAGGCAGCGCGATGTCGCAGGGCAGCGACCAGGGGCGCTGGCCGGCGAGGAAGCGCAGGCCGGGGCCGGCCATTTCGCTGAGACGGCCGCGGCGGACGTTCTTCAGCTCCATCACCTCTTCCCACTGTTCCAGGCTCAGGCCGCCTTCGGCGAACAGGGTGCCTTCGGAGTCGGACAGCGAGATCACCTTGCCGCCCAGTTCCATCACCTTCTGCGCCGCGTACTGGGCCACGTTGCCGGAGCCGGAGATGGCCACGCGCTGGCCGTCGAAACCGCTTTCGCGGGCCTTGAGCATCTCCTGGGCGAAGTACACGCAGCCGTAGCCGGTGGCTTCCGGGCGGATCAGGCTGCCGCCGTAGGCCAGGCCCTTGCCGGTGAGCACCGAGCTGAACTCGTTGGCCAGGCGCTTGTACTGGCCGAACAGGTAGCCGATCTCGCGGGCGCCCACGCCGATGTCACCGGCCGGCACGTCCAGGTCGGCGCCGACGTGGCGGTACAGCTCGCTCATGAACGACTGGCAGAAGCGCATCACCTCGGCGTCGCTCTTGCCCTTGGGGTCGAAGTCCGAGCCGCCCTTGCCGCCGCCCATGGGCAGCGAGGTCAGGGAGTTCTTGAACACCTGCTCGAAGGCCAGGAACTTGAGCACGCCCAGGTTCACCGAGGGGTGGAAGCGCAGGCCGCCCTTGTACGGACCGATGGCGCTGCTCATCTGTACGCGGAAGCCGCGGTTGACCCGCACCCGGCCCTGGTCGTCGACCCAGGGCACGCGGAACAGGATGGCGCGTTCGGGCTCGACGATGCGCTCGAGGATGCCGGCCTGCTGGTAGCGCGGGTTGGCTTCGAGGAATGGCCAGAGGGAACGCAGCACCTCTTCCACCGCCTGGTGGAATTCGGGCTGATCGGGGTCGCGCCGCTTGAGGCGCTCGAGGAACGAGTCAACGGATTGCGTCATGTCTACACCGGTCTTTCTGATTATGGGCGGGGCCCTTTTGCGGCGAGACTCTAACAACCGATATCGCACCGAGACAGTGCGACATGACGCCTTTATGAATCTTTTTGGTGCAAATCTGTAAGAAAGCCCTTTCAGCTACTGGGCTGCAGCAAGTATTTCAAAACATTTCAAACAGCTTCGTACACCTACGAAAACGGGGCCCGAAGGCCCCGTCTGTCGTGAGAAGCGGCTTACGCCAGCTTCTTGTAGCGCACGCGGTGCGGCTGCGCGGCAGCCTCGCCCAGGCGCTTCTTGCGGTCGGCTTCGAACTCGGTGTAGTTGCCTTCGAAGAAGGTCACCTTGCCATCGTCCTCGTAGGACAGGATGTGGGTGGCGATACGGTCCAGGAACCAGCGATCGTGGGAAATCACGATGGCGGCGCCGGGGAAGTCCAGCAGCGCCTCTTCAAGGGCGCGCAGGGTTTCCACGTCGAGGTCGTTGGACGGTTCGTCGAGCAGCAGCACGTTGCCGCCCTGCTTCAGGGTCAGGGCCAGGTGCAGGCGGCCACGCTCACCACCGGAGAGGTCCTTGACGAACTTCTGCTGGTCGGCGCCCTTGAAGTTGAAGCGGCCGACGTAGCTGCGCGAGGGGACTTCGTAGTTGCCGATCCTGATCTGCTCGAAGCCGTCGGAAACCTGCTCCCACACGGTCTTGGTGCCTTCCAGGCTGTCGCGGCTCTGGTCGACGCTGGCGATCTGCACGGTATCGCCGATATCGATGGTGCCCGAGTCCGGCTGCTCCTTGCCGGTCAGCATGCGGAACAGGGTGGACTTGCCCGCGCCGTTGCCGCCGATCACGCCGACGATGGCGCCCTTGGGAATGCTCAGCGACAGGTCGTCGATCAGCACGCGGTCGCCGTAGCCCTTGCACACGTTGTGCAACTCGATGACCTTGTCGCCCAGGCGCGGGCCGGCCGGGATGTAGATTTCGTTGGTCTCGCTGCGCTTCTGGAACTCCTGCGACTGCATTTCCTCGAAGCGCTGCAGACGGGCCTTGGACTTGGCCTGGCGGCCCTTGGCGCCCTGGCGCACCCACTCCAGTTCGGCCTTCATGGCCTTGGCGTGGGAGGCTTCCTGCTTGGCTTCCTGGGCCAGGCGGCTGGCCTTGGATTCCAGCCAGCCGGAGTAGTTGCCTTCGAAGGGGATGCCGTGGCCGCGGTCCAGTTCGAGGATCCAGCCGGCGACGTTGTCGAGGAAGTAGCGGTCGTGGGTGATCGCCACCACGGTGCCGGGGAAGTCGTGGAGGAAGTGTTCCAGCCAGGCGACGGAGTCAGCGTCCAGGTGGTTGGTCGGTTCGTCCAGCAGCAGCATGTCGGGGGCCGACAGCAGCAGGCGGCACAGCGCCACGCGGCGCTTCTCGCCACCGGAGAGGTGTTCGATCCTGGCGTCCCACGGCGGCAGGCGCAGGGCGTCGGCGGCGACTTCCAGCTGGCGCTCCAGGTTGTGGCCGTCGGAGGAATGGATGATGGCTTCCAGCTTGGCCTGCTCGGCGGCCAGGGCGTCGAAGTCGGCGTCCGGCTCGGCGTAGGCGGCGTAGACCTCGTCCAGGCGGGCCTGGGCCTGCTTGACCTCGTCCACCGCTTCCTCGACCACGTCGCGCACGGTCTTCTGCGGGTCGAGCTGCGGCTCCTGCGGCAGGTAGCCGACCTTGATGCCCGGCATCGGGCGGGCTTCGCCCTCGATCTCGGTGTCGACGCCGGCCATGATGCGCAGCAGGGTGGATTTACCCGCGCCGTTCAGGCCCAGCACGCCGATCTTGGCGCCGGGGAAGAACGACAGGGAGATGTCCTTGAGGATTTCACGCTTGGGCGGCACGACCTTGCCGACCCGGTGCATGGTGTAGACGTATTGAGCCATGGATACCTAGCTTCTGGGATGAAAGAGTGAATGGCCGTTATGGCTGTCGCGGCCTGCGGGCCGGTGTTGCCCGGGGCTCCGGGCGCGACCATTGGCCGCGGGCGACCGGCGAGAACGGCGACGGCAGGGCCGGACTCGCGGAAACAGGGCGCAGCGTTCAACGCGCGCGTGCGGCAAAGCTACCGGAATGGACCGTGAAGGGCAAACGACGCTCGTCGGCGATACTGGCACTTGGCCCTGCTTCCGGGCATGCTACTGCGCGCCGAACCCCGTCGCCCCGTTCCAGGTAGCCGCTCCTTGTCCAGACCTCCCCGCCCTCCGGCCAGCCTGGCCCGGCCTGAACGGCTGGCCATCAGGAGCGCCCTGCTGCTGGTGCCGCTGATGCTCGGCCTGCTGCTCTGGCAGCTGGGCCAGGAATACTTCGGCCAGGCGCGGCTGGAGCGCGAGCGCGTGGTGCACCAGAGCCAGGAACTGGCGCACCAGCTGTCCCTGGCCCTGGAACTCAAGGCCCTGGCCGCGCGCAGCCTGGCGCTGCAACGCCTGGGCCGCGGCGAGGAGCCGGCGCTGCTGCTCGACGACCTGCGCCAGGTCTACCCCGCCCTGCGCAGCCTGGCCTGGTACGCGGCCAGCGGCGCCAAGCAACTGGACACCGCGCCGGACAGCGGCGACGACGCCTTCATCGCCGGCCTGCGCCAACGCGCCGGCGCCAGCCCCTTCCACTACGCCTACAGCGACGCCGATGGCGGTCACTTCTACCTGCTGCTGCGCCTCCAGGACGCCGGCGGCCCCTTCGCCGTGCTCCGCCTGGACGCCGCCGAGGCGCGCCGGCAATGGACCGGACGCATCCTGGACGGCGGCCACGCCTGGGTGCTGGAAGATGAGGTCGGCCACCCGATCCTGGCCGCGCCCGACGAGCCGACCGACGCCGCGCCGGAAAGCGTCGAAGCGCCGGCGCTGAAGGTCGCCAACAGCGACTGGCAGGTCCGCCCGCTGGTCGATGCGCCCGTCCTGCAGCCCAGGCTGCCGCCGCGCCTGCTCGGCGAGCTGGGCCTGCTGCTGTTGCTGGCCGGCATCAGCTGCGCCGCCCTGCTGCGCCTGCAACGCGAACAACAGAGCCTGCGCGCGCAGACCGCCGATTCGCAGTCGCGCCTGCGCCAGGCCGCCCAGGCCCTGGCGGCGGTGGACGAGCGGGTGCTGGTGACCAGCGCCGACGGCCGCCTGGTCTATCTCAACCCGCCGGCGGAGCGGCTGCTGGGCGTGAGCGCCGAAGACGCCCCGCAGCACCATCTCGCCCGCCTGCTGCCGGAACTGGAACGGCAGAGCGGCGAAGGCCAGCCATCGGGCACCCAGCACGTCACCCTGGAACGCAACGGCCGCCGCCGGCGCTATGCCGTCAGCCGCCATCCGCTGGAAGAATCCCCGCCGGGCGAGGCGCCCGGCTGGGTGCTGCGCGGCCAGCAGGCGCCGGGCGGGCACGTCTGGGTGCTGCGCGACGTCACCGAGGAACAGCGCTCGCTGCAGGTGCTGGAAGAAACGCGGCGGCGCTACCAGGACATCTTCGACGGCGTCGGCGTGGCGCTCTGCGTGCTCGACCTCTCAGACCTGCAGCGCTTCTTCACCGACAACGGCCTGCGCGAGCCGGGCCGCCTGGAGGCCTGGCTGGATCGTCGCGAGGAACACTGGCCGCAGCTGCTGCGGCTGATCCGCATCAGCGAGGTCAACGAGGTGGCGCGCCGGCTGTTCGGCGTGGAGAGCGGCGAGCAGGCCTGGCGGCGCCTGATCAGCGACAGCCCGCGGCGCCCCGGCAGCGCGCGCGCGCGCATCATCGAGGCGATCCTCTGCGGCACCGGCCCCATCGAGCAGGAAGTCGCCATCCGCACCGGCCAGGGCGAGCTGCGCCACTTCTGGCTGCAGCTTCGCATCCCCGAGCACCTGCCGGACTACCGCGCGGTCACCCTGAGCCTGTCCGACATCAGCAGCCGCAAGCAGGTCGAGCTGTCGCTGATCGAGCGCGAGAAGTTCTGGTCCGACGCCGTGCGCGCGGTGCCCGACACCCTCTACATCCACGACATCACCGCGCGCCGGGTGATCTTCAGCAACCACCACCTGGGCAGCCAGTTGGGCTACGGCAAGGACGAGCTGGAGCAGATGGGCGAGCGCTTCTGGGAATGCCTGCTGCACCCGGACGACGTCGAGTACTACTGGCGCGTGCGCAACCTGCAACAGGTGATCGGCGACAACCTGCTGCTCGACAGCCTGCTGCGCTGGCGCCACCGCGACGGCAGCTGGCACTGGTTCGACATCCGCGAGCAGGCCTTCAGCCGCGACGCCGACGGCCGCGTGGCGCGCCTGATCGGCGTGGCCAAGGACATCACCGACACGGTGGAGGCGAACAACTCGCTGCGCGAGAGCAGCCGCCGCTACCAGATGCTGGCGGAAAGCATCAGCGACGTGATCCTCACCACCGACGCCCAACTGAACAT
The DNA here is from genome assembly GCF_030268185.1 of Pseudomonas sp. NBRC 100443. NCBI lineage: Bacteria > Pseudomonadati > Pseudomonadota > Gammaproteobacteria > Pseudomonadales > Pseudomonadaceae > Pseudomonas > Pseudomonas sp. NBRC 100443. The sequence goes on from NZ_BSQE01000005.1 coordinate 234,159, forward strand.
CGACTACATCAGCCCGTCGATCGAGCAGACCTTCGGCTACAGCCCGGCCTGGCTGCTGCACAACGACCTGCAGCAGATCGCCGCCAACCCGGCGCAGCTGGGGCGCCTGCACGACCTGCTGGAGCGCGTGCGCGACGCCATAGGCGCGCCGCGCCGGCTGGCCGCCCTGCGCGAATCCAGCGCGGTGCACCTGTTCACCTTCGACTGCCTGCGCGCCGACGGCCGCAAGGTCCCGGTGGAGCTGCGCATCGCCCTGATGTGGGACGACAACGGGCGCTTCGTCGGCCTGCTCGGCGTGGCCCGCGACATCAGCCAGCAGCGCCGCGCCGAGCGCGAGATGCGCATGGCCGCCACCGTGTTCGAGCATTCCACCGCGGCCATCATGGTCACCGACCCGGCCGGCTACATCGTCCAGGTCAACGACTCCTTCTCGCGCCTGACCGGCTACAGCGCCGCCGAGGTGCTCGACCAGCAGCCCCGCCTGCTCACCGCCGACCAGCAGGAAGCCAACCAGCTCAAGCACGTGCTCGACAGCCTGCAGCGCAGCGGCAGCTGGGAGGGCGAGATCCTGCAGAAACGCAAGAGCGGCGAGCTGTACCCGTCCTGGGTGGGCATCACCGCGGTGCAAGACGAGGAAGGCGACCTGGTCAGCTTCGTCTGCTTCTTCAGCGACATCAGCGAGCGCAAGGCCAGCGAGCGGCGCATCCACCGCCTGGCCTACTACGACGCCCTCACCCACCTGCCCAACCGCACGCTGTTCCAGGACCGCCTGCACACCGCGCTGATGCAGGCCGAGCGGCACCGCCAGTGGGTGGTGCTGATGTTCCTCGACCTCGACCGCTTCAAGCCGATCAACGACTCCCTGGGCCACGCCGCGGGCGACCGCATGCTCAAGGAAGTGGCCGAGCGCCTGAACCAGTGCGTCAGCGACAACGACACCGTGGCGCGCATGGGCGGCGACGAGTTCACCCTGCTGCTGCCGGGCCTGGAGGACCGCGACAAGGCGCTCAAGCGCGCCATCCAGGTGGCCGAGCGCATCCTCGCCAGCCTCGCCCGGCCCTTCACCCTGGAAGGCCGCGAGTTCTTCGTCACCGCCAGCATCGGCGTGGCCCTGTCGCCACAGGACGGCGCCGAGCTGAGCCAGTTGATGAAGAACGCCGACACCGCCATGTACCACGCCAAGGAAGTGGGCAAGAACAACTTCCAGTTCTACCAGGCCGAGATGAACGCCCGCGCCCTGGAGCGCCTGGAGCTGGAAAGCGACCTGCGCCGCGCCATCGAGCAGGACGAATTCATCCTGCACTACCAGCCGCAGTTCACCGGCGACGGCCGCCGCCTCACCGGCGCCGAGGCCCTGCTGCGCTGGCAGCACCCCACGCGCGGGCTGATCGCGCCGGCCGAGTTCATCCCGGTGCTGGAGGAACTGGGGCTGATCGCCCAGGTCGGCGACTGGCTGCTGGCCGAGGCCTGCCGGCAGATCCGCATCTGGCACCGCGACAAGGTGCGGGTGCCCAAGGTCTCGGTGAACCTCTCGGCGCGGCAGTTCGCCGATGGCCAACTGGGCACGCGCATCGCCGGCATCCTCATGGAAACCGGCATCCCGCCGGCCTGCCTGGAGCTGGAGCTGACCGAAAGCATCCTGATGAGCGACGTGTCCGAGGCCATGCACATCCTCTCCGGCCTCAAGCGCCTGGGCCTGGCCATCGCGGTGGACGACTTCGGCACCGGCTACTCGTCGCTGAACTACCTCAAGCAGTTCCCCATCGACGTGCTGAAGATCGACCGCAGCTTCGTCGACGGCCTGCCCCACGGCGAGCAGGACGCGCAGATCGCCCGCGCCATCATCGCCATGGCCCACAGCCTGAACCTGATGGTGATCGCCGAGGGCGTGGAGAGCCAGGCGCAGCTGGACTTCCTGCGCGAGCACGGCTGCGACGAGGTGCAGGGCTTCCTGTTCGGCCGGCCGATGACCGCCGAGCAGTTCGCCGCGCTGTTCTCCAGCAATGCGCTGTTCCTGCTCGGCTAGCGCCAGGATTCCCCTGTACGGGCAGGCACGGCTTCTCGTAGGAGCGAGCTTGCTCGCGAACAGATTCCGCAGCGGGGCTCATTCGCGAGCAAGCTCGCTCCTACGAAGAGCACTTCGGCGTAGTCGGCAAGACAGTTGCTCCTACGCCATGCCCCCGGCGCCACCTGTAGGAGCGCGCCCTGCGCGCGAATCGCGGGCAGGGCCCGCTCCTACAGCGCTCCCCCCGCGTGAACCCCGCTTATCCGCCACATGACCGCCTTTCATATGCCAGCGCACGCGCCCTGGGTTAGAATGCGCCCCTTTCCCAGCACCGATCCTTATGAGGACCGCCATGTTCAGCCGTGATTTGACCCTCGCCCGCTACGATGCCGAACTCTTCGCCGCGATGGAGCAGGAAGCCCAGCGCCAGGAAGAGCACATCGAGCTCATCGCCTCCGAGAACTACACCAGCCCGGCGGTGATGGAAGCCCAGGGTAGCGTGCTGACCAACAAATACGCCGAAGGCTACCCGGGCAAGCGCTACTACGGCGGTTGCGAGTACGTCGACGTGGTCGAGCAGTTGGCCATCGACCGTGCCAAGCAACTGTTCGGCGCCGACTACGCCAACGTCCAGCCGCACTCCGGCTCCCAGGCCAACGCCGCGGTCTACATGGCCCTGCTGAATGCCGGCGACACCGTGCTGGGCATGAGCCTGGCCCACGGCGGCCACCTGACCCACGGCGCCAGCGTCAGCTTCTCCGGCAAGATCTACAACGCCGTGCAATACGGCATCGACGGCAACGGCCTGATCGACTACGACGAGGTCGAGCGCCTGGCCGTGGAGCACAAGCCGAAGATGATCATCGCCGGCTTCTCCGCCTACTCGCAGATCCTCGACTTCCCGCGCTTCCGCGCCATCGCCGACAAGGTAGGCGCCTACCTGTTCGTCGACATGGCCCACGTGGCCGGCCTGGTCGCCGCCGGCATCTACCCGAACCCGGTGCCCTTCGCCGACGTCGTCACCACCACCACCCACAAGACCCTGCGCGGCCCGCGCGGCGGCCTGATCCTGGCGCGCAAGAACGAAGAGCTGGAGAAGAAGCTGAACTCCGCGGTCTTCCCGGGCGGCCAGGGCGGCCCGCTGGAGCACGTCATCGCCGCCAAGGCCGTGTGCTTCAAGGAAGCCCTGCAGCCCGAGTTCAAGGCCTACCAGGAACAAGTGGTGAAGAACGCCCAGACCATGGCCCAGGTGTTCATCGAGAACGGCTACGACGTGGTTTCCGGCGGCACCCAGAACCACCTGTTCCTGCTCAGCCTGATCAAGCAGGACATCACCGGCAAGGACGCCGACGCCGCCCTGGGCCGCGCCTTCATCACCGTGAACAAGAACAGCGTGCCGAACGACCCGCGCTCGCCCTTCGTCACCTCGGGCCTGCGCATCGGCACCCCGGCCGTGACCACCCGCGGCTTCAAGGAAGGCGAGTGCCGCCAACTGGCCGGCTGGATCTGCGAGATCCTCGCCAACCTGGGCGACGAGGCCGTGGAAGGCCGCGTGCGCGAGCAGGTCAAGGCCCTGTGCGGCAAGTTCCCGGTGTATGGCAAGTAAGCCTTAGCCGAGAACGACGAAAAGCCCGGCATTTGCCGGGCTTTTTCGTTTCACCTTCGGATAGCCCCGCGCAGCCTGCGAGCCCAATCGCGGACGGAGTCCGCTCCTACGCCTCCGGGGAAGCACGATCGTAGGAGCAACTGTCTTGCGGGCCGCACCAAGGCGCTCTTCGTAGGATGGGTTGAGCTTGCGAAACCCATGCGGCCATGGCGATGGGTATCGCTTCGCTCAACCCATCCTACGATTGTCAGGCGCCCCCGTAGGAGCGGACTCCGTCCGCAATTATCCGTCGTTGGAAGCGACGGATCAGGGCTGCACCGGCACATCCCGCAGCCCATTGAGCTGCCGCGCCAGCACCTCCGCCTCGGCCTGGCTGTCGAAGCCCTCCAGCATCACCCGGCCGTCGCGCACCGGCTCGGATACCTGCGGCAGCATGCGCAGGCGGCCGTCGATGACCACCGCCAGGGCCTTGCCCTGCTGCTTTTCGGTCAGCCGGGCCAGGCGCTTGCTGGCGTCGGGGGCGAAGGTCACCAGCACGCCGGGGCGGCCGCCGTTGCCCAGCACCACCTCGGCGCGCTGCACGTCGCGTTGGGTGAGTTCGGCGCGGGCCACGACCAGCACCGCCTGGCCCTGCGGGTCGGCCAGGGTGCGCGTGCTGGCGGTGGGCTTGTCGGCGGTGGCGTGGATGTCGAAGCTGTGCTGCGGCAGGACTGGCGGCGCGCCGGCGCAGGCGCCCAGCAGGGCGAGGAGGCAGAGCGGGATCAGGCGTTTCATGGGTCGACGATGGGGTCAGGCAACAATGGAATCGGGCCGAATGCCGGTTGGACAACGACACGCGCCGGTCATTGCGTACCGGCCGGCGCATGATAACGCCGATGGCGGCCCGGCAGGCGTGGCCGAAGTCAACGAAGGGGCTGGCGCGGGCCCTGCGCTGGCAGTGACGGCCCCAGCCAACTAGGCTCGTCGTGGGGCCGGTCGACGGGCTCGATACCCGCGTTTCCGGCGAGCTGCTATCATGCCCGCCTTTTTTGCCCAGGCCGCGCAAGACGGCCAATCCTGACCGACCGGTCGAGCCGACAAGACGCCCAAACACGGGAGCACGACATGCTGGAAAAGCTGTTCCAACTCAAGGCGCACAATACCAACGTACGCACCGAGATCCTGGCGGGGATCACCACCTTCCTGACCATGGCCTACATCCTCTTCGTCAACCCGAGCATCCTCGGCGAAACCGGCATGGACAAGGGCGCGGTGTTCGTCGCCACCTGCCTGGCCGCGGCCATCGGCTCGTCGATCATGGGCCTGATCGCCAACTACCCCATCGCCCTCGCCCCGGGCATGGGCCTGAACGCCTTCTTCACCTACACCGTGGTGCTGCACATGGGCCACACCTGGCAGGTGGCGCTCGGCGCGGTGTTCCTCTCGGCGTGCATGTTCTTCATCATTTCGATCTTCCGCATCCGCGAATGGATCATCAACAGCATCCCGCTGGCCCTGCGCTCGGCCATCGCCGCCGGCATCGGCCTGTTCCTGGCGCTGATCGCGCTCAAGGAATCGGGTATCGTCGTCGCCAACCAGGCCACCCTGGTGGGCATGGGCGACCTGGCCAGGCCCGAGCCGCTGCTGGCCATCCTCGGCTTCATCCTCATCGTCGCCCTGGAAGCGCGCCGTGTGACCGGCGCTGTGATGATCGGCATCCTGGTGGTGACCTTCGTCGCCATCGCCCTGGGCGTTACCCAGTTCGGCGGCGTGGTGTCGATGCCGCCGTCGCTGGCGCCGACCTTCCTCCAGCTGGACATCAAGGGCGCCCTGGACATCGGCCTGACCAGCGTGATCTTCGCCTTCCTCTTCGTCGACCTGTTCGACAACTCCGGCACCCTGATCGGCGTGGCCAAGCGCGCCGGGCTGATGGGCAAGGACGGGCACATGCCGAAGATGGGCCGCGCGCTGATCGCCGACAGCACCGCGGCCATGTTCGGCTCGCTGCTGGGCACCTCCACCACCACCAGCTACATCGAGTCGGCCGCGGGCGTTTCCGCCGGCGGGCGCACCGGACTGACCGCCATCGTGGTCGCCGTCCTGTTCCTCCTGGCGCTGTTCTTCGCCCCGCTGGCGGGCAACGTCCCGGCCTTCGCCACCGCGCCGGCGCTGTTCTTCGTCGCCGTGCTGATGGCCTCGGGCCTGGCCGAGATCGACTGGGACGACCTGACCGTGGCCGCGCCGGTGGTGGTCACCGCCCTGGCCATGCCGCTGACCTTCTCCATCGCCAACGGCATCGCCTTCGGCTTCATCACCTGGACCGCCTGCAAGCTGCTGTCCGGCCGCTTCCGCGAACTGAACTGGGCGCTGGTGATCCTCTCGGTGCTGTTCGTCATCAAGCTGGGCTGGTACAACGCCTGACCGATAGCGATACCCGTGCAGCATGGGTATCGCTTCGCTCCACCCATCCCGCGAATCACCTGCAGGATGGGTCGGGCGCAACGAAATCCATCGCCCGCCACCGCGCGCAGCAAGAGTTCCCCATGAGCAGTCCCCGTTTCGACCCCGCCACCTACGACACCCAACTGGCCGACAAGGCCGCGCGCCTGCGCGAGCTGCTGGCGCCCTTCGCCGCGCCCGAGCCGCAGGTGTTCGACTCGCCCCGCGAGTACTACCGCCTGCGCGCCGAGTTCCGCCTGTGGCGCGACGCCGGGACCGAAAGCCGGCACTACGCGATGTTCGAGCAGGGCGACAAACACACGCCCATCTACATCGAGCAGTTCCCCATCGCCAGCCAGCGCATCAACGCGCTGATGCCGCGCCTGAAGGCCGCCTGGGCCGAGCGCGCCCTGGGCCACAAGCTGTTCCAGGTGGAATTCCTCACCACCCTGGCGGGCGACGCGCTCATCACCCTCTGCTACCACCGCCCCATCGACGATGCCTGGCAGGCCGCCGCGCAGAAGCTGGCCGCCGAACTGGGCGTGAGCATCGTCGGGCGCTCGCGCGGCAAGCGCCTGGTGGTCGGCCGCGACTATGTCGAAGAGGAACTGCAGGTGGCCGGGCGGACCTTCCACTACCGCCAGCCGGAGGGCGCCTTCACCCAGCCCAACGGCGCGGTCTGCCAGAAGATGCTGAACTGGGCCTACGAGGCCCTCGGCCAGCGCGACGACGACCTGCTGGAGCTGTACTGCGGCAACGGCAACTTCACCCTGCCGCTGGCCACCCGGGTGCGCAAGGTGCTGGCCACCGAGATCAGCAAGACTTCGGTGAACGCCGCCCTGGCCAACCTGGCCGACAACACTGTGGATAACGTCACCCTGGTGCGCCTGTCCGCCGAGGAGCTGACCCAGGCGCTGAACGAGGTGCGCCCCTTCCGCCGCCTGGCCGACGTCGACCTGAAGGGCTACGACTTCGGCAGCGTGTTCGTCGACCCGCCGCGCGCCGGCATGGACCCGGACACCTGCGAGCTGACCCGCCGCTTCGAGCGCATCCTCTATATCTCCTGCAACCCGGAGACGCTGGCGCAGAACATCGCCCAGCTGCACGACACCCACCAGGTGACGCGCTGCGCGCTGTTCGACCAGTTCCCCTACACCCACCACATGGAAGCGGGCGTGCTACTGGAACGCCGCGGCTAACCCAACCTGGGTTGGGCGGCGCGCACCGCGCCGCCGGCTAGGCTGCTGTGGATAACCACAAGAGAGCCTCGCCATGCACCGCTTCCTGCTTCCCCTGCTCGCCCTGTTGCTGGCCGCCTGCGCCGGCAGCGACCCGGCCAAAGTCACGGTCTCCCCGGCCGCCGATGGCCACCAGGGCAGCTTCTCCATCCAGGCGGTACGCGCCCCCGGCCATCGCCTGGACCTGGAGGAGCGCTTCGACGCCGCCCTGCGCCGCGCCCTGGAAGCCAAGGGCTACCGCTTCCAGGCGCAGAATGGCGAATTGCGGGTGCTCTATGCATTGGGCCTGGAGCGCCAGACCGGGGTGATCCAGCGCCCGGTGGCGACCCAGGAAGGCGTGGTGAACCAGACGCAGTTCGCCGATTCCGACTTGGCGCGGCTGGTCATGCGCATCGTCGACGAACGCAGCCGCGAAGTGCTCTACGAAGCGCAGCTGAGCAGCCAGCTACAGGACCCGAACCTGAGCCAGGAGGCTTTCGACAAGGCATTGGCGAAGCTGCTGGAGGATTTCCCGGCGCACCGCCCCTGAGGCGGCTCAGCTGTAGCTGGAGGGAGTCTTGCGCACGAACTTGATGGTGTAGCTGAAGTCCGGCTTGCGAGTGACGCTGATGGCGCGGCGGGTGACGGTGTCCAGGGTGACGTTCCAGAACCCGGTGCTGGGCACGCGGATGCGCGCCGGGAAGCGCTCGAAGGCACCGCCGTGGTAGGCGTGGCGCGCGCCGTTCTTGAAGCTGCGGAAGTTGGCGTCGGTCATCAGGCGGATGTTGCAGGTGCGCGAGCATTCGATGACCACGAGGTCGCCCTCGTTGAGGTGTTCGCGCTTGTGGATGAATTTCATGTTGCGGGGCCTGCGGGTGACGGTCGAACGGGGCGCAACGATAGCACGGAAGCCGGCGCCGCCCCAGCGGCGCCGTGCGGATGCGCGTCAGTTCGCGGCGCGCAGGCGGATACCGTCGGCCTCCACGCGCTGGCCCACCTGGAACTCGGCGTTGGGCGAACGCACGGTGCGCTGGCCGCCGTCCTCCGCCTGTACCACGTAGGCCTTCTGGCTGGCGCCGCTGGCCTGCTGCACGCTGCTGCCGGCCAACCAGCCGATGCCGGCCCCCGCCAGCGCGCCGAAGGGCCCGCCCAGGGCGCCGCCGATCAGCACCCCGCTGCCCGCGCCGAAACCGCCGCCGACCGTGTTGTCCGGCCGTTCAGCCACCACCTGGTCCGCCTGCGCCACCGCGCAGGACAACAGCACCACACCCATTGCACACAGGCTCGCTACTTTCATGATCGCTCCATTGGCGTTTGAAGGTAGCCAAGCCATTACAGCAAGCGTGCCAGCTCCCGAGGGCCCATGAATCAAGGGCTGGCGCGATAACAGAGTCTAAATGACATCATCCGGCGGAGTCATCCTGACTCGCCGCAGAGTCATTCGGACCTTGTTTCAGAGCCCTTCGAAGTCGGCGTCGCGCACCTTCTCCACCGGCGCCTCCGGCAGCGGTTCGGCCGGCTCCGGCTCGCGCCGGCCGCGCTCCAGCCAGTACAGGGCGAAGATCGCCAGCAGCGACACGCTGCCGCGGTAGACCAGGCCGTAGAGGGTGGCGTCGGTGTCGATGCCCAGGCCCGAGGACCAGGCGATGAGCAGCCGCGACAGGGTCAGGGTGAGCTGCACCAGCACCACCAGGATCAGCCCGGCGCGCAGCAGCTCGCGGCGGCGCAGGGCGAACAGCAGGAACAGCGCCAGGGCGAACTGGTGGCCGCCGTAGAACACCTGGGCGTCGCTGACCGATTCCGGTTCCATCAGCAGCATGCCGCTGAGGTTGGCCATCTCGTAGGGGCGCACCCAGTACAGCAGGCCCAGGCCGGCCCACACCAAGGCCTGTAGCAGCAAGACGAAGCGGGCGAAGAGCATCCTGTTCCTCCTGGGGCCCGTCAGCCCTCGGCAAAATGAAGATGGATAAAGGACACAGACCTTGCTCGGCACGCCGAGTTCGCCGGCGGCGTCATAAGCTGATACAGAGCAGGGACGGGCACCGCCGTCCCTGAGAGTATGCTCCACGGATTTCGTTCTGACAGGAGCTTCCCATGCGCCGCATCCTCCTTCTCGCCGCCCTCCTCGCCGGCACCGCCCAGGCCGCCGAGCCGCTGACCATCGACGTGCACCGCGACGTCAACTGCGGCTGCTGCAAGGACTGGATCAAGCACCTGCAGGCCAACGGCTTCACGGTCAACGACCACGTCGAGGCGGACATGAGCGCGGTGAAGACGCGCCTGGGCGTGCCCTACACCATGGGCTCGTGCCACACCGGGGTGATCGACGGCAAGTTCGTCGAAGGCCACGTGCCAGCCAGCGAAGTGCTCAAGCTGCGCGAGCGCGCCGACCTGGTGGGCGCGGCGGTGCCGGGGATGCCCATGGGCTCGCCGGGGATGGAGATGGGTGGGCGTTACGATGCCTACCAGGTGCTGGGGTTGGGCAAGGATGGGAAGGCGGTGGTGTTGGCGGATTATCCGGGGCGTTGAGGGGAGCTTGGAGTATCCCTGCTGCTTTGGAGCCTGGGATCAACTCCGCTCCCTCTCCCCAGCCCTCTCCCTGAAGGGAGAGGGGGCTAGTCCGTGCCGAGAGAAGGAATGGTTTCAGCCGGAAACCTCCGGCGTTGCCGGCTAACGCCACGACATCCAACCCTGCCCAACGGTCCCCTCTCCCTTCAGGGAGAGGGTTAGGGAGAGGGCGCTCTCCAGTCCTCCACCAAGCCCTTCCGCCCCTCCCCCACAAACAAAAAGGGGCGACCAACCGGCCGCTTCTCTTCATTCCCGCCTTATTCAGCCACCTTGGCCTTCGGCAACACCCCATCCGCCCGGAACATCGCCTTGATCCCCCGCACCGCCTGGCGCAAGCGATCACGGTTCTCGATCAACGCAAAGCGCACATGGTCGTCGCCATAGTCACCAAAGCCGATACCCGGCGACACCGACACCTTGGCGTCCTTCAGCAGCTTCTTGGCGAACTCCAGCGAGCCCAGGTGCGCATAGGGCTCGGGGATCTTCGCCCAGACGTACATCGACGCCTTGGGGTTCTCGACCATCCAGCCGGCCTCGTGCAGGCCCTTCACCAGCACGTCGCGGCGCGCCTGGTACTGGCTGGCGATGTCGCGCACGCACTGCTGATCGCCTTCCAGGGCGGCGATGGCGGCCACTTGCAGCGGGGTGAAGGTGCCGTAGTCGTGGTAGCTCTTGATCCGCGCCAGCGCCGAGACCAGTTCCGGGTTGCCGACCATGAAGCCGATGCGCCAGCCGGCCATGTTGTAGCTCTTGGACAGGGTGAAGAACTCCACCGCGATGTCCTTGGCCCCCGGCACCTGCATGATCGACGGCGCCTTCCAGCCGTCGAAGACGATGTCGGCGTAGGCCAGGTCGTGCACCACCAGCACGTCGTACTGCTTGGCCAGGGCCACCACGCGCTCGAAGAAGTCCAGCTCCACGCACTGCGCGGTGGGGTTGGAGGGGAAGCCGAGGATCATCATCTTCGGCTTGGGGATCGACTCGCGGATCGCCCGCTCCAGCTCGTTGAAGAAGTCGATGCCCGGCACCAGCGGCACCGAGCGCACCTGGGCGCCGGCGATCACCGCGCCGTAGATGTGGATGGGGTAGCTGGGGTTCGGCACCAGGATGTTGTCGCCGTGGTCCAGGGTGGCCAGCATCAGGTGCGCCAGGCCTTCCTTGGAGCCGATGGTGACGATGGCCTCGGTTTCCGGGTCGATGTCCACCGCGTAGCGCTCCTTGTACCAGTGCGAGATCGCCCGGCGCAGGCGCGGAATGCCGCGGGAGGTGGAGTAGCCGTGGGTGTCTTCGCGCTGGGCGACCTGCACCAGCTTCTCGACGATGTGCGGCGGGGTGGCGCCGTCGGGGTTGCCCATGGACAGATCGATGATGTCCTCGCCGCGGCGGCGGGCGGCCATCTTCAGTTCGGCGGTGATGTTGAAGACGTAGGGCGGGAGACGGTCGATACGCGCGAAACGGCGTGCTGAACGGGGTTCAGTCATGATTTCCTCGGTGAACGTAAGCGCCCGGAACCGTCCGAGCGACGCCGGCCACTGCGGTGGCCTGAAAAGCTGGGCTTTTCTTGTCGGCGAACATATCCGCCGCTAGGCTCGCTGTCGAGCCCTACTTTCCACGGGAGCACCATGTCCTTTCTGCATTACTGGCAACTCGACGTGTTCGCCGACCGCCCGCTGGCCGGCAACGGCCTGGCGGTGTTCGCCGACGCGCGCGGCCTGGCCGACGCCACGCTGCAGGCGCTGACCCAGGAGCTGCGCCAGTTCGAGAGCATCTTCCTGTTCCCCAGCGCCGAGCTGGACACCTACGCCGCGCGCATCTTCACTCCCGAGGAAGAACTGCCCTTCGCCGGCCACCCGCTGCTGGGCGCCGCCGCGCTGCTGCACCACATCCACCAGCGTGGCGAACAGGAGCACTGGACGCTGCAGCTGGCGACCAGGGACGTGAACCTCACCACCCGCCGCCACGGCAACGGTTTCATCGCGCAGATGAACCAGGGCCAGGCGCAGTTCGGCGCCGTGCTCGACGCGGAGGAACGTCGCTGGTTCGCCGAAGCCTTCTCGCTGAACGCGGGCGACCTCGCCGACTACCCGGCGCAGGTGATCAGCACCGGCCTGCCCTACGTGCTGCTGCCGGTGCGCAGCGAGGCTCTCGGGCGCATCCGTCAGCGCGCCGAGCTGGGCGAGCGCCTGGCCGCCCTGGGCGCGGCCTTCGTCTTCCTGCTGGATGTGGATAACCGCGAGGGCCGCACCTGGGACAACGCCGGGCTGGTCGAGGATGTCGCCACCGGCAGCGCCGCCGGCCCGGTCGCCGCCTACCTGGTGGAGCTGGGCAAGGCCCGTCGCGGCGAGACCTTCGAGCTGAACCAGGGCCGCTTCGCCGGTCGCCCCAGCCTGCTGGAAGTGCGCGTCGGCGACGACGACCAGGTGCAGGTGGGCGGCAAGGTGCAACTGCTGGCCCACGCCCAGTTGCTCTGCGCGCTGGCCTGACGGCCGGCCTGGCGGGTCGGCCGGGCGCCGACGACACTCAATCCACGAACTTTCAGGAGAAGACGCCATGCTCTGGCGCAAAGGACGACGCAGCGACAACGTGGTGGATGCCCGCGACGACAGCGGCGGTGGCATGCGCATCGGCGGCCGCGGCCTGAGCCTGGGCGGGGTGGCCATCGTGGTGGTGGTCGGCCTGTTGATGGGCCAGGACCCGATGCAGATCCTCGGCAGCCTGCTCGGCCAGATGGACGCCGGCCAGGCCCCGGCGCGCCCGCAGGTGCAGGGCCGCCCGGCGACCGGCGCCGACCCGCAGGTGGACTTCGTGCGCGCCGTGCTCGGCGACACCGAGGACACCTGGGGGCAGATCTTCGCCCACAGCAACGCCCAGTACGAGCAGCCCAAGCTGATCCTGTTCAACGGCGGGGTGAACTCCGCCTGCGGCTTCGCCTCCTCGGCGGTGGGCCCGTTCTACTGCCCCGGCGACCACCGGGTGTACCTGGACCTGGGCTTCTTCCGCGAGATGGAGCAGCGCTTCTCTGCCGCCGGCGACTTCGCCCGCGCCTACGTGATCGCCCACGAGGTCGGCCACCACGTGCAGAACCTGCTGGGCATCTCGGCCAAGGTCGAGGCCGCGCGCCGCCGCGGCGCGCCCATGGAGGGCGCCAGCGGCCTGTCGGTGCGCCTGGAGCTGCAGGCCGACTGCTTCGCCGGCGTATGGGCCAACAACGCCCAGAAGCGCCTGCAATGGCTGGAGCCGGGCGACATCGAAAGCGCGCTGAACGCCGCCAACGCCATCGGCGACGACCGCCTGCAGAAGCAGTCGCGCGGCACCGTGGTGCCGGACTCCTTCACCCACGGCACCTCGGCGCAGCGCATGCGCTGGTTCAAGCTCGGCTTCGACTCGGGCTCGCCGGGCAAGTGCGATACCTTCAAGGCGCAGGCGTTGTAACCAGTACGAAGGGATTCCGCCGCGCGGACATGTTCGCGAGCAAGCTCGCTCCCACGAAAAGCCGTGCTCACCTGCAATGTAGGGTAGCCGGGAAGCACGGTCCTCCCCCCGTAGGAGCGGACCTTGTCCGCGATGGCCGGACGTATCGGCGCGATTCGCGGATGAGATCCGCTCCTACGCTACCCCACCCGCGCCATTCCCATGTAGGAGCGCGCCCTGCGCGCGAATCGCGGGCAGGGCCCGCTCCTACAGGTAGCCGGGAAAGCGCGGTGTTCCTCCCCCCGTAGGAGCGGACCTTGTCCGCGATAACCGGCCATCCCGGCGCGATTCGCGGATGAGATCCGCTCCTACGCTGCCCCACCCGCGCCGTTCCCATGTAGGAGCGCGCCCTGCGCGCGAATCGCGGGCATGGCCCGCTCCTACAGGTAGCCGGGAAAGCGCGGTGTTCCTCCCCCCAAGGAGCGGACCTTGTCCGCGATAACCGGCCATCCCGGTGCGATTCGCGGATGAGATCCGCTCCTACGCTGCCCCACCCGCGCCATTCCCATGTAGGAGCGCGCCCTGCGCGCGAATCGCGGGCAGGGCCCGCTCCTACAGGTAGCCGGGAAAGCGCGGTGTTCCTCCCCCGTAGCGGAGATGACCAGGGGCCTCACAGGCAACGCTTGAGCGTCCGCAGAAACTCCTCCGGCTCCACCGGCTTGAGCAGGAAGTCCAGCACGTTCAGGCGCATCGCCTCGACCACGTCGCGGGCGCGGGTGGTGCCGGAGAGCACGATGATCGGCAGGAAGGTGCCCCGGGCGTGGAGCTGGCGGATCAGCTCCAGGCCGGCGCCCTCGCCTTCCATGCACAGGTCGGTGACCAGCAGGTCGATGGCCGATTCGTCGCGGCCGATACGGCGCAGGGCCTGGGCGCTGTTGCTCGCGGTCAGGCATTGCAGGTCGGCGCTTTCGATCAGCTCGCGCATCTCGGCGAGCACCTGCGGGTCGTCGTCCACCAGCAGCACCGTCGGGGGGCGCTCGGGACGGACGGTGATTTCCAGCAGCGCCTCGATCTCTTCGTCGTCGAGCAGGTTGCGGTACGCGTGAGGCAAGGGCTCACCCATGGCGGCGTTTTGCCGTGAGTATAGCGGCATTCTGCCACGCCACCGTAGCCACCCCGGGCCCATGAAAAAGCCGGCCCGAAGGCCGGCTTTCAGCAAGGCGACTCGACTTAGCGCACGCCTTCCTGACGCAGCGCTGCGGGGGTGAAGTCGCTTTCAGAGGCGCTGTAGTTGAAGTCGTAGGCGGATTTCTCCTCGTTCTTCAGGCCCAGCACCAGGTAGCGGCTGGAGAGCAGGTCGTACAGGGTTTCCGCGGTGTACCACGGTACCTGGTTGTTGTAGTAGTACTGCGAGAAGGCCTCGGCTACGCGCCACAGGGTGCCGCGGCCGTCGTAATGGTCGATCTCGGCGGCTTGCCAGGTGTCCTCGTCGATGTAGAAGTCACGCTTGGCGTAGATGTGGCGCTCGCCGGCCTTCAGGGTTGCGACCACATGCCAGACGCGGTGCAGCTCGTAGCGGGTCAGGTCCTGGTTGAGGTGGCCGGGCTTGATGATGTCCGCATACTTCAGCTTGGGATCGTCGAGCTTGTAGTTGTTGTACGGGATGTACAGCTCCTGCTTGCCCACCAGCTTCCAGTCGTAGCGGTCCGGCGCGCCGTTGTACATGTCCAGGTTGTCCGAGGTGCGCAGGCCGTCGGCGGCGGTGCCGGGGCCGTCGTAGGACACCTGCGGGGCGCGGCGCACACGGCGCTGGCCGGCGTTGTAGAGCCATGCCAGGCGCGGTTCCTTGACCTGATCGAGGGTCTCGTGCACCAGCAGCACGTTACCGGCCAGGCGCGCCGGGGCGGTGACCTGCTGCTTGAAGTAGAACAGCACGTTGCTCGGCTTGCTCGGGTCGTAGTCCTTCAGGTCGGTGCGGAACACGAACTCGTCCTGGAAGTACACCAGCGAGTAGCTGCCGTTGACCTGCGGGGTGGCCTGGGTCACCAGACGGCGCACGTGGCCGCCGCGGTAGCGGGTGATGTGGTTCCAGATGACTTCCAGGCCGTTCTGCGGGATCGGGAAGGGGTTGGCGGTCTGGAAGTTCTGCAGGCCGTTGCCGCCCTGCACCAGGTTGGTGGCGGTGGCGTTCTTCCTGGTCGCTTCGAGCACCGAGTCAGGCAGGGTGGCGGTGCGGTGCGACGGGTACACCGGCATCTTGTAGGTGTCGGGGTAGCGCTTGAACATGGCCAGCTGGCCGGGGGTCAGTTTGTCCTTGTACTGCTCGACGTTCTGCGCGGTGATGGTGAACAGCGGCTTCTCGCTGGCGAAGGGGTCGGCGAGGAAGCCCTTGCTGTCCACGGCGCCGGCGTTCTTCGGCAGGCCGCCGGTCCAGGCGGGAATGCTGCCGTCGGCATTGCCGGCCTTCTCGGCGCCGACCGGGGTCAGGGTGGTGCCCAGCTTGGCGGCGTCGGCGGCGGACACCGCAGCCATCACCTGGGTGGCCAGCAGGCTCAGGCCCAGGGCCAGTGCGCCGGTTTGCAGCAGTCTCTTTGTTGTTCTCATTATCGCGTCGTCCTCGATGAGTCGTTACTGCTCGCGCGGCGGCCGCGCCGCCGCGCTCGCGATCTCTGTCTGCTGGCGCCCCGCCCGGGCCCGGGCGGGGCGCGGGTGCCGCTTAGAAGTTCACGCCGAAGCTGAGCGCGACGAAGTCGCGGTCGACCAGGGTGGAGTACTTGCCGTCGAAGTAGTTGGTGTAGGAAAGGCTCGCGGTGTAGGTGTTCATGTAGTCGGCGTCGACGCCCAGGCTGATCGCCTTGCGGCCTTCCTCGAAGTTGCCGCCCGGGCCGGGCGAATAGCCGTCTACGTCGTGGGACCAGGCCACGTTGGGCTTGAGGTTCACCCCGGCGAACACGTCGTTGTAGTCCCAGATGGCGCGCATGCGGTAGCCCCAGGAGTCGGCGGTGGTGAAGCCGTCGTTCTCGCAGTTGCGCGACAGGTTGTTCTTCGGCGCGCTGCCCAGGGTCGAGTTGTTCAGCACCTGGCAGGTGTTCAGGTTGCCGGTCGCCGGGAGCGGGCCGGGGCCGAATACCGGGTCGCGGCCGTAGCGCGCCTTGGAGGTGCTTTCCAGGCCGCCGACGTGGGTCCAGCCCACCTCGCCCACCAGGGTCAGACGCTCGGCGCCCATGACCTGGTCGAAGAAGTGGGTGAAGGTGGTCTGCAGCTGGGTGATTTCCTTGCGGCGGTAGCCGTGCAGGTCGGTGTCCGGAACCCCCTCGAGCACCGAAGCGTTGCCGTACACGCCGCCCAGCGGCACCACGCCGGAGAACAGGATGTCGGTGGTGTTCAGCTGCACCGGGGCGTTGGGCCGGTAGCTGATCTCGCCCTGCCAGGCCGTGCCGGTGGGCAGCGTGGTGGAGAAGCTCAGGCCATACAGGTGGATGTCTTCCGGGTACTCGACGAAGTACGAGGAGTTGCCCGCCACCAGCAGCGGGGCGAAGGCTTGCAGCGGGGTGCCGCTGAGGGAGTTGGCCAGGTTGTAGATGGACTGGGAAGCGCCGCGGCCGCTGAAGATCGGCAGGCGGCTGTGGTAGTTCATGTAGTAGCCGCCGAACTCGGTGTTCAGGGCGTCGGCGTAGTACTTCAGCGACAGGCCGTACTGGCCGCTGTCGCGGGCATCGCGGTCCGGCCCGCGGCGCACCAGGGCGCCCTCGTTGTTGACGTCCACGCCGAACTGCTTGGCCAGCGCCACGTTCCCCGCCCCCAGCGCCTGGGCATTGGTCAGCACGCGCAGGTTGTCGGTGCAGCCGTCGGCGATCACGTCCGGCTGGGAGAAGAAGGTGCCGCAGTTGTCCACCACCGTCTGGTCCCACTCCAGTTGGTAGAAGCCTTCGGCGGAGAGGTTGTCGGTGAGGTTCTGCGACAGGTAGAACATGTTCACCGGCACCAGGGCTTCCTTGATCTCGGAGCCAGGACGGCGCAGCGCGGTGACGTCGAACGGGTTGATCGAGTTGATGCCGCCCTGGATGAAGGTGCTCTCGCCCCAGTTCACCACCTGCTTGCCCAGGCGCACGTTGCCCGGCAGGTCGGCGATGCTGTACTTGTGATAGATGAAGGCGTCCAGCAGCTCGGCGCCGGAAGCCTTGGCGGCGGTCTTGCGGCCACTGTCGCTGAGCGGCTTGAACTCGGTGCTCTCGTCCTTCTGCTCGAAGTCGTACCAGTACTTGCCGCGCAGGAACACGCCGGTGTCGCCGTACTTCAGCTCCAGGTCGTGGATGCCCTTGAAGATCTTCGAGAAGGTCTTGCCGGCCTTGTAGTTCAGGTGGCCGTCGTCGGAGGTCTGCGACAGGCCGTGACCGCCGTTGTTGGAACCGATCAGGTTCTTGTCCGGATTCTGCGTCGACCAGTTGGCGCCGACCGACAGGCTGGAGTCGAAGGAGCCCTCGATCTCGCCGATGTTGAAGGTGACCGCCGAAGCGGGGGTGGCAAGCGTGGAAGCCAGGCTGACGGCCAGTGGCAAACGAGCCAGGCGCCAGATCTTCTTCATTTGTGTCATCGACGCTACTCCATGTGTGTTTTTTGTTATGAGTGGCAGCGACTATAGCCAGCCCCCCGGCGGGCTTGATCCCTCGAAAGTGTGATTTAGCGCGTCGCTGCGGCAACGAGCCGCAAGCTAGACGGCTCGCAGGAAGGATTAGCAGAGGCCGCGCCCCGTGCCAAGCGCTTGCTCGGGGGACGCAGCCTGTAGGGAAGGGCTTACAGGGCGGAGAGGAATTCGCTGCCGGACTCCTGCCAACGAGCGATATCCACACGGATGCGCTTCTTGTCCAGCTTGCCCACGCTGGTCTTGGGAACTTCAGTAACAACGGCGATCTGCGAAGGAATCGCCCACTTGTTGATGTGGCCCTGTTCGACGAAAGGCTTGAGGTGTTCCTTCAGCCCCTTGGCGTCCAGCTGCTGGCCCTCGAAGAGCACCAGCAGGGCGAACGGGCGCTCGCCCCATTGCGGGTCCGGCACCCCCACCACCGCCACTTCGCGCACCGCCGGGTGACGGCTGATGAGGTCTTCCAGCTCCAGCGAGGACAACCATTCGCCGCCGGTCTTGATCACGTCCTTGATGCGGTCGCGGATGTCGATGAAGCCCATGCCGTCGAGGGTGGCCACGTCGCCGGTGTGCATCCAGCCGCCGGCCCAGAGTTCCTCGCCCTTCTGCGGCTCGCGGAAGTAGCCCTGGGTCAGCCAGGGCGAACGCAGCACCAGCTCGCCCTGGGACTCGCCGTCGGCCGGCAGCAGTTGGCCGTGCTCGTCCATGATCGCCGCGTCCACCAGCGGCACCGGCACGCCGGCCTTGATCCGGTAGGTGGTGCGTTCGTCCTCGCTGCCGGCCAGGAGCTCGTCGTTGAGGTAGGCGCAGGAGATCAGCGGGCAGGTCTCGGACATGCCGTAGGCCGCGGTCAGCTGGATGCCGCGGGCCTGGGCCGCCTCGTACAGCGAGCGGGTCAGCGCGCTGCCGCCGATGATGATCTTCCAGCCCTTGAAGTCCACGCCCTGGGCGGCCTTGGCGTTCATCACCATCTGCAGGATGGTCGGCACGCAGTGGGAGAAGGTGACGTTCTCGCGTTTCCACAGCTCGACCAGCAGTTCCGGGTCGTAACGCCCCGGGTACACCTGCTTGATACCGAGCATGGTGGCCACGTAGGGAGTACCCCAGGCGTGCACGTGGAACATCGGCGTGATCGGCATGTACACGTCGCTGTTGCCCATCAGGCGGATGCTGTCCAGGCTGGCGATGGTCGAGGCCATGGCCAGGGTGTGCAGCACCAACTGGCGGTGGGTGAAGTACACGCCCTTGGGGTTACCGGTGGTGCCGGTGGTGTAGAAGGTGGTGGCCACCGAATTCTCGTCGAAGTCGGGGAAGGCGTAGCGCGGGCTGGCCGCGGCCATCAGCGTCTCGTACTCGCCGATGCAGTCGGCCAGTGCGCAGCTCTTGTCGGCGCCATCGGTCAGCAGCAGGGTCTTCTGCACCGTGGTCAGTTGCCCGGCGATGCCCTGGTAGAGCGGCACGAACTCGGCGTTGACCAGCACGAAGCGGTCCTCGGCATGGTTCATGGTGTAGAGGATCTGCTCCGGCGAAAGGCGGATGTTGATGGTGTGCAGCACCGCGCCGATCATCGGGATGGCGAACATCGCCTCCAGGTAGCGATGGCTGTCCCAGTCCATCACCGCCACGGTGTCGCCGGCCTGCACGCCGGCCTCGGTGAGCACGTTGGCCAGGCGCGCGACGCGCTCGTTGAAGGTGGCGTAGTTGTAGCGCACCAGGTCGCGGTAGACGATCTCGTGGCTTTTTTCGTAGCGCGCGCCGGACAGCAGCAGGCTCTTGATCAGCAACGGGTACTGGTAGGCATTGCTCGCAGCGGGGAGGAGACGGGTCTTGAGCATGTTCGGCTTACCTGTGGGACCTTCATGGGAGTCGATGCCGGTGACTGTAGAGGCGCAACCATGACCAATCATCCATCCAAAGAGTGATTTGCGGGTGACTCTTTGGCCTGATCCGGTCACGCGCTAGAATCGCCGCCACCCGGTCGTTCACGGCCGAGCCTCCAGAACACCCCGAGAACAAAAGCCAAGAGGTAGTTTCCATGTCCGAAATCGTCATCGTCAGCGGCGCCCGCACTCCTATGGGCGGCTTCCAGGGCAGCCTGGCCGGCGTTTCCGCCGTCGACCTGGGCGCCATCGCCATCCGCGAAGCAGTCGCCCGCGCCGGCATCGAGGCCGGCGATGTCGAGGAAGTGATCATGGGCTGCGTGCTGCCCGCCGGTCTGAAGCAGGGCCCGGCCCGACAGGCGGCGCTCAACGCCGGCCTGCCCGCCGCCACCGGCTGCACCACCATCAACAAGCTGTGCGGTTCGGGCATGAAGGCGGTGATGCTGGCCCACGACCTGCTCAAGGCCGGCACCAACAAGGTGATGGTCGCCGGCGGCATGGAAAGCATGTCCAACGCCCCCTACGTGCTGGAAAAGGCCCGCACCGGCCTGCGCATGGGCCACGCCGAGATCAAGGACCACATGTTCCTCGACGGCCTGGAAGACGCCCGCACTGGCCGCCTGATGGGCTCCTTCGCCCAGGACACCGCGGACAGCAACGGCATCACCCGCGAAGAGATGGACGCCTACGCCATCGAATCGCTCAAGCGCGCCCAGGCCGCCATCCAGGATGGCTCGCTGGCCAGCGAGATCGTCCCGGTCACCGTCACCACCCGCAAGGGCGAGGTGGTGGTGAAGGACGACGAACAGCCGCTGACCGCCAACCTGGACAAGATCCCCAGCCTGAAACCCGCCTTCAAGAAAGACGGCACCATCACCGCGGCCAACGCCAGCTCCATCTCCGACGGCGCCAGCGCGCTGGTCCTGATGACCGCCGAGGAAGCCGCCCGCCGCGGCCTCAAGCCGCTGGCGAAGATCGTCGGCCACGCCACCCAGAGCCAGGACCCGAGCGAATTCACCCTGGCCCCCATCGGCGCCATGACCAACCTGTTCAGGAAGACCGGCTGGAACAAGGACGACGTCGACCTGTTCGAGATCAACGAAGCCTTCGCCATGGTCACCATGCTGGCCATGCGCGAGCACGGCCTGGACCACGCCAAGGTCAACGTCTACGGCGGCGCCTGCGCCCAGGGCCACCCGGTGGGCTCCACCGGCTCGCGGATCATCGTCACCCTGATCAACGCCCTGCAGAACAAGGGCGGCAAGCGCGGTGTGGCCTCGCTGTGCATCGGCGGCGGCGAAGCCACCGCGGTGGCCGTCGAGTTGCTGTAACGCTGTTACCGGAAACGCAAAGGGCGCGACTTCGGTCGCGCCCTTTTCGTTTCGGCTCCGTGCGAGCCGCTGTGTATGCCATTCCCCTGCGCGTGATATCGCGGACAGGGCTGTCGCGATTCTCGGCTGCTTGAGAGCCCCTCTCCCCAGCCCTCTCCCTGAAGGGAGAGGGAGCTTGTCCGTGCCGAGAAAGGATTTGGTGTTAGCCGGGTAATCGGTACAAGCCGGCTAACGCCGAAGCAACCGAACACACCGAACGGTCCCCTCTCCCTTCAGGGAAAGGGTTAGGGAGAGGGCGCTCTAAAGCGCAACCCCCAAAGCCCCAGCCAAACACCATCCGCGAGCAAGCTCGCCCCTACGAAAGGCGGCCCCTAACCCTCAGCGCAACTCGGTGAGCGCCAGCTTGACCCCCAACCCCACCAGCACCACCCCCATCATCCGGTCGAACCAGTGCCCCATGCGGGCGAAGCCGGCGCGCACGCGCTGCTGGCTGAACAGCAGCGCCACGAAGCTGAACCAGGCCGCGGTGGCGCAGGCCAGGTAGACGCCGTAGCCGGCCTGCACCAGCACCGGGGTGTGCGGGTTGATGACCACGGTGAACAGCGAGAGGAAGAACAGCGTGGCCTTGGGGTTCAGGCCGTTGGTGACGAAGCCGGCGACGAAGGCGCCGCGCGGGGTGCGTTCGCTCGGCGCAGCAGCCGTCACACTGCCGTCGCCACCGCTGGGTTTGGCGCGCAAGGCCTTGATGCCGATGTAGAACAGGTAGGCCGCGGCCAGCCACTTGAGGGTGTTGAACAGCATGATCGACTGCGAAACGATCAGGCCGATGCCCAGCAGCGAGTAGGTCACGTGGATGGAAATGGCGCAGCCCACGCCCAGCGCCGTCCAGGTGCCGGCGCGGCGGCCGTGGGTGACGCTCTCGCGCACCACCACGGCGAAGTCCGGGCCCGGGCTGGCCACCGCCAGCAGGTGGATCAGCGCCACGGTGAAAAATTCCGTCCAGTACATGCAACCTCCGCAGGGGTGGGATTAACGCTGTCAGGCTGGCAACCTTACGTCAGCCCCGCTTCCCGCAAAAGGTACAGCCAGCGATGAACAGCACTCGCGCCGTCTTCCTCGACACCGCCTCCCTCGACCTCGGCGACCTCGACCTGCAACCCCTGCGCCAGGCCTTCGGCGAGCTGGTCCTGCACCCCGCCAGCGCCCCGGACGAGATCGCCGGGCGCCTGCGCGAGGCCAACGTGGCCATCAGCAACAAGGCGCCCATCAGCGCCGAAACCCTGGCCCAGTGCCCGGACCTCAAGCTGATCCTGGTCACCGCCACCGGCACCAACAACGTCGACCTGGCTGCCGCCCGCGAGCGCGGCATCGCCGTGGCCAACTGCCAGGGCTACGGCACCGCTTCGGTGGCCCAGCACGCCATCCTGCTGCTGCTCGCCCTGGCCACCCGGCTGCCCGACTACCAGGCGGCGGTCCGCGCCGGGCGCTGGCAGCAGTCCACCCAGTTCTGCCTGCTGGACTTCCCCATCGTCGAGCTGGAAGGCAAGACCCTCGGCCTGCTCGGCCATGGCGAGCTGGGCGGCGCGGTGGCCCGCCTGGCCGAAGCCTTCGGCATGCGCGTGCTGCTCGGCCAACTTCCTGGCCGCCCGCCGCGCGCCGACCGCCTGGCGCTGGACGAGCTGCTGCCGCAGGTCGACGCCATCAGCCTGCACTGCCCGCTGACCGAGCAGACCCGCGGGATGATCGGCCAGCGCGAACTGGACCTGATGAAGCCCGGCGCCTTCATCGTCAACACCGCCCGCGGCGGCCTGATCGACGAGCAGGCCCTGGCCGACACCCTGCGCCGCGGCCACCTGGGCGGCGCCGCCACCGACGTGCTCAGCGTCGAGCCGCCGAAGGACGGCAACCCGCTGCTGGCCGGCGACATCCCGCGGCTGATCGTCACCCCGCACAACGCCTGGGGCAGCCGCGAGGCGCGGCAGCGCATCGTCGGCCAGGTGACGGACAACGCCGCGGCCTTCTTCCGCGGCGACAAGCTGCGGCGGGTCGACTGAAGCGCGAAGTGCTAAACTCGCGCCCTTTTTCAGGAGGCCGCATGTCCAACGCCCCCACCAGCGAGGTGCTGCTGCGCCAGATCGAACGTTTCGCCGGCCGCGTGCTGCTGGCCGGCCTGCCCGCCGACGGCCTGCTCGGCGAGCTGCCGCAAGCCCTGGGCTGGAGCTGGCATGCCGGCGAGCAGCGGCAACTGGACGGCCGCTATCCGGGGCGCTGCCACTTCGGCGTGACGCCGCCGGAGGGCGGGTTCGACGCCGCCGTGCTGTTCCTGCCCAAGTCCCGCGAGCTGACCGACTACCTGCTGGCCGCCCTGGCCAGCCGCGTGCCCGGCGGCCAGCTGTACCTGGTGGGCGAGAAACGCGCCGGCGTCGAGCGCGCCGCCAGGCAGCTCGGCGCCCTGGCCAAGGCCGCCAAGCTCGACAGCGCGCGGCACTGCCAGCTGTGGCACGCCGCCATCGACGGCGCCCTGCCCTGCCCCGACCTGCACGCCCTGGCCCTGCGCTACACGCTGGCCCTGGCCGACGGCGAACTGCAGGTGGTCACCCTGCCCGGCGTGTTCAGCCATGGCCGCCTGGATCGCGGCAGCGCCCTGCTGCTGGAACACCTGGACGGCCTGCCCGAAGGCCAGGTGCTGGACTTCGGCTGCGGCGCCGGCGTGCTCGGCGCGGTGCTCAAGCGCCGCTACCCGGGCAGCCGCCTGAGCCTGCTCGACGTCGACGCCTTCGCCCTGGAGAGCAGCCGCCTGACCCTCGCCGCCAATGGCCTGGAAGGCGAGGTGATCGGCGGCGACGGCATCGACGCGGCGCCGGCCGGCCTGGCCGCCATCGTCAGCAACCCGCCCTTCCACCAGGGCGTGCACACCGACTACCAGGCCAGCGAACGCCTGCTGCGCGAAGCCGCGCAACACCTGCGCCCGGGCGGCGAACTGCGCCTGGTGGCCAACAGCTTCCTCAAGTACCCGCCGCTGATCGAACAGCACCTGGGGCCCTGCCGCAGCCTCGCCGAGGGCGACGGTTTCCGCATCTACAGCGCCCGTCGCCCCTGAGCCCGGGCGCCTCGCCGCAGCCCCACTACACTCCACCCAGACCGAAAGGGCGCGCCGGGCCGGCGCGCCTCACGAGCCGAGGATCGCCGTGAAAAGCACCGTGAAAGAAGCCGAGCTGACCTTCGTGAAGTCACCGGAAAAGACCCCTGCGCACCTCAAGCGTTCGCTCAAGCCCAGGCACCTGAACATGATCGCCATCGGCGGCTCGATCGGCACCGGGCTGTTCGTCGCCTCCGGCAGCACCGTGGCCACCGCCGGCCCCGGCGGCGCGCTGCTGGCCTACGCGCTGATCGGCCTGATGGTGTTCTTCCTGATGACCAGCCTGGGCGAGATGGCCGCCTACATTCCCGACTCCGGCTCCTTCTCCACCTACGGCAGCCGCTTCATCGACGAAGGCTTCGGCTTCGCCATGGGCTGGAACTACTGGTACAACTGGGCGGTGACCATCGCCGCGGAACTGGTGGCCGCGCAGTTGGTGATGAACTTCTGGTTCCCCGACGTGCCCGGCCTGTACTGGAGCGCGATCTTCCTGGCCATCATGTTCGGCCTCAACTTCTTCTCGGTGAAGGGCTTCGGCGAGAGCGAGTTCTGGTTCGCGCTGATCAAGGTGGTGGCCGTGGTGATCTTCATCGGCATCGGCCTGGCCAGCATCTTCGGCATCATGCACGGCATCGACTCCCCCGGCTTCAGCAACTTCACCACCGGCGACGCGCCCTTCGTCGGCGGCCTGCAGGCCATGGTCGGGGTGGCGATGATCGCCGGCTTCTCATTCCAGGGCACCGAGCTGATCGGCGTCGCCGCCGGCGAGTCGGAGCACCCGCACAAGTCGATCCCCATCGCCATCCGCCAGGTGTTCTGGCGGATCCTGATGTTCTACATCCTGTCGATCTTCGTCATCGGCATGCTCATCCCCTACACCGATCCGAACCTGCTCAAGACCGACAGCAGCGACATCAGCACCTCACCCTTCACCCTGCTCTTCGAGCGCGCCGGCCTGGCCGCGGCGGCCGGGGTGATGAACGCGGTGATCCTCTCGGCGATCCTCTCCGCCGGCAACTCGGGGATGTACGCCTCCACCCGCATGCTCTACACCATGGCCCTGCATGGCCAGGCGCCACGCCTGTTCCGGCAGATCTCGCAGAGCGGCGTGCCACGCTACGCGCTCTACGCCACCACGCTGGTCGGCGGGCTGTGCTTCCTCACCAGCTTCATCGGCGACAAGACCGTCTACACCTGGCTGCTCAACACCTCGGGCATGTGCGGCTTCATCGTCTGGCTGGGCATCGCCATCTCCCACTACCGCTTCCGCAAGGGCTACCTGCTGCAGGGCGGCAAGCTGGAGGAGCTGCCCTACCGCGCCAAGTGGTTCCCCTTCGGCCCGCTGTTCGCCTTCGCCCTGTGCCTGGCAATCACCCTCGGGCAGAACTACCAGGCGTTCGTCGGCGAGACGATCGACTGGACCGGGCTGGTCGCCACCTACATAAGCCTGCCGCTATTCCTCGTCATCTGGTGGGGCTACCGCCTGAAGAACGGCAACCGCTTCGTCCGCTACGAGGAGATGGACGTCACCTCCGGCCGCGACGTCGACTGAACGCCGGGCTTGCCCAAGCCGGACGACTTGGGCAGAATGCGCCCCGTCCTAGGGGAGTAGTCTCCCGCGAGCGGTTCCCGCCCTCGCCCGGCACGCGTCAACACACTTGGTCCGCAGACCATGGCGCGTGCGACCCCAAGGCCCGCAGCAGTCGGGCCCGGGTTTGACAAGACCTATGACACGAGCGATCCGACCCGGGGTGGGCGGATGGCGCGTGTCATTGGTGATTAGTCGACCCGCCCCCTTAGGAAAGCCTGATGGAATCCCTGTTCGTCCCCATCCTGGTGGTTGCCCTCGCCGAAATCGGCGACAAGACGCAACTGCTCGCCCTCGTCCTCGCCGCGCGCTTCCGCAAGCCCTGGCCGATCATCGCCGGCATCGTCGCCGCGACCCTGGTCAACCACTTCGCCGCCGGCGCCGTGGGCAAATGGGTCTCCACCTTCTTCTCCGAAGCCGCCCTGAGCTGGCTGCTGGCCGCCTCCTTCCTCGCCGTGGCGGCCTGGACCCTGGTGCCGGACAAACTGGATGACGACGAAGAGGGAGGCCTGAAGAAGTTCGGTCCCTTCCTCACCACGCTGATCGCCTTCTTCCTCGCCGAGATGGGCGACAAGACCCAGGTCGCCACCGTGATGCTGGCCGCGCAGTACCCGCACTTCTGGCTGGTAGTACTGGGCACCACCATCGGCATGCTGCTGGCCAACGTGCCGGTGGTGCTGGCCGGCAACTTCGCCGCCGAGCGCCTGCCGCTGGCGCTGATCCGCCGCCTGGCCGCCTGTGCCTTCGCCGTCCTGGGTCTGGCCGCGGCCTGGCACGCGGCCACGCTGTCCGGGCTGTTCTGACAGCCGCTCCGGCGTGGCGGCCAATGTTGCCGCCACGCCATCGTCCTACAGTTGTAGCTGTCACCCCTTCGCTGAAGGAAACAGCCATGACCGACAAGGACCTGAAACGCCTCGCCCGCCAGCACATCGACCTGAGCTGGAACAAGGGCCGCCTGGCCCTGGCCACCCAGCTGCACAGCCCGGACTTCCTCTACAAGAGCAGCTTCTCCGCCCAGCCCCTGGACAGCGCCGGCTACCGGCAGCTGATCGAGGGCATCCGTGCGTCCATGGACGACCTGGAAGTGGTGGTCGAGGAATGCATAAGCGAGGGCCACAAGGTGTTCACCTGGAGCACCCTGGTGGGCACCATCAGCCGCCCCGCCTTCGGCTACCCGGCCAGCGACAAGGTGGTCAGCATCCCCGGCATGGCCCTGTGGCTGTTCAACAGCCACGGCAAGCTGCAGGAGCTGTGCACGCTGATCGACATGGAAAGCTTCCGCAGCCAGATGGGCCTGCAGAACCGCCCGCTGGCGGAGCAGGCGCTACCCTGAGGCAGCGGCCTTCTCCTGTAGGAGCGCGCCCTGCGCGCGAAATCGCGGGCAGGGCCCGCTCCTACAGTTTTCGGTAAGGCACGGAGTTTCCCCGTAGGAGCGGACCTTGTCCGCGATAGCCGGGCGTATCGGCGCGATTCGCGGATAGGATCCGCGCCGCCCCACCCACACCATTCCCCTGTAGGAGCGCGCCCTGCGCGCGATTCGCGGGCAGGGCCCGCTCCTACAGTTTGCGGTAAGGCACGGTATTCCCCGGCGCAGTCGGCAAGACTGTTGCGCCTACAGGTACCCGTTGGCGCGGAACCAGTCGATGGCTCGTTGCAGGGTGTCTTCCAGCGGCACGTGGCTTTCGAAGCCCAGCTCCTCGCGGGCCTTGCGTCCGTCGAGGAACTGCCCGCCGGCCATCACCTCGATGGCGGTTTCGTCCAGTAGCGGCAGCTTGCCGGTCAGGCGATAGCGCCAGCGGCCCAGGGTGGCCAGCGCGCGGGCGCGGTGCAGCGGCATCGGCTGCGGTGCCGGGCGGCCCAGCAGGTGGGCGATGGTGGCGGTGAGCTCGGCCATCTCCACGTTGTGCCCGGTGAGCAGGTAGCGCTCGCCGATGCGCCCGCGCTCCAGGGTCATCAGCAGGCCGCGCCCCGCTTCGCCGGCATCGATCACGTTGCGCCGCCCCGGCACGTAGTGGGACATCTCGCCGCGGCCGATGGCGGTGATCAGGCGCCCGGTGGTCGGGCCCATGTCCAGCTCGCCCAGCACCATGCCGGGAATCCCGATCACCACCGGCAGGCCGCCGCGGGCCTGCTCGCGGGCCTGTTCGTCCAGCGCCCACTTGCACATCACGTAGGCGCTCTTGCCGGTGGGCAGGCTCTCGTAGAACAGCCCCTCGTGGCCGGGCAGGCCCTGGGGGTGCGGGGGCATGGCGAAGGCCGAGCCGACGTAGAGGATGCGCGGCACCTTGTTGTGCAGGCAGGCCGCGTAGAAATGATTGGTCTGGTCCAGGGCGCTGGCCACCTCCTCCTGCCAGCGGCGCGGCCGCTGCGGGTAGTAGCCGGCGCTGAAGATCACCGCGTCGAGCCCGCTCAGGGCGCGCTCCAGCCCCTTGTAGTCGAACAGTTCGGCGACCCGGCACTCCGGCTCCAGGTAGGCCAGGCGCTGGATCTGCGAGGACGGGCGATGGACCAGCACCAACTGGTGGCCGGCGGCCTTGATGGCGCGCGCGGCGTGGTGGCCGAGGAGCCCGGTGGCTCCGAGTACTGCGATTTTCACTGGCGCTCCCTGGTGATGGTCGAACCGGCCGCGTCGGCGGCCGGCTGCAACGGATCGACGGCGTCGATCCCCCCGCTCGTCAATTGCGGCCCTTGGCCTGCTCGTACAGCGGCATCACCTTGGGAATGGCGGCCTGCAGGTTGGCCATGCGCGTGCTGTCCGCCGGGTGGGTGCTGAGGATTTCCGGCGGCGCGTCGCCACCGGCCTGGCCCATCTTCTGCCACAGCGTCAGCGCGGCCTGGGGGTTGTAGCCGGCGCGGGCGGCCAGCTCCAGGCCGATGAGGTCGGCCTCGGTCTCGTTCTGCCGGCTGTTGGGCAGGGTCAGGCTGTACTGCACCACCTGGTCGGCCAGCTGCTTGCTGGTCTCGCCCAGGCCCAGCAGCGCGCCGCCGAGGTTCTCGCCCATCTGCACGGCGTAGGCGCGGGACATCTGCTCGCGGCCGTGCTCACGCAGGGCGTGGGCGATCTCGTGGCCCATCACCGCGGCGATCTCGTCGTCGCTGAGCTTCAGCTGATCGATCAGGCCGCTGTAGAAGATGATCTTGCCGCCGGGGCCGCAGTTGGCGTTGAGCTCGTCGCTCTTGATCACGTTGACCTGCCAGTCCCAGCCCGGGGCGTCCTGGCGGAACGCGCCGGTCTGCGGAATCAACCGCGCGGCCACGGCCTTGACGCGCTTGGCGTCGCTGCTGTCGTTGTCCAGCTTGCCCGCCGAAGTCGCGTCAGTGAGGGTCTTCTGGTACGACTGCGAGTACATCTGGTCGACCTGCTGGCTCGACAGCATGCTGAACATGTACTGCTTGCGCTCGACGCCGACGGCGCCGCCGCTGGTGGTGTTGACCTGCTGGCACCCGGCCAGGAGCAGGGCGGCGGCCAGGCCGGTGAAGCGGAATAGGCTGGGCATGATGCTCTCCTGAAGCAATGCAATCTCCCTTGGACAGCGCGCAATGGTAGGCCGCCCCCCGATGGCCGGCAACCGCTCCGCAAAGGAGACGACACAAGGGCGTTACAACCCATTACA
Organism: Pseudomonas sp. NBRC 100443; assembly: GCF_030268185.1. NCBI lineage: Bacteria > Pseudomonadati > Pseudomonadota > Gammaproteobacteria > Pseudomonadales > Pseudomonadaceae > Pseudomonas > Pseudomonas sp. NBRC 100443. The sequence continues at coordinate 263,578 of NZ_BSQE01000005.1, forward strand.
GGCATTTCCTAAGGAAACTCTGAAGTCCTGCCGATACACCGGAACAGGCTGTCCCTGGTACGCGAGTATTTCGCCATGAAGTTCAAGTCGATCCAGTTTTCCGTGGTGGCGTTGGCCGGGGCCAGTGTCCTGGCTGTGGTGGCGGCGTTGGTACTCTATGCCCTGTTCGCCGGCGGGCGCACCCAGACACTGGTACAGGAGCGCACCCAGGCGCTGCTGGAGAAGGTCATCAACGAACGCCTGGTAGCCCTGGCGCGTGCCCAGGCCAGCCAGATCCAGCGCGAACTGGAATACCCGCTGACGGTGGTCAAGGGCCTGGCCCAGGCCAACATGCTGATGGATGGCAAGGACGCCGAAGGCAAGCCGCTGCTGGGCATCAGCCGCGGCGAGATGTCCAACCTGCTGCGCCAGACCGTGCAGCAGAACCCCAAGCTGCTGGACGCCTTCGCCGGCTGGGAACCCGGCGCCTTCGCCGGCCCCGACAGCCTCTACGCCGGGCAGACCGGCGCCGGCTACGACGCCAGCGGGCGCTTCATGCCCTGGTGGTACCGCAAGGCCGACGGCAGCCTCACCGTGGAAGCCATGGGCGACACCCTGGAAAGCCAGAAGGTGCTGCCCACCGGCGTGCGCGAGGGCGAGTACTACCTGTGCCCGAAGGAACGCCACAAGCCCTGCGTGATCGACCCCGCGCCCTATGAAATGGGCGGCAGGATGGTAATGATGTCGTCCTTCAACGCGCCCGTCATGGTCGACGGCCAGTTCCGCGGCGCGGTGGGTGCCGACCTGTCCCTGGACTTCATCCAGGACCTGCTCAAGGCCGCCGACGCCACCCTCTACGACGGCGCCGGCGAGCTGGCGCTGATCTCCGCCAACGGCCGCCTGGTGGCCTACACCAAGGACGCCGGCAAGCTCGGCGAGCCGGCCGGCAAGGTGCTGGACGCGAGCCAGGCCGCCAGCCTCGGCAAGCTGCAGGGCGAGCAGCCGCTGTACCAGCAGGACGAGGCCCGCGACACCATCGCCGTGTTCCTGCCCTTCGCCATCGGCGACACCGGCACGCACTGGACGCTGATGCTGGAAATCCCGCGCCAGGCCGTGTTCGGCGAACTCAAGCAACTGCAGGGCGCGCTCAAGGCGCAGAGCGATTCCGACACCCTGGGCATGACCCTGGTCGGCTTGCTCATCGCCGCCGGCGGCCTGCTGGTGATCTGGCTGGTGGGCCACGGCATCGCCCGGCCGCTGCGCCAGCTGGTCGGCATGCTCGACGACATCGCCCAGGGCGAAGGCGACCTGACCCGCCGCCTGTCCAGCGAGCGCGCCGACGAGCTGGGCTCCATCGCCCGCGGCTTCAACACCTTCCTCGGCAAGCTGCAGGGCATGATCGGCCAGGTGGTGACCTCGGTGCAGCACGTCAGCGACTCCTCCGAGCACACCGCGGACATCGCCATCCGCACCAACCAGGGCGTGCAGAAGCAACTGGCGGAGATCGAACTGGTGGCCACCGCCGTCCACGAGATGACCGCCACCGCCCAGGACGTGGCGCGCAACGCCACCCACGCGGCGGAAGCGGCCAGCCACGCCGACCAGGCCGCGCACCAGGGCAAGCAGATCGTCGAGAGCAGCTCGGCGGCGATCCAGGCCCTGGCCACCGAGATCGGTCGCGCGGTCGGCGTGGTGCAGACCCTGGCCCGCGACAGCGAGAACATCAACGCCATCCTGGTGGCCATCCGCGGCATCGCCGAGCAGACCAACCTGCTGGCGCTCAACGCCGCCATCGAGGCGGCGCGGGCCGGCGAGCAGGGCCGCGGCTTCGCCGTGGTGGCCGACGAAGTGCGCAACCTGGCGCAGAAGACACAGCAGGCCACCGAGGAAATCCAGAGCATGATCCAGCAGCTGCAGAACGGCACCCGCGAAGTGGTGCAGGTGATGCAGCAGAGCCAGGAGAAGACCGACGACAGCGTGCGCCACGCCCACGAGGCGGCCCAGGCGCTGGAGTCGATCACCCAGGCGGTGTCGGTGATCAACGACATGAACACCCAGATCGCCAGCGCCGCCGAGGAACAGAGCGCGGTAGCCGAGGACATCAACCGCAACGTCGCCAACATCGGCCTGGTCGCCAACCAGGTGGCCGGCGGCGCCGACGAAGCCTCCCAGGCCAGCGCCGAGCTGACCAGGCTGGCGGAGCAGCAGCGGCGGCTGGTGAATCAATTCAAGGTGTAGGGCCTGGCTGCCGCCCTGAATCGGCATAGCCCAGGCCAAGCGGCGGATAACGCCGTAGGCGTTATCCGCCCTACGCCAGGCCCGACCGGGACGTAGGGCGAATAACCGTTCGCGGTTATCCGCCGATACACCGGGGCCACAGCCAACGCCAAGGCCAGCCCCGGAGCCGCCGGGAACCAAGGCCAAACGGCGGATAACGCCGTAGGCGTTATGCGCCCTACGCCAGGCCCGACCTTGACGTAGGGCGAATAACCGTTCGCGGTTATCCGCCGATACACCGAGGCCACAGCCAACGCCCAGGCCAACCCCGGAGGCGCCGGGAGTCGAGGCCAAGCGGCGGATAACGCCGTAGGCGTTATGCGCCCTACGCCAGGCCCGACCGGGACGTAGGGCGAATAACCGTTCGCGGTTATCCGCCGATACACCGGGGCCACAGCCAACGCCAAGGCCAGCCCCGGAGCCGCCGGGCCAAAGCCGAGCCATGGTGATGGGTATCGCTTCGCTCAACCCATCCTACGACGACGTCTCTCCTGCGGGCGCAAAGCCGGCCGTCAGAGCGGCTCCGGCAAGCGCTCGCACAACCGCGCCAGCGCCAGCGCCCAGGCCTGCTGGTCGTTCAGGCAGGGGATCAGCACCAGCTCCTCACCGCCGGCGGCGAGGAACTGCTCGCGGCCGCGCTGGCCGATTTCCTCCAGGGTCTCGATGCAGTCGGCGACGAAAGCCGGGCACATCACCAGCAAACGCTTCACGCCCTGCTTCGCCAGGACTTCCAGCTGCGCGTCGGTGTAGGGGCCGATCCACTTGGCGCGGCCCAGGCGCGACTGGAACGACACCGACCAGCGGCCCTTCTCCAGGGCGGCGTTCTCGGCGAACAGCTCCGCGGTGCGCAGGCACTGGCTGCGGTAGCACAGCGCCAGGACCTCCGGACGCACGTGGCGGCTGTCGGCGGCGTCGAGGTCATGCTTGCGGTCGCCCACCAGCTTGCGGATGTGCCGCTCGGGCAGGCCGTGGAAGCTCAGCAGCAAGTGGTCGTAGGGTTGCTCCAGGTAGGGCTGCACGCTGGTCAGCAGGGCCTGCTGGTATTCCGGCTCGGCGTAGAACGGCGGCAGCACCAGCAGGTGCATGCCGTGCAGGCCGAGTTGGCGGATCAGCCGGCGGGCCTCCTCGATGACGGTGGTGGTGGTGCTGTCGGCGAACTGCGGGTACAGCGGCGCCAGGGTCACCTGGCGCACGCCCTGCTCGTAGAGGTCCAGCAGGGCGTTCTCGATGGACGGCTGACCGTAGCGCATGGCCAGCGCCACCGGGCCGTGCGGCCAGTACTTGCGCATGACCTGCTGCAGGCGGCGGCTGATCACCACCAGCGGCGAGCCCTGGTCCCACCAGATGGAGGCATAGGCGTGCGCCGACTCCTCCGGGCGCTTGCGCAGGATCAGCGACACCAGCAGGCGCCGCGCCGGCCAGGGCAGGTCGACGACGTACGGGTCCATGAGGAACTGGTCCAGGTAACGGCGCACATCGGCCACCTCCGTCGAGGCCGGCGAGCCCAGGTTGACCAGCAGCAGGGCGTTGAGGGTCATGCAGCATCCTTAGTGACGGTGGGCGGCGGCCGCCGGGCGATGCGCGAGGACATCGGCGAGGGCGGCCGGCAGATCGTTGTAGCGGAACACGAAGCCGGCTTCCAGCAGGCGCCGAGGCTCCACGCGCTGGCCGCCGAGCAACAGCAGCGACAGCTCGCCGAGCAGGGTGCGCAGGGCGAAGGCCGGCACGCCCAGCAGGGTCGGGCGGTGCAGCGCCTGGCCCAGGGCCCGGGTGAAATCGCGGTTGCGCACCGGCTGCGGCGCGCACGCATTATACGGACCGCTGGCGTCGCTTAGCTGCAAGAGAAAATCGATCAGGCCGATCATGTCCTCGATGTGCACCCAGGACATCCATTGCCGGCCGTTGCCCAGCTGGCCGCCCAGGCCGAAGCGGAAGGCCGGCACCAGGCGCGCGAGGAAACCGCCCTCCGGCGCCAGCACCAGCCCGGTGCGCAGGCGCACCACGCGGATGCCCAGGCCCTCTGCCTGCATGGCGATCTGTTCCCAGGCCAGGCACAGCTCGCTGGCGAAATCCTCGCCGGCCGCCGCGCTGCCTTCGTCCAGCGGACGCTCGCCGGCGTCGCCGTACCAGCCGACCGCCGAGCCGCTGATCAGCACCGAGGGCCGCTGGCTGCGGCCTTCCAGCCACTCCACCAGGCGCTCGGTGAGGCGTACCCGGCTGTCCCACAGCAGCGCCTTGCGCCGCGCCGTCCAGGGCCGCTCGGCGATGGGCTCGCCGGCCAGGTTGACCACCGCGTCGACCTGTTCGTCGCCCACCGCCTCGAAGCTGGAAACGCCCCGCACCTCGCGCCCGCAAAGCTCGGCGACGCGCTCCGGACGGCGGCTGAGCACTATCAGCCGATGGCCGGCGGCGCTCCAGTGGCGGGACAGGCGGCGGCCGATCAGGCCGGTACCGCCGGTAATGAAGATGTGCATCTGAACCTCCTTGCGCTGAACTCCCACACCTACCATCAGTCTGGACGAGGGAACGACGCTTGCATTACTGCACCCGTCCGAGTGTGGCGAACGTCTACGCTGTAAATGCCGGAACCGATACGCGACGCCCCCGAAGGAATGGCCGCGAAGCGTGGACGAAATTCCGCTCGACCGTTCGAACGGCGACCGAACAACTATACAAATAAAACAGATTGTACAAGGCTGTTCGACTCGCTAACCTGAACACAACAACCTACGAGGCATGTCATGAGCGCCCCCATTGCCATCATTGGCACCGGAATCGCCGGACTCTCAGCCGCCCACGCCCTGCTCGACGCGGGACAGGAAGTCCAGCTCTTCGACAAGGGCCACGGCAGCGGCGGCCGCATGGCGAGCAAGCGCAGCGATGCTGGCGCGCTCGACCTCGGCGCCCAGTACTTCACCGCCCGCGACCGCCGCTTCCTCGACGCCATCCAGCACTGGCGCGATGCCGGCTGGGTCGCCGAGTGGGACCCGGCCCTGTACCAGTACCGCGACGGCATGCTCAGCCCGTCGCCGGACGAGCAGCCGCGCTGGGTCGGCACCCCGCGCATGAGCGCCATCACCCGCGCGCTGCTGCAGGGGCTGCAGGTCACCTTCTCCTGCCGCATCACCGAAGTCTTCCGCGGCCAACAGCACTGGCACCTGCAGGACTCCGAAGGCTGCAACCACGGCCCGTTCAGCCACGTCCTGGTCGCCACCCCGGCGCCGCAGGCCGCGGCGCTGCTGGCCGGCGCGCCCAAGCTGGCGGCGGCGGCGGCGAGCATCGCCATGGAGCCGACCTGGGCCGTGGCCCTGGGCTTCGCCGAGCCCCTGCAGACGCCGGTGCAAGGCTGCTTCGTCCAGGAAGGCCCGCTGACCTGGATGGCCAGCAACCGCTGCAAGCCCGGCCGCGACGAACACATGGACACCTGGGTGCTGCACGCCAGCAGCAGCTGGAGCCGGCAGAACATCGACAAGCCCAAGGAAACCGTCATCGAGCACCTGCTGGGCACCTTCGCCGAGATGATCGGCTGCGCGGTGCCCGAACCGGTGTTCGCCCTGGCCCACCGCTGGCTCTATGCCCGGCCGCTGGAAGCGCACCAGCTGGGCGCGCTGGCCGATGCCGACCTGGGCATCTACGCCTGCGGCGACTGGTGCCTCTCCGGCCGCGTCGAAGGCGCCTGGCTGAGCGGCCTGGAAGCCGCCCGCCGCCTGCTGCAACACCTCTGAGCCCGACGGCGCCCGCTTGGGCGCCGTACCCTGTACAAATGATTTGCGGCTGTACAACGTTCGGCCTATGCTGAAAGCAGTTGTACACGCGAAGCCTATTTGTACAGGGTCAGACCATGCCCACCTCCCCTTCCCGGCCCAAGCTCGGCATCAGCGCCTGCCTGCTCGGCGCGAACGTCCGCTACAACGGCGGGCACAAGGCTTCGCGCCTGTGCCTGGAGGACCTCGCCCGGCACTTCGACTTCGTCCCGCTGTGCCCGGAAGTCGCCATCGGCCTGGGCGTGCCGCGCCCTACCCTGCGCCTGGTTGGCGAGGCCACGCAGCCACGCGCGGTGGCCAGTGCGGTAGATAGCCGCGATGCGACCCTGGACCACAGTGCGGCATTGCGTCGCTATGGCGCGGAACAGGCCGGCCAGTTGAGCGAGCTGGGTGGCTTCATCTTCATGCAGAAGTCCCCTTCCTGCGGCCTGCACCGCGTCAAGCTCTACGCGGAAGATGGCCAGCCGCCCATGGCCGGCGCCCGCGGCCTGTTCGCCGAAGCCTTCTGCGCCGCCCGCCCCGAGCTGCCGGTGGAAGAGGAAGGCCGCCTGCACGATCCCCGCCTGCGCGAGAACTTCGTCACCCGCGTCTACGCCCACCTCGACTGGCTCACCCTGTGCCGCGCAGGGCTGACGCACAAGGCGATCCTCGACTTCCACTCGCGCCACAAGTACCAGTTGCTCGCCCACGACCCGCGCCAGTACGCCGAACTGGGCCGGCTGCTGGCGGACATCGGCCGCTATCCGGCGGGGCAGTTCGGCCCGCAGTACTACCGGGCCTTCAGCCAGGCGCTGGGCCACTGCGCCAGCCGCGGCAGCCATAGCAACGTGCTGCAGCACCTGGCCGGCTACCTCAAGCGCGCGCTGGGGGCGGACGACCGCGCCGAGCTGCAGCGGCTGATCGAACAGTACCGCCACGGCGAGGTACCGCTGGTGGTGCCCCTGGCGCTGCTCAAGCACCACTTCCGCCGCCACCCGCACCCGTACATCGCCCGCCAGGCGTACCTGCAACCCCACCCCGAGGCCCTGGGTCTACGCAATGCCATCTGAACCGAGCAACACCCTTCCCGACGATTATCGCCAGGCGCTGGCCGCCGGCTGGCTGCCGATCAGCGAAGTGGCCCGGCGCACCGGGGTGAACCCGGTGACGCTGCGCGCCTGGGAACGCCGCTACGGGCTGGTCGTCCCCCAGCGCACCGCCAAGGGCCACCGCCTGTACTCCGCCGAGCAGTTGGAGCGGATCCGCCGCGTGCTCACCTGGCTGGAGCGCGGCGTGGCGGTGGGCAAGGTGCGCGACCTGCTCGACGAACCGCCGCGGGCGGCAGCCGAGACCCACTCGCCCTGGGACGACCTGCGCCAGCAGGCGCTGAGCGCCATCGCCCGGCTCGACGAACAGCGCCTGGACGAGCTGTTCAACGGCGCGCTGTCGATCTACCCGGCGCAGACACTGTGCGAGCACCTGATGCTGCCGTTGCAGCGCGACCTCCAGCTACGCTGGCAGGGCCAGTTCGGCAGCGGCCTGGAGCGCCTGCTCTACCACTCCTGGCTGCGCAGCAAGCTGGGCGGCCGCCTGTACCACTACAACCGCCAGCACCAGGGCCGGCCCTTGCTGCTGGTGAACCAGTCGGAACACCCGCGGGAAACCGGCCACTGGCTGTGCGCCTGGCTGGCCAGCTCCGCCGGCTGCCCGGTGCAGGTGTTCGACGGCCCGCTGTCCTGCGCCGAGATCGCCCTGGTCGAGCAGCGCCTGAACCCGCGCGCCCTGCTCCTCTACTCCGACCAGAGCCTGAGCCCGGCGCAGCTGTCGCGCCTGCTCGCCGGCTGCATCTGCCCCACCCTGCTGGTGGGCGCCAGCGTGGACATCCATGCCCAGGAGTTGGCCGAGCTGCAACGTGAAAGCCACCCGGGCCTGCACCTGGCGCAAGACCCGCTACAAGCGCGCGCCACCCTGCACGCCCTGGGCCTGCTCAACGGCGGGGGTGGCGAATGAGGCGCCAACTGCTCTGGCTACGCAGCGACCTGCGCGTGCGCGACAACAGCGCCCTGGCCGCCGCCGCCCAGGCCGGCCCGGTGATCGCCTGCTACCTGCTCAGCCCCGGCCAGTGGCGCGCCCATGACGATTCGCCGAACAAGGTCGACTTCTGGCTGCGCAACCTACACACGCTGCAGCGCGACCTGGAGCTGCTGAACATCCCGCTGCTGCTGCGCGAGGCGGACACCTGGAGCCAGGCGCCGGAAGTGCTGCTGCAGCTGTGCCGCAGCCTGGGCATCGCCGCGGTACGAGTGAACGAGGAGTACGGAATCCACGAAAGCCGCCGCGACGAGGCGGTGAAACGGCGCCTGGCCGAAGCCGGCGTCGGCTTCCTCAGCCACCTGGACCAGTTGCTGTTCGCCCCCGGCAGCCTGCTTACCCGCGGCGGCGGCTACCTCCAGGTCTTCAGCCAGTTCCGCAAGCTCTGCTACCAGCGCCTGGCCACTGCCCTGCCCGCCTGCCAGCCGGTACCGCCAGCACAGGCGCCGCTGGAGGTGGACAGCGACCCCGTGCCAGGGGAACTGCCCGGCTTCACGCCCAGCGCAGCCCTGGCGCGGGAGTTCTGGCCCGCCGGGGAAAAGGCCGCCGGCGAACGCCTGGCCGGCTTCGCCGAGGATGGCCTGGCGCACTACCACGAAAGACGCGACCGCCCGGACCTCGACGGCACCAGCCAACTCTCCGCCTACCTGGCCGCCGGCGTGCTCTCGCCGCGCCAGTGCCTGCACGCGGCACTGGCGAACAACCGGGGCGAATTCGAGAGTGGCGGCCCGGGCGCCGTGGCCTGGATCAACGAGCTGCTCTGGCGCGAGTTCTACAAGCACATCCTGGTCGGCTTCCCGCAGGTCAGCCGCGGCCGCGCCTTCCGCGCGCCAACCGAGGCCCTGCCCTGGCGCCACGCGCCGGCGGAGCTGGAAGCCTGGCAGCAGGGCCGCACCGGCTTCCCGATCATCGACGCGGCGATGCGCCAGTTGCTGGCCACCGGCTGGATGCACAACCGCCTGCGCATGCTCACCGCCATGTTCCTCAGCAAGAACCTGCTGATCGACTGGCGCGAAGGCGAACGCTGGTTCATGCGCCACCTGGTGGACGGCGACCTGGCGGCGAACAACGGTGGCTGGCAATGGAGCGCCTCCACCGGCACCGACGCCGCGCCCTACTTCCGCCTGTTCAACCCGCTGGCGCAATCGCGCCGCTTCGATCCCCACGGGCGCTTCCTGCGCCAGTGGCTGCCGGAGCTGGCCGGCCTGGACAACGAAAGCCTGCACGAGCCATCGCGCCTGGGGCTGTTCGGCGCGCCCGGCTACCCGGCGCCGATGCTCGACCTGGCGGCGAGCCGCGAGCGGGTGCTGGAGGCCTTCCGCAATCTGCCGGGGGCTGCCTAGTCCGCCTACGTTGCAGGCGAACATGGCTTCTCGGGACCTGTAGGAGCGGGCCCTGCCCGCGATTTCGCGCGCAGGGCGCGCTCCTACATGGGAATGGCGCGGGTGGGGCGGCGTAGGAGATTCATCCGCGAATCGCGCCGGGGTGTGACAGGGTCCGGAAGAAGCCCCCCGTAGGATGGGTTGAGCGAAGCGATACCCATCGCCATGTCCGCATGGGTTTCGCAAGCTCAACCCATCCTACGAAAAGCGCTTTGGTGCGATCGGCAAGGAAGCTGTGTCAACCATACGGGCATGAAAAAACCGGCCACCAGCAGGCTGTGTGAAAACCTCCGGATCGGTCCAGCTGGTTAAAAAACAACCTGGATTTCGCGTTTCTACGCGGATTCTGGGTTGGCTGAATAGCCAAGCCTTTTCAGATTTCACGTAGGAACGCACTCTTCGAAGAGCCGCTCGGGTTTTCACACAGCCTGACCAGGGCCGGCTTTTTCGCACAGCTGGAACTTACAGCGGATGGCTGTAGAACAGGCTGTAGGACTCGATGCCGTCGTTGGGCATCGCGAGCCCGGCATTCGAGTAGTGGATGGCGCGGATGCCCACCGACTGGCCGCCGGCGAACTTCAGGCCGAAGCCCAGGCGGTCTTCGAAGGCGAAGGCGCTGCCCAGGTCATGGTCGCCGACCTCGGAGCCGGTGAAGCCGGCGATGCCGATGCCGGCCTCGATGAAGGGCTTCACGCTGTCGCCGTTGAACTGGTAGACGAACACCGGCGCGACGGACAGCGAATAACGGGCGCCCGCGCGGTCGCCGGCCCCCCAGTAGGTGACGCCGGTGTCCCAGTAGCCGGTCAGGTGGCCGGTACTGCTTTCCCACCAGGTCTTGTCCCAGTCGAAACTCGCGCCCAGGCGCAGGGTCATGTCGCCCTGGCCGGTGGCGCCTGCCGCGGCGGTCAGATTCGCGGCCTGCGCTGCGCCGGCGGCACCCACCATCATGATTGCGGCCAAGGCGGCCTGCGAGAGTAGCTTCTTCATCGAAAGATCCTTATGGATAAGCTGAATGAAAAATCCCCGCGAATAGCTAATGATTATAAGGCGATTTGCCAGATATGGCCTGCGAAATGTCAGCGCATTGTTACGTATGCGCGGAAACTTCCTTGCTCAATCGGCAAAAAAACTGACCGATTCATCAAGGCCCCACAGCACCGGCAACACCCTCTCGAACATCTCGACCGCCCCGCTGGTGAAGAAGTGCGTTTTTTTTGCCAGCCCCCGCGCCTCCAGGCCGCGGCTGGCCAGCGACGCCTGCAGGTGGCGGGCCACTGCGGCGCCGGTGTCGATCAGCGATACGCCGGGCGGCAGCATCCGGCCCAGCAACGGGCGCAGGAAGGGGTAATGGGTGCAACCGAGGATCAGGGTGTCGCAGCCTTCGGCCAGCAGCGGCTCGACGAAGCCCTGGAGCAGCTCGCGGGTCTGCGGCCCGTCCAGGTCGCCGGCCTCGATGCGCTCGACCAGCCCCGGGCAGGGCTGGGTGATCACCCGCACGTCGCTGGCGAAGCGGTCGAGCAGCGCGGCGAAGCGCGCGCTCTTCAACGTACCGGTGGTCGCGAGCACGCCGACCACGCCGCTGCGGGTTGCCGCCGCGGCCGGTTTCACCGCCGGCTCCATGGCCAGGATCGGCAGCTGTGGATAACGCTCGCGCAGGTCGGAGGCCGCCGCCGCGGTGGCGGTGTTGCAGGCCAGCACCAGGGCCTTGCAGTCCTGGGCGATGAGGAACTCGGCGATGCGCCGGCAGCGCTCGCGGATGTATTCCGGGGTTTTCTCGCCGTAGGGCACGTGGCCGCAGTCGGCCAGGTACACTAGCGATTCGTCCGGCAGCCGCGCGCGGATCTCGCGCAGCACCGAAAGGCCGCCGACGCCGGAGTCGAAGACCCCTATCGGCCGCTCGTCAGCCATGCCGTGAACCGCAGACCGCGCACTGCGGGTCGCGCTTGACGCGCAGCTCGCGGAAGCGCGTGCCCAGGGCGTCCACCAGCAGCAGGCGGCCCACCAGCGGCTCGCCGAAGCCGGCCAGCAGCTTCAGCGCCTCCAGCGCCTGCAGGCTGCCGACCAGGCCCACCAGCGGCCCGGCCACGCCGGCTTCGCTGCAGGTCAGCTCGGCTTCGCTGCCGTGGCCGTAGAGGCAGTGGTAGCAAGGGCTGTCGTCGCGGCGCGGGTCGAACACCGAGAGCTGGCCTTCCAGGCGGATGGCCGCGCCGCTGACCAGCGGCTTGCCGGCGGCGACGCAGGCGGCGTTGACCGCCTCGCGGGTGGAGAAGTTGTCGCAGCAGTCCAGCACCAGGTCGACCTGGGCCAGCACCGCGGCCAGGGAATCCTCGTCCAGCGCCTGGCGGTGCGGCACCAGCTTCACCTGCGGGTTGATGGCGGCCAGGCGGGTCATCGCCGAGTCCACCTTGCTGCGGCCGACCTGGGTGCTGTCGTGCACCACCTGGCGCTGCAGGTTGGTCACGTCGACGCTGTCGAAGTCGGCCAGGTGCAGCTCGCCGACGCCAGCCGCGGCCAGGTACAGCGCTACCGGCGAGCCCAACCCGCCGAGGCCGACGATCAGCGCGCGGGCCTGTTTCAGGCGCAGCTGGCCGTCGATGTCGATCTGCGGCAGGAGGATCTGCCGGCTGTAACGCAGCAGTTCGTCGTCGTTCAACTCTTGGTCGTTCAACATGGCAGGCGCCCCAGGCTGATGCGTTCGTGGCCACCCAGGTCGCGGCGGCTCTCCACTTCGCTGAAACCGTTGCCCAGCAGCAGGTCGCGCACCACCGCGGCCTGGTCGTAGCCGTGCTCCAGCAGCAGCCAGCCGCCCGGTTCGAGGAAGCGCGGGGCCTGGGCGACTATCAGGCGGATGTCGTCGAGGCCATCGTGGCCGGCCACCAGCGCACTCTTCGGCTCGAAGCGCACGTCGCCCTGCTGCAGGTGCGGGTCGCTGCCGGGGATGTACGGCGGGTTGCCGACGATCAGGGCGAAGCGCTCGCCTTCCAGGGCGGAGAACCAGTGACTCTGGCGGAAGCCGACGTTGGCCAGGCGCAGGCGCTCGCGGTTGCGCTCGGCCAGGGCCACGGCCTCGGGAATGCGGTCGACGCCGCTGACCTGCCAGCTCAGGCGTTCGCAGGCCAGGGCCAGGGCGATGGCGCCGGTGCCGGTGCCCAGGTCGAGCACCCGCGCCGGGCTGGCCGGCAGCAGCTGCAGGGCGGTTTCCACCAGCAGTTCGGTGTCCGGACGCGGGATCAGAGTGTGCGGCGCCACTTCCAGGTCCAGGCTCCAGAAGCCCTGGCGGCCGAGGATGTAGGCCACCGGCTCGCCGGCGCGGCGGCGCGCCAGCCAGCCTTCGAAGCGCTCACGCACCTCGCGGTCGACCACCCGCTCCGGCCAGGTGCGCAGGAAACTGCGCGGCTTGCCCAGGGCGGCGGCCAGCAGCAGCTCGGCGTCCAGGCGCGCGCTGGGCGAATCCGGCAGTTGCGCTTCGGCGAGCAGAGTCATGATGGTGGCCATGGCGCCTCAATCCCCCAGGGCGGCCAGCTGGTCGGCCTGGTATTCCTGCAGCAGCGGTTCTATCACCTGCTCCACTTCGCCCTCCATCACCTCGCCCAGGGAGTACAGGGTAAGGTTGATGCGGTGGTCGGTGACCCGCCCCTGGGGGAAATTGTAGGTGCGGATGCGCTCGGAGCGGTCGCCCGAGCCCACCAGCAGCTTGCGGGTGCTGGCGATGGCCTGCTGCGCCGCGGCCTGCTGCTGGTCGTTGAGCTTGGCCGCGAGCCAGGCCATGGCCTTGGCGCGGTTCTTGTGCTGCGAACGCTCCTCCTGGCACTCGACCACGATGCCCGAGGGGATGTGGGTGATGCGCACCGCCGAGTCGGTCTTGTTCACGTGCTGGCCGCCGGCGCCGGAGGAGCGGTAGGTGTCGACGCGCAGGTCGGCCGGGTTGATCTCGATGGCCGCCTGCTCGTCGGGCTCCGGCAGCACCGCCACGGTGCAGGCGGAGGTGTGGATGCGGCCCTGGGACTCGGTGGCCGGCACGCGCTGCACGCGGTGCGCGCCGGACTCGAACTTGAGCTTGGCGTAGACGTTGTCGCCCTCGACGCGGGCGATCACCTCCTTATAACCGCCGTGTTCGCCCTCGTTCTCCGAGAGGACCTCGACGCGCCAGCCCTGGCGCTCGGCATAGCGCGAATACATGCGGAACAGGTCGCCGGAGAAGATCGCCGCCTCGTCGCCGCCGGTGCCGGCGCGGATTTCCAGGAACACGTTGCGCCCGTCGTTCGGGTCCTTGGGCAGCAGCATGCGCTGCAGGGCGTCTTCCAGCTCGGCCAGGCGCGCCTTGGCGCTGGCGACTTCTTCCTCGGCCATTTCGCGCAGGTCCGGGTCGCTGTCCTTGAGCAGCGCCTGGGCGCCCTCCAGGTCGGCCTGGGTCTTGCGGAAGTCGCGGAACGCCAGGATCACCGGCTCGACTTCGGCGAACTCGCGGGAATAGGCGCGGAACTTGGTCTGGTCGCTGATCACCTCGGCGTCGCCGAGCAGAGCGGTGAGCTCCTCGTAGCGGTCGCTGAGGGTGTCCAGCTTGGTCAACAGGGAGGCTTTCATCGCTTCTCAGGGCTCTCGTCGAGGGCGAACAGTTCCTGGGCCAGGGCCAGCGCATCGATGCGGCCCTCGGCGGAGAGTTTCTTCATCTGCACGCTGGGCGCGTGCAGCAGTTTGTTGGTCAGGCCGCGGGCCAGCTGGGCGAGGATGTCCGCCGGGTCGCCGCCGTTGGCCAGCAGGCGCTGGGCCTTCTGCAGTTCCTCGTCGCGCAGGCGTTCGGCCTGCTGGCGGTAGGCGCGCAGCACGTCCACCGCGGCCAGCTCGCGCAGGCGCTGCATGAATTCGTGGACGCCGTCGCCGACCAGCTCCTCGGCGGCCTGGGCGGCGCCCTGGCGGCTCTTGAGGTTCTCCGCCACCACTTCGTGGAGGTCGTCGACGCTATAGAGGTAGACGTCGTCCAACTCGCCGACTTCCGGCTCGATGTCGCGCGGCACGGCGATGTCGACCATGAACATCGGCTTGTGCCGGCGCTGCTTGAGCGCGCGTTCCACCGCGCCCTTGCCGAGGATCGGCAACTGGCTGGCGGTGGAGCTGATGACGATGTCGCTGTGCGCCAGGTGCTCGGGCATGTCCGCCAGCAGGATCGCCTCGGCGCCCAGCTCCTGGGCCAGCAGGCTGGCGCGTTCGAGGGTGCGGTTGGCCACCACGATGCGCTTCACGCCCTGCTCGTGCAGGTGGCGGGCGACCAGGGTGATGGTCTCGCCGGCGCCGATCAGCAGCGCCTGGCTGCGGTGCAGGTCGCTGAAGATCTGCCGCGCCAGGCTGACCGCGGCGAAGGCCACCGACACCGGGTTCTCGCCGATGGCGGTGTCGGTGCGCACGGTCTTGGCGGTGCTGAAGGTGGCCTGGAACAGGCGGCCGAGCATCGGGCCTATGGTGCCGGCCTCGCGGGCCACGGCGTAGGCGGACTTCATCTGGCCAAGGATCTGCGGCTCGCCGAGCACCATGGAGTCCAGGCCGGCGGCCACGCGCATCATGTGGCGCACCGCGTCCTCGTCCTGGTGCACGTAGGCGCAGTTGCGCAGCTCGTCCAGGCTCAGGCGGTGGTAGTCGGCGAGCCAGGCCAGCACGTCCTCGGCTTCCGGATGCTCGATCTCCAGGTACAGCTCGCTGCGGTTGCAGGTGGAGAGGATCGCCGCCTCGCGGCTGGCGGTCAGCCGGCAGAGCAGCTGCAGGGCCTCGACCATCTGCCCGGGGGTGAACGCCACGCGCTCGCGGACGGCCACGGAAGCTGTCTTGTGGTTGATGCCAAGGGCGATGAAGGCCATGCGGGATCGCTGAGGTAATTCGGGAAGCCCGCAATTGTCCTACGTCGACCGGTGGAGGACAACCACCGCAATACAAGCAGCCGATCTGTGCGTCTATGCTGGGTTTGGCGGCCCCCACCCCATGGGCTTGCCGAATGGCTTATGTCATGATGGGGCACAACCCGCCGTTCAGGTCCCTCTCTTTCGTCTATGAACAAATCCCTAGCGCTGCTGACCGCCCTGCTGCTGCTCGGTGGCTGCCAATCCATGCTGCACAAGGAACCGGCGCCGAAACCGGCCAAGGACAGTGCGGCCAGCGCGGAGAAGGGCCGCAAGTACGGCTCCTTCAGCGAGGACACCCTGTACTCCCTGCTGGTGGCGGAGATCGCCGGCCAGCGCAACCGCTTCGACATCGCCCTGGCCAACTACGTCGACCAGGCCAAGCAGACCCAGGACCCGGGCGTGGCCGAACGCGCCTTCCGCATCGCCGAGTACCTGGGCGCCGACCAGGAAGCCCTGGACACCTCGCTGATCTGGGCCAAGGCCGCCCCCGACGACCTCGACGCACAGCGCGCTGCCGCCCTGCAACTGGCGCGCACCGGCCAGTACGACGAATCCATGGTGTACATGGAGAAGGTCCTCAACGGCCAGGGCGACACCCATTTCGACTTCCTCGCCCTGTCCGCCGCGGAAACCGACGCGGACACCCGCGCCGGCCTGCTGCAGAGCTTCGACCGCCTGCTGAAGAAGTACCCCGACAACGGCCAGCTGCTGTTCGGCAAGGCCCTGCTGCTGCAGCAGGACGGCCGCCCGCAGGAGGCCCTGAGCCTGCTGGAGAGCAAGCCGGCCAGCCGCCACGAGGTGGCGCCGATGCTGCTGCGCGCGCGCCTGCTGCAGAGCATGAAGCGCAGCGACGAGGCCCTGCCGCTGCTCAAGGCCGGCATCAAGGAACACCCGGACGACAAGCGCGTGCGCCTGGCCTACGCCCGCCTGCTGGTGGAGCAGAACCGCCTGGACGACGCCAAGGCCGAGTTCTCCGCCCTGGTGCAGCAGTTCCCCGACGA
The DNA here is from genome assembly GCF_030268185.1 of Pseudomonas sp. NBRC 100443. Classification (NCBI taxonomy): domain Bacteria; kingdom Pseudomonadati; phylum Pseudomonadota; class Gammaproteobacteria; order Pseudomonadales; family Pseudomonadaceae; genus Pseudomonas; species Pseudomonas sp. NBRC 100443. The sequence continues at coordinate 279,942 of NZ_BSQE01000005.1, forward strand.
CGACGACCTGCGCTTCTCCCTGGCCCTGGTGTGCCTGGAGGCCCAGGCCTGGAACGAAGCCAAGGTCTACCTGCAGGAACTGGTCGAGCGCGACAGCCACACCGACGCCGCGCACTTCAACCTCGGCCGCCTCGCCGAGGAGCAGAAGGACCCGGAAACCGCACTGAAGGAATACGCCCAGGTCGGCCCGGGCAACGACTTCCTCCCGGCGCAGCTGCGCCAGAGCGAAATCCTCATGGACTCCGGGCGCAGCGCCGAAGCCTCGCGGCGCCTCGCCGAGGCCCGCGAGCGCCAGCCCGACTACGCCATCCAGCTGTACCTGATCGAGGCCGAGGGCCTGTCCAACCGCAACCAGACCGACCGCGCCTGGCAGGTCATCGAACAGGGCACCAAGCAGTTCCCCGACGACCTCAACCTGCTCTACACCCGCTCCATGCTGGCGGAGAAGCGCGACGACCTGGTGCAGATGGAGAAGGACCTGCGCCTGATCATCCAGCGCGAGCCGGACAACGCCATGGCGCTCAACGCCCTGGGCTACACCCTGGCCGACCGCACCACGCGCTACGACGAGGCCCGCGAGCTGATCCAGAAGGCCCACCAGCTGAACCCGGACGACCCGGCCATCCTCGACAGCCTGGGCTGGGTCAACTACCGCCTGGGCAACCTCGACCAGGCCGAAACCTACCTGCGCCAGGCCCTGGAGAAGTTCCCCGACCACGAAGTGGCCGCCCACCTGGGCGAAGTGCTCTGGGCCCGCGGCAAGCAGCGCGAGGCCCGCGAAGTCTGGAGCACCGCCCTGCAGAACCAGCCCGACAGCCCGGTGCTGCGCGACACCCTGCTGCGCCTGACCGGGTCCAAGACCCCCTGAGATTTCCCATGCGTCTGATTCACGTCCTTGGCGCCGCCGCCCTGCTCCTGCTCAGCGGCTGCGCCGGCTTCACCACCCAGGAAGCCCTGCAAGGCCAGGGCAACGCCAACAGCTGGAAGACCCACAAGGAACGCGTCGCCGCCCTCGACGGCTGGCAGATCGACGGCAAGGTCGGCATCCGCGCGCCCCGGGATTCCGGCAGCGGCACCCTGTTCTGGCTGCAGCGCCAGGGCTACTACGACATCCGCCTGTCCGGCCCGCTGGGCCGCGGCGCGGCGCGCCTGACCGGGCGCGAAGGCGCGGTGACCCTCGAAGTCGCCGGGCAGGGCCGCTACCAGGCCGAGTCCCCCGAGGCCCTGCTGGAGCAGCAGATGGGCTGGCGCCTGCCGGTATCCCACCTGCTCTGGTGGATCCGCGGCCTGCCGGCGCCGGACAGCAAGAGCCGCCTGACCCTCGACAGCGACAGCCGCCTGGCGCGCCTGGAGCAGGACGGCTGGGACGTGGAGTACAGCAGCTACGCCCAGCAGGACGGCTACTGGCTGCCCGAGCGCCTGAAGCTGCACGGCGAGAACCTCGACGTCACCCTGGTGATCAAGAGCTGGCAACCGCGCCTGCTCGGCCAGGCCCGCTGACATGCGCGAACGCCTGACCCTGCCGGCCCCGGCCAAGCTCAACCTGTTCCTGCACATCCTCGGGCGCCGCGCCGACGGCTACCACGAGCTGCAGACGCTGTTCCAGTTCCTCGACCACGCCGACGAGCTGCACTTCGCCCCCCGCGAGGACGGGCAGATTCGCCTGCACACCGAGATCCCCGGCGTGCCCCACGACAGCAACCTGATAGTCCGCGCCGCGCGCCAGCTGCAGGAGCAGTCCGGCTGCCGGCTGGGCGCCGACATCTGGCTGGACAAGCACCTGCCCATGGGCGGCGGCATCGGCGGCGGCAGCTCGGACGCGGCCACCACCCTGGTCGGCCTCAACCACCTCTGGCAACTGGGCTGGGACGAAGACCGCCTGGCGGCCCTGGGCCTGGGCCTGGGCGCCGACGTGCCGGTGTTCGTGCGCGGCCGCGCGGCCTTCGCCGAAGGGGTGGGCGAGAAGCTCACGCCGGTCGAACTGGAGGAGCCCTGGTTCCTCGTCGCCGTGCCGCAAGTCTTTGTCAGCACAGCAGAAGTTTTCTCCGATCCCGAGTTGACACGGGATAGCGCGCCCATTAAAGTTCGCAGCCTTCTCGGGGTGGACGGTCGAAACGACTGTCAGACGGTCGTCGAGAAACGTTACCCAGCTGTACGTAACGCGCTGATGTCGTTGAACAAATTCACATCGGCCAGACTGACCGGAACCGGAGCTTGTGTGTTTGGGAGCTTCCCAAACCAGGGCGATGCTGATAAAGTTCGCCGCCAACTTCCGGCCACTCTGCCAAGCTTCGTCGCACGGGGTCGCAACATCTCCCTGTTGCATCGCAAGCTTCAAGAGCTGACCTGAGAAGGGATGCAGAGCATTCGGTTGTACGATACAGGGGCGTCGCCAAGCGGTAAGGCAGCAGGTTTTGATCCTGCCATGCGTTGGTTCGAATCCAGCCGCCCCTGCCATTAACCCCACGGGGGTTTGCGTACGACGGTAACCGAAGCACTGCACAGCAAAATTCATAGGGGCGTCGCCAAGCGGTAAGGCAGCAGGTTTTGATCCTGCCATGCGTTGGTTCGAATCCAGCCGCCCCTGCCATATACAAAAAAGCTGTTCAAAAGCCACGGCCTTTGAACAGCTTTTTGGTTCATCAGGCCCACCCTCAGCCGGCAGGTACTGCGCGTGTCCAAGATGATGGTCTTCACGGGGAACGCCAACCCCGACCTGGCACGCCGAGTCGTGCGTCAACTGCACATTCCCCTCGGTGATGTTTCCGTCGGCAAGTTCTCCGATGGCGAAATCAGTGTCGAAATCAACGAGAACGTCCGCGGCAAGGACGTCTTCCTGATCCAGCCGACCTGCGCTCCGACCAACGACAACCTGATGGAACTGGTGGTGATGGCCGATGCCTTCCGCCGCTCCTCGGCCACTCGTATCACCGCGGTCATCCCCTACTTCGGCTATGCCCGCCAGGATCGCCGTCCGCGTTCCGCCCGCGTGGCCATCAGCGCGAAGGTCGTCGCCGACATGCTGACCGTGGTGGGCGTCAACCGCGTCCTCACCGTCGACCTGCACGCCGACCAGATCCAGGGCTTCTTCGATATCCCCGTCGACAACATCTACGGCTCGCCCGTACTGGTCGACGACATCGAGGACCAGCGCTTCGAGAACCTGATGATCGTCTCCCCCGACATCGGTGGCGTGGTGCGCGCTCGCGCCGTCGCCAAGTCCCTGGGCGTGGACCTTGCCATCATCGACAAGCGTCGTCCGAAGGCCAACCAGTCCGAAGTCATGCACATCATCGGCGATGTCGAAGGCCGTACCTGCGTACTGGTCGACGACATGGTCGATACCGCCGGCACCCTCGGCCACGCCGCCAAGGCTCTGAAAGAGCACGGCGCCGCCAAGGTCATCGCCTACTGCACCCACCCGGTGCTGTCGGGCCGTGCCATCGAGAACATCGAAGGTTCCGTACTGGACGAGCTGGTGGTGACCAACACCATCCCGCTGTCCGCCGCTGCCCAGGCCTGTGGCCGCATCCGCCAGCTGGACATCGCTCCGGTCGTGGCCGAAGCCATGCGCCGGATCAGCAACGAAGAATCGATCAGCGCCATGTTCCGCTGAGGAACAGGGCCTGACGAAAGCGCCCCGCCACGGCGGGGCAATTGAAGATTCGCCCGAACGCTGGTCGCAAGCGCTCGGGCGATCTTTTCATTGTGGAGATAGAGTAATGGTTGACTTTGTTCTGAATGCCCAAGCGCGTTCCGACCTGGGGAAAGGTGCGAGCCGCCGCCTGCGTCGTAACGCCGGCCTGGTTCCCGCGGTCATCTACGGTGGCGAGAAAGCCCCGGTTTCCGTGACCCTGGAACTGCGTGAAATCGCCAAACTGCTGGAAAACGAGGCTGCCTTCAGCCACGTCATCGCCCTGAACGTCGATGGCGCCAAGGAAACCGTGCTGATCAAGGCCCTGCAGCGCCATCCGGCCAAAGGCTTCGTCATGCACGCCGACTTCCTGCGCGTCGTCGCCGACCACAAGCTGACCGCTCACGTTCCGCTGCACTTCCTCAACGAGGAAACCGCAGTTGGCGTCAAGCAAGGCGGCGGTGAAGTTTCCCACGTCATTTCCGAAGTCGAAGTTTCCTGCCTGCCGAAAGACCTGCCGGAATTCATCGAAGTCGACCTGGCGAAAGTCGAAGTCGGTCAGATCGTTCACCTGTCCGACCTCAAGCTGCCGAAAGGCGTGGAACTGGTTCAGCTGGCCCATGGCAACGACCTGGCCGTGGCCAACATCCACGCTTCCCGCGTAGTCAAGGAAGAAGGCGAGGAAGGCGCGGCCGAGTAATCGCTCGCTAGCCTCCCGCCTCAAGGAAAGGGCCCCCGTCGTGACCGCCGTGCAACTGATCGTTGGCCTGGGCAACCCAGGCCCGGAATACGAACAGACCCGGCATAACGCGGGGGCCCTTTTCGTCGAGCGCCTGGCCGACCGCGAACGCGTCAGCCTGAGCCCCGACAAGAAGTATTTCGGCCTGGTCGGCAAGTTCAGCCACCAGGGCCGCGACGTTCGTCTGCTCATCCCCACCACCTACATGAACCGCAGCGGCCAGGCCGTGGCGGCGCTCGCCGGGTTCTTCCGCATCCCGGTCGAAGCCATCCTGGTGGCCCACGACGAACTCGACATGCCCCCCGGCACCGCCAAGCTCAAGAAGGGCGGCGGCCATGGCGGGCACAACGGGCTGCGCGACATCATCGCCCAGCTCGGCAACCAGAACGGCTTCCATCGCCTGCGGCTTGGCATCGGCCATCCGGGGCACAGCAGCTTGGTCTCCGGCTTCGTCCTCGGCCGCGCCCCGCGCAGCGAGCAGGAGCTGCTGGACGCCAGCATCGATTCCGCCCTCGGCGTGCTGCCGGAAATGCTCGCAGGCGACTGGACCCGCGCGATGCAGAAGCTGCACAGCCCGAAGGCCTGACCCGTCTCGCCAGAGGTACACAGCATGGGCTTCAACTGCGGCATCGTCGGCTTGCCCAACGTCGGCAAATCCACCCTGTTCAACGCCCTGACCAAATCGGGTATCGCGGCGGAGAACTTCCCCTTCTGCACCATCGAGCCGAACAGCGGCATCGTGCCCATGCCCGACGCGCGCCTCGACGCCCTGGCGGCGATCGTCAAGCCCGAGCGGGTGATCCCCACCACCATGGAATTCGTCGACATCGCCGGCCTGGTGGCAGGCGCCTCCAAGGGCGAGGGCCTGGGCAACAAGTTCCTCGCCAACATCCGCGAGACCGACGCCATCGCCCACGTGGTGCGCTGCTTCGAGGACGACAACGTCATCCACGTCAGCAACAGCGTCGACCCCAAGCGCGACATCGAGATCATCGACCTCGAACTGATCTTCGCCGACCTCGACAGCTGCGAGAAGCAACTGCAGAAGGTCGCCCGCAACGCCAAGGGCGGCGACAAGGAAGCCATCGCGCAGAAGGCCCTGCTGGAAAAGCTCATCGCCCACTTCACCGCCGGCAAGCCCGCGCGCAGCCTGGTCAAGGACATGGCTGACGAAGAGAAGCGCCTGGTGCGCGGCTTCCACCTGCTGACCAGCAAGCCGGTGATGTACATCGCCAACGTCGCCGAGGAAGGCTTCGAGAACAACCCGCACCTGGACGCCGTGCGCGCCATCGCCGAAGAAGAAGGCGCGGTCGTGGTGCCGGTGTGCAACAAGATCGAAGCAGAAATCGCCGAACTGGACGACGACGAGGAGAAGCAGATGTTCCTCGAGTCCATGGGCATGGAAGAGCCGGGCCTGAACCGCGTGATCCGCGCCGGCTACGAACTGCTCAACCTGCAGACCTACTTCACCGCCGGGGTGAAGGAAGTCCGCGCCTGGACCGTGCGCATCGGCGCCACCGCCCCGCAGGCCGCCGCAGTGATCCACACCGACTTCGAAAAGGGCTTCATCCGCGCCGAAGTCATCTCCTACGACGACTTCATCCAGTACAAGGGCGAAGCCGGCGCCAAGGAAGCCGGCAAATGGCGCCTGGAAGGCAAGGACTACATCGTCAAGGACGGCGACGTGATGCACTTCCGCTTCAACGTCTAAGCCCCCGGCAGCGCCCCAGGGCGCCCGCCAGCAAGCCGAAAAGGCCCCGCGCACCCCGCGGGGCCTTTTTCGTTCCCGCCCTACCGCTCGTCCCGCTAAACGCTTGAAAGAACAGAAAAATATCTAACCAAAGGGGGTTGACAGCCCCCCGAAAGATCCGGAAAATGCGCGCCACTCGGCTACATAGCTCAGTCGGTTAGAGCGCAGCATTCATAATGCTGATGTCCCAGGTTCAAGTCCCGGTGTAGCCACCATTATTTTCAAGGGGTTAGCGAAAGCTAACCCCTTTTCTTTTGCCTGTGGTGACTACGAAGTGACTACAGCGTGCCTACCGCCTAGCCTTTCCAGGGATCAATCAGCGGAACACCGAAGCTTTCGAAGTGCCGGACATTCCGCGTGGCGATCTGCGCGCCATTCAACCTGGCAATCGCGGCAATCTGCCCATCCGCCATATCGGCAATCTTGCCTCGCGCTTCGCTCGCAGCAACCAGTTCGGCATAGTGCACCGCTGCATCGGTATCGAACGGCAGGATGTTGCCGGAGAAGTCTTCCTCGAACATTGCGAGGGCCAGGTCATGGAGGGCCTGCTTACGCTTCCCATCGGGCATCCTGGCTATGCCGTAGAGAATTTCTGCCACAGTGATCGCACAGATGTGCAAGTCATCCACAGACTGGGCATCGAGCCAGGCCACCACTGCCGGATCCGGCTTGGGCCTCATCAATTCCGAAAGCACATTGGTGTCGAGCAGAATCATTCGTCAAAGTCCGCAGCCCGAGCCTTGGTCTTGCGCGCCGGTAGCTCGATTTCAGCGCCACCCACGGAAGCAAAGCGAGCATGGATTCGGCTACCCAGCCCTCCCCGCTTCTCCCCCTTGGAGAGCGCCTGAGCGAGGATGATCCGCACTTCCTCCTCCATCGAGCGACCGTGGCTGGCGGCAACCACGCGAAGCTTGGCTTTGAGATCTTCATCCAGGTTTCTAATAGTGATGCTGGCCATAATCGCCTCCGACGCAATCAATGAAATCACTGATAGCATACTAGGGCTCATCTCATTACACCAACGGTTCCTGACAACGTTCACAGCTCATCCAGAGAAACCTCCCGAGACGGCTCGTTCACTCGCTCCTCAACTATTCGGCGCAGCTCCATATCGTCTTCAGCTTCGTCGATATCTGCTGCATCCAGTTTGTGCTCCGACTGCACGAGGGGGGATAAACGCATGGCGGACTCCAGATGCTCCGGCGACAGGTGTGCATAACGCATGGTCATGGTGATGGAGGAATGCCCGAGAATGCGCTGCAACGTCAGTATGTCGCCTCCGCCCATCATGTAATGACTAGCGAAGGTATGCCGTAGGATGTGTGTCATCTGGCCGGGCGTGTGGAAACCGCAACGCCGGTATGCACTGCGAAAGGCAGCACGGCAGGACATGAACAGGCGACCAGTACCGGGCATACCCCGTTTGAGAATCAGCCTCTCCAAGTCCTTAGGAATAGGCACCGCCCTACTCTGCCGGTTCTTGGTTCGGTGATAGTGGACCTTCCCTCCCTGGACGGCGCCTCGGGGCAGGCTTTCGGCCTCATTCCAACGGGCATCAGTGGCGAGACACAACATCGCGACGGGATACGTGTGGGTGATCGTGCTTGCTTTGCACTCCTCCAGCAGCAGCGACACCTGATCCGTCTTGATCTGGCGGACCTTGGCCAGGGGGTTCACCTTGTGCCAGGACCTTAGACGAATCAGCTCCGAGAAGACCGCCGACACCCCACGCACGCGGTAGGCCTGCAAGGCGCGTTCGCGGGGAAGGCTAAAATAGCGGCGGACCTCAGCTTCGGTGGGGAAGCACGAAACCGACTCTTCAATCCAGCGCTGACAATCGGCGCGGGAAGCCCCCTGATGGATGCGATGCCAGCGGCGTTGGCGAGTCGGGCCGTGGAGCGTGGACATTTCGACGAGGTAGCAGATGCTCCCCGTTTTCTGAGTAGGGAGTGGCTTACTCATCGTCATAATCCCCTTGGCAGAAGATCGACTTGCCCCGCTCCAGGTCGCGGCGGATGCGCTGGAGGTTGATGACGCGACGACGGCCGATCTTGGCGGTAGGGAGGGTCTTGGTCTCGACCCAGCCGCGCACTACGTCCTCGGTGATCTCTTCCAGGCCCAGCATCTGGGCGAATACCGACTGGGAGCAGAATGGAGCGGTGCGGAAATCAGAAATTTTCTCAGCGGCTCAGGTGACAGAGAACCCCACTATTCCAGAATCTTCCATACGAAATCCCTATAATCGGGCGAGACTTAACCAGCTCTCAATTGGAGTAAAATTTACCCCATTAGTAAAGGTTACTCCCGGCTCTAGACTTAGTAAAGGTTACTCCTAGCGGGAAATTTCTATGGATCCTGTACGAAATAGAGCATTACAACTGATCCGAACGGTTGGCCCTAAACATCTCAGCGAGCTTGGAGGAAAAAACTACGATCGCTGGAAAAATATCAGCGGTGGCAAGATTAGGATCAGCACTGAGGAAGTTGGAATTTTAGCTGACGCATATCCTCACTTCGCTCTCTGGCTCATATCTGGAAGAATTGAACCAGAACATGGCCATCTCAGCCCCGACTATGAGAAATCAAGCTAAAAAGCAGAAAACCTCTGGAGAAGTCCCAGCAAGTCTGTATGACAGAGAAAACCACAGAGTGCAGACTTCAATTATTGGGATTATCCAGAATTAATACAGACTCTAAAAATATATTCGCTAGCGGAATATCAAGCGAAGTAAACTCACTCAGCAGCAGATAAATCGAGATACTTAAGTAGAACCCACCCTCAATACAGAGGGTAATGGATTACGGGGACAGAGCGTCCAAATATAGATCAACCCAGCCCTACCTATGATACAATAATTAAATATTACAAAAGTTCGCACAGGATAGAACTAAAAAACAGTAGATCATAACTGACTCACTAGGGAAGCTAGAGAAGAGAAACAAGAGCAGTCATCACCTTTGCAAATCGAACTCTCTCCAGCAAAGCTGGCAATGCCTAAATTTGGAGGCATCGCCAATACTCTATACAGTCATGAATCTTGGAGGGCAGAGATTAGTCCCCCAGACTGCATCACAATAAGATGCAAGCCATATTCCTTTCTCCCTCACGCTTGAACTAACCGAGCTAGATACCTTATTGACGATCTCCTCAACTACAGGAATCAACCTTTCACGTTCACCTTCACAACCACCCAGATAATCTACAAAATATAAACCATCATCTTCTTTTATAAGACTACCCGAAACATCTCCCTCCGAAAAAACCAACTCAACAACATCCGAAGAAACCACCACCCTAGGGTACTTTGCACTTTTGCTTTCGACCATATAAGCATCAATAAGACCAGCACTGAAGGTGAACGACTCATCATTAAAATACTGGTTTACGGCTATTCCCCCCCTACAAAGCAACCCCTCCTCAAGAAGATACCCTTGATATACACATATTCTCTCCACGAAACTCTCAAAATAACACTTAGAATACGGTCGAGAAATTACAATTGAATCAGAAAACTGAATTACAGATAATTCCGGATCAGTCTCAAATATAGATCTAGCCTTTTGATGACAATTATATAGCTTCCGTAAATAGAAGCCTTCCCCACTTTTTAATTCATTTTCAACCATGGCCTTGAACCCCAAAATATCCAAGAAGGCCACATAGTGAAACTTCATTTCGGAGTTCATTTCTTACCTCTTTTAACCCTCGGCGCCCCTGTTTCTCCGGAAGACTTTGCCACAGGTTTCACAGGAGACTTAGCAGGAGATTTAGCTACGGGCTTTACAGCAGGCTTTTTAGCAGATGGCTTTGCGGCAGGTTTAGATGCTGGCTTTCTCAGGGAAGGTTTACTTTCAGGCTTCTGAACAGAACCCTCTACAGCCCCACTCTTACCTACTGGTTTTGCAGTCGACTTTTTAACCAAGGATTTCGCCGACTTAGCATCGGCCGAAACTTTCGGCTCAGCCTTCTTAGCTGCATTTTTCCGAGGAGCTCTCTTCGGCAGAACAGGTTTAGGGAATGGAGAAATCTTCTTCCCATTATCAAAAGCAATCAAGTCGTCTGCCAGCCACTTAAACAGCAACTTATAACTAGCCATACGCCTTTGTGCGCCAGACCAGTTGTTCCCCCCCCAGGGTTTGTCACTTTTTGTGATCAAGGCAGTATCAAGACGATCAATATTAAACACAGCCTTTCCAACCTCTTGCATCAAAGGGGCAAGCTGGTTGAAGTCTGGAATCTCAACAGCAATAGAGTTCTCTGAATTACGATTCGTTATAGAAGGGAGATATAACTCCTCAGAATAATTCTCCAAAACAGGCCGCAAAGAACTGTTTATCTCAATAGGCAAACGCCCCATCCAAAGCTTAAAGCCTGGCTTAGCCTCCCCAGCATACTTCTTAAATGCTTGCACAATTGCACCTAGGAATGCTGGCCGCCCCGACCTAATCGGCATTTCTAGTTCGTTATATTTAGAAATCACCTCTTGGTGTTCTCTAATCCAACGACTAAGAATTTTGGATAAAGTACCAATAGCTTGCACGTTAAAGCGATCCGGTGCTACTGGAATGAAGAACGCATCACACGCCAAGAAAAACGCTCGAGTAAGCGCCCCTGAGCTCGGGCCTACGTCAATGAATATATAATCATATCCTTTTTTGTCAGCAAGCCTCACTAAGAAATCACCAATGGCGACATATGTGCGCATGAGGTTAGTTCGCATACTCATGCGTTGAACATGCGCCTCCGCCAAATCATCCTCAATCGAACTTAAGTCAACCGAGCCCCTGAGAAGGTCCAGATTCTTATGAATCTCACAAGGCTCAATTTTGTCAATATCGATATAAGCAACATCACCCTTGATACGCTGATTCAACGCATCCAGTATACTTGTACCCGGCAATACCCCTACATCTCCAGTTCCACTTTCCTCTGCTCTCTTATCTAAAGCAGCAATTGTCCTTGCCAACGCAATCTCAGTCAAATTGCACTGAGGATCAGCGTCGACCATTAGGACTTTTTTCCCATGATCAGCCAAATATGTTGCTATGTTAAAAGTGGTGGTTGTTTTAGAGACTCCACCTTTATGGTTATACAGCGTAACAATCTTCATGATCGCTCCAATTATAGATTTATGCCTAAGACCTAACCGGCTGGGCTAAACGAACTCTCTGCCGAGCAATAGCGATCCTTCATTATATAACTCCAATCTTTACGATCTCGTCCAGCACGATCCCTCCAAGCCCGACACTGCTCTCGAAAATAAATTTTTGCCCCCTTACGACGCTCTCGATATTCGATAGAACCCCAGCGGTGATTTTCACAAACAGTTCCACCGTCAATAACGTTATTCACAACAATCCATTCAGCTAAGTATCTACTGCTACCATCCCAACTTTTTATCCATTGAGAGTCTCGTTCCTGAGTAGCGCTGCGACCACTGCCACGTTGCGAAACTTGCTGATCGCGCTCAGCTTGAAACTTGGCAAGATATTCGGGAGAGACCATACCCCGAGGCTCAGCATTGGGCTTGGGGCTACGTAGGCTCGGCAGCTCCCCACCGTTCTGGCAACGGATCACACTTTCATCAATGACCGTACGGCCATTAAGACAATCTCGAAGGGAACGCCGAGCGGGCTCTGCAGAGGGGACCTGGCGTTGAGCAATCGTGGGGGACGGGGATATGGAGGATGAGTCTTCGGGGACGTCCACGACCGGACCGAGCTCATCAACAGAAGGTGGAGCAGTAAGCCGCTGCACAAACGCGTGGAGAGATGGCCAAGCCACCACCATGGCAATCAGAAATATCAGGCTGGCGAACACATGGAGTGCGTTCAGCCGAAATCCTCGCCGAGCTTGGCGGTGAGACCAACCTTCTTCTCGGCGCTCCTGGCTTTCGCGACGCATCCAGTCGCGGTCATCTAGACCCATGAACCTTTTCCTTACGGTGCATCCATTCATGGCACGGAGCCATGATCGAAATTAGCGCGAGGCGCTAGTACCCGTAAAGAGTTTAGGGTGACTACATCAGACGGATTATCGGAAATAGCCTGTTCGTGTGAGGGAATGGAATCGCTGCAAGGCCCGATTCATGGGGCTTCGGGGTGAGGCAGGGGGCGTCTCATGCGATTCATGTCCCAGGTTCAAGTCCCGGTGTAGCCACCATTATTTTCAAGGGGTTAGCGAAAGCTAGCCCCTTTTCTTTTGGGCGGCGATTACAAAGCGTCAGCAACCTGGCCCTCCCTCTCGCGCCCCTCAAGTCCCACCGCATCCCGCTGTTCATTTAAGTAAGCGATGCGTTGGCTCAGCGAAGGTGCCTAATCCTGGCTCCGCTCCTCTCACCCCAGCCCTCTCCCGGAGGGAGAGGGCTGGGGTGAGAGGAGCTGCCGGAAACTCCAGAGTCATCCTGAACACGTAGTGCCATCTGGACGGCTGGCGTGGCCGGCAAGTCCAATCGCGGACGAAGTCCTACGCCCATGCTTCCCTGAATCGTAGGAGCGGACTCTGTCCGCGATTCGGCGGATAACGCCATCGGCGTTATGCGCCCTACGGATTTCCCGAGAGCCTTAGGCGCTGGGAGTTTGGAGTCATCCTGATACTTTCATCGAGCCAGTAGTTCTAACCGTGAGTCGCTAGCTCGTACTGGCTCTGCAGGTTCATCCAGAACCCGGCTGAGGTGTCGAAGTAGCGGCCCAGCCGAATAGCCATATCCGCAGTGACGCCACGGCGCTCGCGGACAATGTCTTTAACAGTCGGGACCGACACGTTCAAGGCGCGAGCCAGCGCGGCCGGAGTTATCCCCAGCGCCTGCTGGAACTCTTCACGCAGGATTTCCCCAGGATGAATGGGGCGCATTCCGTTGGTTGTCATGGTCCAGCTCCCTCAGTGGCAATCCACTATCTCTGCTCCATTTGAGCCAAGGAACGCGCCAGGTGGGCGGCATTGGCTGGGGACTTCAGCAGATGGACGGTTTCCATCAGGCCGTTGAAGCTATCGAGCGAAAGCAGCACGGCATCCGGCGTATCTCGACGAGAAATCACGATGAAATCCTCGCCACCGACAACATCTTCGATGAGCTTCTTCAGGTTGTTGTGGGCATAGGAGAAAAGGATGCATGGCGGACTCCAAGACTTCCGGGCAATAGCGCATCCATGATGATCGAAGAGTGCCCCGGAATTCGCCGCAACGGCGGTATGCCCCCTCCCCCACTCCTGTAATGACAGGCGAAGGCATGCCGTAGGACGCAGCCCCGCCCATCGGCCCCCACTCCAGATACCCGAATTGTTTCACCCCGGGAAAAACTCCTTCGCGCATTCGTTAGCTAGCTAATGTTATCCCCGGGCGCTACCTTTGCCTTCGCAGGTTCTTCCATTTCCCTGCCCTCCCATAGCCATTGCCCGCCCCCGCTCCGAGCGGGCGATGGCTTCTTTTTTCCCGCTTTTCAGGGCGTTTGTATGCGTTATCTCGTCCGCACGCTGATCGTGGTCTGTCTTTCCCTGCTGCTCGGGCTGGCGGCCCAGGAATGGACGTTGTTCGTCCAGGGGCTGCCCATGGGCGGAGGCTTGCGCGCGATGCTGACGGTGCTGCCCTTGTTGGCCGTGGGCAGCGGCTGCGCGGCCTGGCTGGCCGACCATCCCGAGTTGGGCTAGCCCTAGAGACGCTGCAGGACGCCCTCACCCACCACGCGGGTGGTTTCGAGGCCGTGGTCGAGGTGGCCTTCTTCGCGCAGGAAGCTTTCCACCGCGCGCTCGATGCGTGTAGCGCCGGTTTCGTCGTGCCAGTGGAAGCGCAGCAGCATGGCGGCGCTGAGGATGGCAGCCAGGGGGTTGGCGCGGCCGCTGCCGGCGATGTCGGGGGCGCTGCCGTGGACCGGTTCGGCCAGGGCCAGTCGCTCGCCCAGGTTGAGCGAGGGCGCCAGGGCCAGGCCGCCACCCCAGTGGCTGGCGAGGTCGGAGAGGATGTCTCCGAACAGGTTGCTGGTGACGATCAGGTCGAAGGCTTCCGGGCGCTCCACCAGTTGCAGGGCCGCCACGTCCACCAGGCGCTCGTCGAGCACGTCGCCCCAGCCTTCGGTGGCCAGCAGGTCGCGGCAGGTGTCGCGGAACAGGCCGCAGGTCAGCGGCAGGACGTTGGCCTTGTGCACCAGGGTGATGCGCCGCGCCTGGCGTTGCCGGGCGATGCGTGATACGGCCTGGGCCAGGCGCGTGCAGGCGGCGCGGCTGATCACCCGTTCGGCGATGGCCACGCCGTCGGCCTCCCAGTGCTCGCGGCCGCTGTACAGGCCTTCGCTGTTCTCGCGCAGGATCAGCAGGTCGATGCCGGCGTGGGGCGATACCACCGGCCAGGTGCGCACCGGGCGCAGGTTGAGGTACAGGCCCAGCTCCTGGCGCAGGCGCAGGATGGCGCTGCGGTAGCCCTCTACCTTGTGGCTGGGCGAGGACACCGCGCCGAACAGCCCGGCCCCGCATGCCCGCAGCGCTTCCAGGGTGGCTTCGGGCACCGAGGTGCCGTGGCGCTGGAAGCACTCCCAACCCGCCTCTGCTTCGCGCAGGCGCAGGTCGGGCAGCAGTTTCTGCAGTACGGCCACGGCCGGCGGCACGACCTCACGGCCGATGCCGTCGCCGGGGATCACGCAGAGTTCGCGCATGCTCGCCTCTTCGTCAGTGGCCTTGCCCTATCTTCGGTCTGCCCGGCGCGCCCGGCGAGGCGGGCCGGACGACCGGCACGGGGCGGCTCAGGCCTCGCCCATGGGGCGCAGGCGGTACTGCGGCGGCAGCTGGTCGAGGCCGCTGACAGTGACGTTGAGGTTCTTCCAGCGGCCGTCCTTGATGCCGTAGATGCAGCCGTGCACCGACAGCGACTGGCCGCGGTGCCAGGCGTTCTGCACGATGGTGGTGTGGCTGACGTTGGCCACCTGCTGGATGACGTTCAGCTCGCACAGGCGGTCGACGCGCTCTTCCTCGCTGGCGAACTGGGACAGGTGGTCGCGGTACTCGTAGGCGAGGTCGCGGATGGTCCGCAGCCAACCGTCGATCAGGCCGAACTGCTGGTCCTGCAGCGAGGCGCGCACGCCGCCGCAGCCGTAATGGCCGGTGACCAGGATGTGTTTCACCTTGAGCACGTCCACCGCGTACTGGATCACCGACAGGCAGTTGAGATCGGTGTGCAACACCACGTTGGCGACGTTGCGGTGGACGAACAGGTCGCCGGGCAGCATGCCGACGATCTCGTTGGCCGGCACCCGCGCATCGGAGCAGCCGATCCACAGGTATTCCGGTGCCTGCTGGCGGGCCAGCTTGGCGAAGAAGTCAGGGTCCTCGCGATTGATTGCTTCGGCCCAGCGGGCGTTGTTCTCGAACAGTTGTTCCAGGTCGCTCATGGTGGCTCCTCCTCTGCGGCTGGCGCACCTTACGTAACGCCGACGGCCTTTGACAAGCACTATGGCTCAAGGCGTGGCGTGCTGCCGCCACCAGCGCGGCAGGCGCGGCTCCAGTTGCCCGGCGAGTTGCTGCCAGGCCGCATGCCAGGCCTCGGCTTCGGCGGCCAGGCGCGCCCAGTCGGGGTTGCGGCGGTCCAGCGCGGCGAGTTGCTCGGCCTCAAGCCAGGCGTGCCCGGCGCGCAGGGCGGCGGCGAATTCGGCGTCCACGAGCGCACGGCGGTGCACCGCTTCGAAACGGCACCAGAGGGACTGTTCCAGCGGCTCGTCGGCCTTGCTGAGCAGGCTGGCGCCGGCGGCCGCCTCGAAGCCCAGCGGCTGGAACAGCGACAGGCACGGCGCCGAGGTGCCGGTGGCGGCCAGGCGCGGGCCGTCCGGGCCCAGGCGGGCGATGAGGCTGGCGGTGGTCTGCGAGGGGCGCCAGAAGCTGCCGGCGTGCATGCACACCTGGCGGTTGTCGTGGCGGGTGAAGTTGTGGTCGCGCCGGCCGTGGTTGCGCAGGGCGACCACCAGGGCCTCCCAGCCGGGCTGGCGCGGGCAACTGGCGAGGAACTCCTGGTTCATCCGCCGGCGCTGGTGCGCCCCGGCCACCCAGGGCAGCAGGCGGCCGTCGAAGGCGCGGGCGAAGTGGAAGTCGCCGCGGCCGTTCCAGCAGCCCAGGCGCCGGGCGTGGGCCGGCAGGTCGTGGCTGCACAGGTCGTATTCGTGGCCGATGCTCAGGGCGTTGGAGATGGCGCAGCGCTCCACCCGCCGCGCCGCCCACAGGCGGCCGGCGGTTTCCAGCACCCAGGCCTCGCCGGCATCGGCGATGACGAAGCTGTTGTCGTAGCGCAGGCGCTTGTTGCGAAAGCCCGCCGGCCCGCCCTGGCCGTGGCGCTCCAGCAGGCCGGAGATCACCTCCAGGGCTTCGCGTGCGCTGGCGCCGCGCTCCAGGCCCAGGCGCACCAGGTCCATGCCCAGCAGCGCCTCGCCGGTCTGGTCCACCAGGCGGGTGAAGACCGCTTCGTTGCCGATGGCCACGCCGTGCTCGTTCACGCCCATTTCCGCGCCCCACAGCCAAGCGGGCTGGCTGAGGATGACGGCATGGCGGTCGGCGACCTGGGGAATCTCCAGGTAGGTGGCGCGCATCTGCCTGGCCGTATCGCCGCGCACCGCGGGCAGGCGCAGCAGGCGCTGGGGTTCGGAGGGTTCGCGGTCGCTGTTCTTGGCGAACCAGGTGCAGCCGTCGGCGCGCAGGACGAGGGTGTCACACATGGGCGCCCTCCTGCCGCGCGCCGGCGGCATGTGAGGCGAGAAGCGGATGACGACGGGCAGGCGCCGCCGCTGCAGCGGTTGGCTTCATGTCGCGACCTTGTTCTTGTTATTGATCGCCCAGCCTACGCCTGTGCGCGGCGGCCGGATATGGCCTGGATGACGGTCAGTCGAGCAGCGTGCAGGCCATCACCAGGGCGTCCTCGCGCCCGCCCACCGCCGGGTAGTAGCCGCGTCGGCGGCCGATCTCGTTGAAGCCGAAGCGCTCGTACAGGCGGTAGGCGCTCTGGTTGGTCTCGCGCACTTCCAGGAAGCATTCCCGCGCGCCCAGCTCGCCGGCCCGCGCCATCAGGTGTTCGAGCAGGCGCAGGCCGAGGCCGCGGCCCTGGCTTTCCGGCTTCACCGTGATGTTCAGCAGGTGCGCCTCGTCGAGGATGATCTGGATGACGCCGTGGCCGACCTGCTGGGTGCCTTCGAACATCAGCCAGCAGTCGTAGCTCTTCAGGCCGTCGGTGAAGATGCCGCGGGTCCAGGGGTGGCTGAAGGCGGCGTATTCGATCTTGAGCACGGCGTCGAGATCCGCCTCGGTCATCGGGCGGAAGGATATGGCGTCGGTCATTCTGCGTCCTGGTCCAGCCAGCGCTGGCGCACCCGGCGCATGGCGCGCCACAGCTCGCCCTTGAGGGCGGGTTCGTCGCTCAGCCGCTCCAGGCCGGGGATGGCCCAGGCCACGCCCAGTTCCTCGATCTGCAGCTCGCGCAGCATCGCCTCGTCGTCCGCCTCGCCGGCGAAGCGCACGGCGGGCCGGCCGACCAGCCACAGGCAGCGGCACGGGCCGCTGTCTTCCAGGCGCGCGGCGACGAAGCCCTGGACGAACTCGCGGGCCGCCTGCGGGCCCTGGTCCATGTTGCCGCCGGAGAGCAGCGGCCAGCGCACCGGCTCGCCGAGCAGTTGCGGACTGTCCGGCAAGCCGGCGGCGCGCAGCAGGTCCTTGAGCAGCAGGTAGGCCGGGTCGCGGCTGGCCAGGGGCTCGCCGGTGGGCAGTTCGACCAGCAGCGCGCAATCGCCGGCGCGCAATAGTTGCAGGCTGAAGCGCGGCGGCGGCTCGACCGGCGCGCGCGGTGCAGGCGCCTCGGCTTCGGCGGGCACTTCTGCGGCCACCGGCGTGCGGGCCTGGGCGGCGGGGCGCGGCACCACCACCGGGATCGAGGGCCGGGCCTCGGGCGTCGGCGCCGGTTTCTCCGGCGCGGCGACCGGCGTGCGGGCGGTTTCGGGCGCAGCATTCGGCGCCGGGGCCTGGACGGGCTCCGGCGCTTCCAGCAACTGCGGGCGCGAAGGCGCGGCGAAAGGCAGCACCACGCGGGGCAGCCAGGAGGCGACCTGCATGGCGCCGAGATAGGCGCGGCGGCGGGCTTCTTCGATCAAGAGTCCTGTACCTGTGGGCATCCTGCGGGCGCAGGGCTAAACGCAACGGAGCGGAATTGTCGCGTGAAACGCGCCCGACGGAAAGGCCGGCCGGCGGATGGGCCGCTCAGCAGCCCTTGTTCATGCCGACGCAGGTGTCCTGGCGGGGGATGCCGTTGAAGGCCTGGTTGAAGTCGATGTTGATCGGCGAAACCAGGTTGCCGTTGGCGTCGCGGTACTTGGGCATGTTCATGAAGGCGCCCTTGAGCGCGGTGATCATCTGCCCGGAGTCCATGTCGCGCCACTGCACGTCCTGGCTCTGCAAGGAGATGAAGAAGCCCTTGGCGGCACCGGCCAGGCCGGCCTGGCTCAGGTCGCCCACCGGCAGCGACTGGAACTGGCTGAGCTTGAAGCAGGTGGTAATGCCGAGGATGGCGCAGCTGTTGGAGGTGAACAGCCCGGTGACGATGTCCGTCCACAGCGGCACGCAGCCGTTGGTGCAGTCCAGCCGCGAGCCGTTGGTCATGCCGGCGTAGGTGCCGCGCACCGGGTCGCTGGCGCCGCCGGAGGTGACCAGGCCGGCATCCGCCTCCACCGTGCTGCTGCGGTAGATGCCCGCCAGGCCGAGCAGCAGTTGCTGCCCTACCGTGGCCTTGTTGTAGATGGCGTCGGCAGTGCCCTTGATGTGCACCGGAATGTTCCCGGTCAGCGACTGGATGTCGCCGGACAGCACGCCCTTGGCCTGGTTGAAGCCGATGCGCACGCCGACCATCTTGTTGCCGTCGTAGGCGAACTCGACGTAGGGATCGACGATGGTGAAGGGGTTGATCTGCCCGGTCTGGTTGTTGACCGTGCCCAGGGCGAAGTTGTTGATGGAGATGTCCGCGCTGTTGGCGGCTTCGCCGGCGCGGTCGTAGAGGCCGAGCTGCAGCTTGTTCATGTTCAGCTGCGTTTCCACCGTGGCGCCGATGTTCAGCCGGGTGTAGTTGATCCCCGCGGCAGCGTCGGTGGCCAGGTTGATGAAGGCCTGGCCGGTGACGTCGGACAGCTGGCTGTCGCTCAGCGCCCGCAGCTCGGCGTTCGCGCCGCCGGCCAGGCACAGCAGCACGCCGGCCAGCAGCAGGCGCCGTACGCAAAGGAAGGTCATGGGTTTTCCCCCTGGAGCTTGGTCCCGGCCATGGGCGCTCCCCTCATCGGGCCGGGACCTGGAACAGGTTGAGGTTGCCCTGCACGTGCAGCACGCCGTCGACGCGGGCGCTGAGCAGGTCGGTCTGCACCAGGCCGGCATCGGTACTGCGGGCCTTGTTGGCGCCGGCCAGGGTCAGGCTGACGCCGTTGAAGTTGACGTCCTTCAGGCCGACCCGCAGGACCTGGCGGTTGAAGGCGGCGCCGTCGCCGCCGAAGCCGCTGTTGATGGAGAGGATGTCCACGGTGACCTCGTCGAAGCTGAAGGTCCCGCTGATGTTGTCCAGCACCAGGAAGTTGTTGCCGCTGCCCGCCGGCTGGATCGCCACCCGCGCGCCGCAGCCACCCGGGCAGCGGGTGATGCCGGGGGTCTTCTGGATGTTGACCGTGACGCCCAGGCTCAGGCCGTCCTGGCCCACCACCTGGCCGAGGTCGTCGTCCGGCAGGGTGCGCAGTTCCGCCTGGGCGAGCGGGCCGGCCAGCATCGCCAGCAGGGCGACGGCGGCGGCCCGGAGCCGGCGGCGGGGCGGAAGCAGCGGTGGAAAGCTCATCGTGCCGTGCTCCGTCAGAGGTTGTGGGAAGTGACTTTGAGGTAGTTGAAGCTCAACCCGGACAGCTCGCTGCGCCCCAGGTTGACGCCGCCGGTCGGCACCGCGCCGTAGGAGGCCCGGGTGCCGCCGATGTTCAGGTTGTCGATCACCAGGCTGGTGCGCGGCGCGTTGGCGTAGAAGTCCGCGGCGCTGGCCGCGGTCAGCATGGGCAGCTCGAAGGTGAAGTTGCCGTCGGCGGTCACCGACAGCAGCAGCGGCTGGGACTTGCCGTAGCCCAGGGCGACGCTGGCGTAGGCATTGGTCAGATAGACGCTGCGCGCGGCCTTCTCCGCCGCGCTGGCGCAGTTGGCGTTGCCCGCGGCGCAGGAGAGGATGTCGAGGGTCTTGGCGTAGAGGTTCAGGCGCAGTTCGCCGACCAGTTGGCTGCGCGCGCTGGAGCCCCACAGGCGCAGGTAGCTGCCGTCCATCGCCAGGTCCTGGAAGTCCAGGGCCAGCACGTCGGTGCGGGTGCCGCCGCTGACCGGCACGGTGAAGTCGAAGCGCGCGCCCAGGTCGACCTTCTCGCTGGCGCGACTCGAACAGCCGCTGCCGGCGCCGGCGAAGCCGCTGATGCAGGGCTGCCCGGCGTTGTTGGCGATCTGCGGCGGGAAGGCCAGTTCCAGTACGTCGGCGTCGCTGGGCAGGGTGTTGACCACGCGGCCGTCGGCGAGCTGGGTGGTGAGCACCGAGCCCTTGGCCAGGTTGAGCTTGAAGGGGTAGGTCAGGCGGCCGATGGTCACCGGTTGCAGGTTGCTGCCGTGGTTGCTGCCGGTGGCGCCCAGGTAGAGGTTGCGCACCGCGATGGAGACATCCTTGCCGTTGGGGTCCTTCAGCCCGGTGATGTTGGTGGTGGCCTTGCTGCCGTCGATCATGGCGTTGTCCACCACGAAGCCGATGCCGGCGCCCTGCACGTCGGACAGCTGCTCGTCGTCCAGGGCGACCATGTCGGCGCGCGCCGCCAGGGCCATCCAGGCAAGGCAGGCGCCCATCGCCAGCGCAATGCGGGCGGGGCGCGGAAGGCTGATACGGCTGCTGGCCATGGCCACCTCTTGTTCTTTTCTCGTTCGCCGACCAAGGGGCAAAAAACCCTGTCTGCCACTATAGGGAGTCGCCGGCCATCGTGGCCCGACCCATAGTCGAGAATCGCCTGCTGGCAGGTGGCCGCCGTGTTACCCAAGGTCACACCGGCGTAACAGCCGCGTCAGCCGTGGCGGAACAGCCCGATCAGGTGCTCGGCGATGGCGCCCTTGATGGCCTCCAGGTTCAGCCGCGACTGCGCCTGCAGCTTCGCGCTGTTGAGCCGATGCAGGTGCAGCGAGGGCATGCGCGCCTCGTACTCGCGCAGGTCGCCCTTGACCAGCACCGGCAGGAAGGGCTCGTCGCGCATGCGGTAGCGGCGGATCAGCAGCTTCAGGCCGTCCTGGAACGGCAGTTCGGCGGAGCCCACCAGGCGGTGCTCGCCGGGGATCTTCAGGTACAGGCCGCTGTGGCCCATGGTCTCGCCGGGCAGGATGTGGATGCCGGTGGGCTCCACGGCGTCGGCGGGGATGTCGTGGAAGGTGTCGAACCAGGCCTGCTCGTTGGGCAGGATGGTGATGCCGCCCTCCTGGCTCTCCGGGATCACGAAGCTGTAGTTGCTGTAGAGCTTCTCCACGTAGGAGGAATAGATGCACAGGCGGTTCTCGAAGCGCCTGAGGAAGTCGATGGCCTCGCTGCGGTCGGTGATGGCGTCCAGGTCCCAGTCCAGGTCGTCCTGGCGCTCCAGTTCGGCCCAGCGGGCCTTGGCGAGTGCGGCGTCGTAAGTCATGGCGGCAATTGGCTATTGGCTATTAGGGCCTGTTCCCGTTTCGTTCACGAGCCGCGTTGCCGCGAGAAATGGCGCCAGGCTAGGCACGGAACGCAGGCAATGGCACTCCCTTGTCAAGTTCCGTAACGACGCATGGCGCCATTTCTCGCGCAACCCGCAGGGCCGGGCCAGTTTTTGTGCGATGCGTCGTTGCTCGTCGTTCATTTGGAATGACCAAATCTCTCTCCTCGCGCCTAGCCTCGCGCAAAAACTGGCTCCGGCGCGGCCGCGAACGAAACGGGAACAGGCCCTGACCAACTGGCAGAAAACATGCCAGGAATTTCAGGGGGTTAACGCCGTTTTTCAGGGCCGTGGCGACATCCCTCACGGCGTAAACTGCCGCGTTTCGTCACCCCTTCCGCCGCGGGCGGACCTTTGCAGTACAATCGCCCCCTTTACCCGTCAACAGCGGCTACCCGATGATCGACCCCCGACGCGTACTGCGCGCCCTCGCCGAACACTGGGCCCTGCTCGAACCGCTCTGCGAGCGCTTCGACAGCGGCACCCTGGCCCTGGCGGAGCTGCGCCTGCAACTCACGGCGCAGCTGCCCGAAGGCAGCCCGGCGGACGTCACCGCCCTGCTCGACCAGTGGATCCGCCTGGACATCCTGGTGCCGGTGGCCAAGAGCCCCAACCGCTTCGAGCTCAACGCCCAGATCCACGACTTCCTCGCCTACCTGCGCCACGAGCACCGCCTGGGCCTGTGCCTGGAGATCGAGGCCTACCTGCGCCACCTGGAGCGCCTGGCCGGCTACATCCGCGACGCCTTCGAGGTGCGCGACGGCAACGACCTGG
This sequence comes from Pseudomonas sp. NBRC 100443, assembly GCF_030268185.1. Taxonomy (NCBI): domain Bacteria; kingdom Pseudomonadati; phylum Pseudomonadota; class Gammaproteobacteria; order Pseudomonadales; family Pseudomonadaceae; genus Pseudomonas; species Pseudomonas sp. NBRC 100443. The sequence continues at coordinate 302,570 of NZ_BSQE01000005.1, forward strand.
CGCGCCAGCTGCGCCTGCTCGACATGCGCGTGCGCGACGTGCTGAAGAAGCTGGCCAACGACGAACAGGCGCTGATCGCCGTGGCCGAGCGGGCCAAGACCAGCGACCGGCAGATTCCCCTGCGCCAGCGCTACGCCGAGGTCCTGGCGACCTGGGACGAGTACGTCGAGCCGATGATCCAGCTGGTTTCCGCCGACGGCGCCTTCGAACAGGGCGTGCGCCGCGTCGAGCAGGTGCTGCTGCGCCTGCTGGGCGAACAGCAGCGCCTCGGCCAGCTGGTGGACGACGACCAGCTGCTGCGCACCCACGCGCGCATCCTGGAGATGCAGACCACCGCCCAGCTCACCCTGCGCCGCGCCCGCGAGCTGCTGCTGCCGCTGCGCGAGGAGGCCCGCCGGCACAACGCGATCACCCGCGGCGCCGCGCTGGCCCTGTCGGTGATCCGCCGCAAGGGCATCGACGCCGTGCCGCAGGCCTCCCTGCCGCTGTTCACCCGGCCGCAGAGCACCTTCCTCGGCAGCGCCTCGCAGGTGGAAAGCTACGTCTTCGCCCTGGCCCGCTTCGAGCCCAAGCCTGCGCACTTCCCCAAGGCGACCGGCAAGCGCGGCGGCGACGGCCCGCGCAACGCGCCACGCACCGCGCGGGAGATGCTCGAGCGCTGCCAGGCCGCCCTGCCGCTGCCGGACCTGATGGTCTGGTTGCTGGAGCAGGAGCCCGAGGGCGCCACCGACGAGCTGCTCTACTGGTTCTCGCGCCTGTCGCGCGACGGCCGCTTCCAGCGCGAGCGCCTGGAGCGCCGCGACTACGATACCGCCCAGCACAGCGTCAGCCTGTGCTCCTTCGCCCTGCTCGCCGCCCCGAGCGGCAAGGCCGACAAAGCGAGCGAACCCCATGCAAATTGATCTTTCCGAACTGACCCAGCTCGGGCCCATCTTCCGCGAGCTGTTCAAGGGCTTCCACATCAGCCGCCGCGACCCCGAGCTGTACAGCCAGTTGTCCAACCAGCAGGACCAGTACCGCGCGCTGTTCCGCTCGCTGGGCTTCGAGCTGGTCTGCGACACCCGCGGCTTCTACTACTTCGTCCCCGAGCAGATCGGCGCCCAGGTCAACAAGACCGCCCAGCGCCTGGCGCTGTTCACCTTCATCCTGGTGGAACACCTGGCCGACCAGGGCCGCGACCCGCTGGCCGTGCTCGACGGCGGCAGCATCGGCCGCGACGAGCTGCCGCCGCTGCTGGAGAAGTACCGCGACCTGTTCCTGCAGGCCGAGGTGACCACCCAGGAGGAACTGGAAGAAAAGGTCATGCGCCGGATGACCCAGCTCGGTTTCGCCGCCGAGGACAACGGCGTGTACCGCTTCCTGCCGCCTGTGCACCGCTTCCTCGACGTCTGCCTGTCGGTGCAGCAGGACCGCGACCTGGCCGCCAGCCTGCACGCCAAGGACCTGGCCTACGTCGCCCCGGCCCTGGCCGAGGAGGACGAAGAGCCGATCGTCAGCCTGGAAGAGCCCGCCGAGCCGGCCGCGCCGCTGGTTGAAGAAGCGGAAAGCGAGGAAGACGCCCTCGCCCGCGCCATCGCCGAAGAACAAGCCGACATGGAGGCCCAGGCATGACCCAGGAACGCTACGGCATTCGCCGCTTCGCCCTGCTCAACACCGCCGGCTACAGCCTCGGCGTGTTCCCCCTGGAGCAGCCGCTGTCGGTGTACGGCGCCAACAACCTCGGCAAGTCCGCCTCGATCAACGCCCTGCAGTTCCCGATCCTGGCGCGCATGTCGGACATGAGCTTCGGCAAGTACAGCCTGGAAGCCTCGCGCAAGTTCTACTTCGCCACCGACACCAGCTACATCCTCATCGAGCTGGAACTGCCCCACGGCCGCCACGTCATCGGCTGCGGCGGGCGCGGCCCGGGCGGCGGCTTCGGCCACCAGTTCTTCGCCTACCAGGGCGAGCTGGACCTGGAGCACTACCAGAAGAACGGCACCTGCCTGCGCCTGCGCGAGCTGTACGCCAGCCTGGAGCGCGCCGGCCTGAAGGCCTACGAGCTCAAGCCCGACGAGCTGCGCCGGCTGCTGGTCGGCGGCCACACCTCGGTGCCGCTGGACCTGACACTGATCCCGCTGCGCTCCACCAGCGAGCAGAGCCTGAAGACCTTCCGCTCGCTGTTCATCAACCTGCTGCACATGCGCGAGATCACCGCGGCCAAGCTCAAGCAGCTGTTCCTCGACGCCTTCGAGCACAGCCTGCGCTCGGGCAGCGTCGACTACATCGCCGCCTGCGAGGAAGCCTTCCGCGACGTGCGCCGCATGGAGGGCGACTACCAGGCCCTGGTCGCCGCCGGCCCGCTGGTCGAGGCGCTGGCCAACGGCGTGCAGCAGCGCGAATTCCTGCGCGGCAAGATGCACCGCCTCTCGCCGCTGCTCGACAACCTGCTGGGCACCTGGGAAGACTACGCCGGGGCGCGCAAGGAAGAGCTGGTGATCCAGGCCGAGCACTACCGCAGCGAGCAGGACGGCCTGCAGAACGAACAGCGCGGCGGCACCGCCGAGCTGATGCGCCTGGAGCGCGAGATCAGCGAAATCCAGCGCTGGATGGGTGAGCTGGCGGTGCTGAAGAACCGCTTCGCCCTGGTCGACGACGCCAAGGTCCTGGAGCAGCAGCTGCTCGCCGCCAAGGACGCCCACGACGAACTGGCCGGCGCCCTGGCCCACTCGCGGCAGTTCTCCAGCGAGGACCTGGACGAGCGCGTGCGCGATCTGGAGAAGCGCGTGAAGAGCGTGCGCCAGCAGCTCGAACACGCCGACAACAACAGCTATGCGCGCCTGCGCGAAGAATTCTCGCAGCAGGACGTGGAGCGCCTGATGCGCCTGTTCAACGGCGCGCTGTTCAGCCTGCCGCTGGGCGACAAGGGCGTGAGCCTGGACGAGGACGGCCAGTGGGTCGGCAGCGTCGAGAAGATCCTCGACGCCTTCAAGGGCGAGCGCTTCGAGGTGCCGGGCCTTGCCATCGACCTGTCGCACATCGAGCCGCCGGCGCTGCAGGCCCTGGCCGACCGCGCCGCCCTGCGCGACCAGAAGGAGCGCCTGGAGAAGGAGCTCAAGCAGCTCAGGACGCAGCAGGCCGTGGCCGCCGACCGCAACGCCAGCAAGGCCCAGGCCGACAAGCTGTACCAGGATGTGCTCGACGCGCAGAAGGCCCTGGAAGACTTCCGCCGCAGCGAGACGCTGAGCGCCGAGGAACCGGCCAAGCTGGAAAAACTCGCGCAACTGGAAGCCACCCAGGACGAGCTCAAGCGCTCGGCCGACGCCTTCACCGAGCGCGTCCAGCAGCTTTCCGCCAAGCTGCAACTGGTGGGCCGCCAGCTGGCCGACCTGGAAGCCAAGCAGCGCACCCTCGACGACGCCCTGCGCCGCCGCCAGCTGCTGCCCGCCGACCTGCCCTTCGGCACGCCGTTCATGGAGCCGGTGGAAGATTCCCTGGACAACCTGCTGCCGCTGCTCAACGACTACCAGGACACCTGGCAGCAACTGCAGCGCATCGACGGCCAGATCGAGGCGCTGTACGCCCAGGTGCGCCTGAAGGGCGTGGCCAAGTTCGACAGCGAGGACGACCCCGAGCGTCGCCTGCAACTGCTGATCAACGCCTACGCGCACCGCACCGACGAGGCGCTGACCCTGGCCAAGGCGCGCCGCGCGGCGGTGACCGACATCGCGCGGACGCTGCGCAACATCCGCAGTGACTACGACAACCTCGAGCACCAGCTGGCGCTGTTCAACCGCGAGATCAACAAGCGCCAGGTGTCGAACCTGCAGAGCTTCCGCATCGTGCTGGCGCCGAACAAGGAAGCGCTCAAGCACATCGACCAGATCATCCACAGCGCCGGCCAGTACGAGGAAGGCGAGAACCTCTCGGTGTTCGACCTGACGCAGAGCGCCGAGCAGGATGCCAAGAACGAGGAAGCCAAGGACTACCTCTCGCGCCTGGTGGCGGCGAACAACAACCAGTTGGGCCTGAAGGACCTGTTCGAGCTGGCGTTCGAGATCACCAAGGTCGGCGGCCAGCCGATCGTCCACACCGACATCGACGGCGCCGCCTCCAACGGCACCACCATGACCATCAAGGCGCTGACCAACATGTACCTGTTGCTGCACCTGATGGACCGCGAGCAGGCCGGGCGCATCCGCCTGCCCTACTACCTCGACGAGGCCGCCGACATCGACGAACGCAACCAGGCCGCGCTGCTGGAAACCAGCCTGCAGCTGGGCTTCGTGCCGATCCTGGCGAGCGTCAAGCCGCAGGTTTCGGCGCAGGTGGCCATCGACCTGGAAGGCGGCAGCGGCCCCAACGGCATCTACATCGACGAGGCCGACTGGAAGTTCATCCGCCGCCGCGAACTGGCCGTCGACCACCCCGCCGCCACGGCCGAGGAGGCCGCGGAGCCGGCCTGAGCGCCCCCGCCGCCGGCGCGCAGCCGGCGGCGGCATTCATGAGCAGGCTATGGAGTTTGGCCGGAAAGGCCAGGTTACATATAATGGCTTGCATTCTCATTGGCGACACCACGGGAGTTTCCATGTCTGTTCGTCTGCTCGCCGGCGTCAAGGGCGCTGTCCTGGCCTGCCTGCTCGGCGGCCTGTCTCTGCACGCCGCTGCCGATCCGGTCACCCTCACCCTGTACAACGGCCAGCACGCCGCCACCGGCATCGCCATCGCCAAGGCCTTCACCGACAAGACCGGCATCCAGGTCAAGATCCGCAAGGGCGGCGACGGCCAGCTGGCCAGCCAGATCACCGAGGAAGGCGCGCGCTCGCCGGCCGACGTCATCTACACCGAGGAATCGCCGCCGCTGATGCGCCTGTCCGGCGCCGGCCTGCTGGCCCCGCTGGACGCCGGTACCCTGGCCCTGGTCGAGGCGCAGAACGCCGGCGGCAAGGGCGACTGGGTGGGCATCACCGCCCGCGCCCGGGTGCTGGCCTACAACCCGAAGAAGATCGACGAGAAGGACCTGCCCAAGAGCCTGATGGACCTGTCCGACCCGCAGTGGTCCGGGCGCTTCGGCTTCGTTCCTACCAGCGGCGCCTTCCTCGAACAGGTTTCCGCGGTGATCAAGCTCAAGGGCCGCGACGCCGCCGAGGACTGGCTCACCGGGCTGAAGGCCTTCGGCTCCATCTACACCAACAACGTCACCGCCATGAAAGCCGTGGAGAACGGCGAGGTCGACATGGCGCTGATCAACAACTACTACTGGTACACCCTGAAGAAGGAGAAGGGCGAGCTGAACTCGCGCCTGCACTTCTTCGGCAACCAGGACCCGGGCGCGCTGGTCACCGTCTCCGGTGCCGCCGTGCTCAAGTCCAGCCAGCATCCGAAGGAGGCCCAGCAGTTCGTCGCCTTCATGCTCAGCGAAGAGGGCCAGAAGGCCATCCTCAGCCAGTCCGCCGAATACCCGCTGCGCAAGGGCATGCAGGCCGACCCGCAGCTCAAGCCGTTCGCCGAGCTGAACCCGCCGCAGCTCAGCCCCGCCGACATGGGTGAGGCCAAGGATGCGCTGGACCTCGAACGCGACGTCGGCCTGAACTGATGTCCATCGCCGCGCCCGTGGTCCAGGCCCGCGGCGGCCACGGGCGCAAGGCGCCGCTGTGGCTGCTGCCGCCGGTGCTCCTGCTCGCCCTGCTGGCGGCGCTGCCGCTGTTCTACGTCGCGGCCAAGGCCTGGGACTCGGGTTGGCACCTGGCCTGGGAACTGCTCTGGCGGCCCTACGTGTTCCGCCTGTTCGGCAACACCCTCAAGCTGCTGGTGCTGGTCACCGTGCTCAGCGCCCTGCTCGGCCTGGCCTGCGCCTGGCTGGTGGAGCGCAGCGACCTGCCCGGGCGGCGCTACTGGAACGTGCTGCTGTGCCTGCCGTTCGCCATCCCCTCCTTCGTCAGCAGCTTCACCTGGGTATCCCTGAGCCCGGCCTACGAAGGCCTGGGCGGCGCGGTGCTGGTCATGGCCATGTCCAAGTACCCGCTGGTGTACCTGCCGCTGGCCGCCACCCTGCGCAACCTCGACCCGTCGCTGGAGGAAAGCGCGCGCATGCTCGGCGTGTCGCGGCGCCAGGTGTTCTGGCGGGTGACCCTGCCGCTGCTGCGCCCGACCCTGGCCGCCACCAGCCTGCTGGTGGCGCTGCACATGCTGGTGGAGTTCGGCGCGCTGTCGATCCTGCGCTTCCAGACCTTCACCACGGCGATCTACCAGGAGTTCGAACTGGAGTTCAGCAACGCCACCGCGGCCATGCTCTCCTCGGTGCTGCTGGCGCTGTGCTTCCTGCTGCTGTGGCTGGAACTGCGCATGCGCGGCCGTGGCCGCCTGGTGCGCACCGGCCAGGGCAGCGCGCGGCAGGCCGAGCGGGTGCGCCTGCACGCCTGGAAATGGCCGCTGCAACTGCTGCTGGTGGCGCTGGTGGTGATCGGCACCGGCATCCCCATGGCCATGCTCGGCTACTGGCTGCTCACCGGCGCCTCGGCGGCCTTCCCGCTGCTGGAGATCGGCCAGGCGCTGCTGTCGTCGCTGTCGCTGTCCTTCGGCGGCGCCCTGCTCGGCTGCCTGCTGGCGCTGCCGGTGAGCATCCTGGTGGTGCGCTACCCCGGCCCGCTGGCGCGCTGGGCGCAACGCCTGCCCTACCTGCTGCAGGCCCTGCCGGGGCTGGTGATCGCCCTGTCGCTGGTGTACTTCGCCCTGCACTACGTGCCGGACCTGTACCAGACCAGTGCGCTGCTGCTGGTCGCCTACGCCCTGCTGTTCCTGCCCCTGGCCCAGGCGCCGATCCGTGTAGCCCTGGAAAAGGCCTCGCCGCAACTGGAAGAAGCCGCCCGCACGCTGGGCCAGACACCGCTGCGCGCCTTCCTGCGCATCACCCTGCCGATCATCTCGCCGGCCATGGGGGCGGGGTTCGTGCTGGTGTTCCTGGATAGCATGAAGGAACTGACCGCCACCCTGGTGCTTGGGCCTACGGGGCTGACCACCTTGGCTACGGCGGTGTGGGTGCATACCTCGACGCTGGAGTACGCGGCGGCGGCGCCCTATGCGGCGTTGCTGATCCTGATTTCCGGGGTGCCGGTGTACCTGCTGACGACGCGGGCGGCGCGGAGCGGGCGCTGAAGCGGGAGCGCTTTCGTAGGAGTGAGCTTGCTCGCGAACAACAGGCGGCTTGGTGTTTGGCTCAAAGAGCACCCTCTCCCCAGCCCTCTCCCTGAAGGGAGAGGGGGCTTGTCCGTGCCGAGAGAAGTGATGGTTTCAGCCGGTAGCTTTCGGTGTTGCCGGCTAACTCCAGAACAACCGTTTCTGCCCAACGGTCCCCTCTCCCTTCAGGGAGAGGGTTAGGGAGAGGGGCGGAGTGTCTCACCGCACCTATGTCACAAGGAGCCTGGTTCGCGAGCAAGCTCGCTCCTACGAAAATCAAAAGCCCCCGCACGCCCCAAGCAAAAACGCCCCGCCGGTCTCCCAGCGGGGCGCTTGGTCTCGGATAAGCGGCGTATAACCGCGAACGGTTATACGCCCTACTCGCCCACCGCCTTCCCCAACGGAATCTTCGGCGCCCACTGCAACCACTCATCCTGGTACTCGTCGAACAGCGCAAAGGTCTGCCCCGGCCTTGCCGCGACGCCCATCTGCGCATTGTCCGGCGTAGCGAAGGCCACGCCCCCGGCGAGGATGGTCTCGAAGGACTCGGTACGCACCTTCACCCCCTTGAACAGCCCGGCATCCACCCCTACCCCGCTGGTGTTCCAGAAGCGGCTGCCGGTGCGCACCAGGGGCGCGTAGCGCGGCTCGATGAGGATGTGGATCAGCACCCGGTCGCCCTGCTCGCCCAGTTCGAAGGAGGTCACCTTGCCCACCTGCACCTCGCGGTAGGTCACCGGCACGCCGGGCTTCAGCGAGCCGCGGCGGGCGGCGCTCAAGGTCAGGCGCAGGCCGTCGGCGTCGAGCAGGCGGTTGGGTTCCTGGCCCAGCAGCTTGAAGCCGGTCTGCGCCGGGCCCGGCTTGGCCGCCGGCAGCACTTCGATGTACGGGCCGCTGACCAGGGTGCCGAGGTTCTCCGCGCCGCCCAGGCCCAACTGCGCCGAGACCACCCAGAAGCGGCTGCCCTGGCGGGCGATGCTGTCCTGGGCCTTGATCAGGCGCGCCTTGAGCACCACGCCGCCGAGGTCGCGGCTGAGGTCCACCTGCTCCACGCGGCCCACGTCCAGGCCGCGGTAGCGGATCACCGTGCCCTCGCGCAGGCCGTCGGCCGAGTCGGCGCGCAGCTCGATCAGTTGGCCCTTGGCGTGAGCGCTGTCCTCGCTGTCGTAGAGGGCGAAGCGGCGCACCTTGGTGACGGGCGCGGCCTTGGGGTCGGGGGTGTCGAAGGCGATGCCGCCGCTGATCAGCGTCTGCAGCGATTCGCTCTTGAACTTGATGCCGTTGAGGTCGCCGCTCAATGTCACGCCGCTGACGTTCCAGAAGCGCGTCGAGGTGTTCACCAGGGCCGCGTATTCGGGCTCGATGTGCACGCCCACCACCACCCGCTGGCGATCGCGGGACAGCTGGTAGCTCTGCACAGTGCCGACCTTCATCTGCCGGTAGAGGATGGGCGTGCCCACTTCCAGCGAGCCCAGGCGGTCGCTGGTCAGCACCAGGTGCAGGCCGGGCGCGTCCAGGTTCAGCGGCGGCGCCTTCGGGCGCACGGTGAACTCGCGGGTCGGCTCGCCCTCCTTGGAGAAGCGCACGGCGATGTAGTTGCCCTTCACCAGCGCCTCCAGCCCGGTGATGCCGGCCAGCGAGATGCTCGGCTTGACCAGCCAGAACTCGCTCTTGGCGTTGAGGAACTCCTCGGTGCGCGGGTCCATGGACAGGGTGGCGGTGGCACCGTTGAAGTCCTTGTTCATGTCGATGGCCTTCACCGTGCCCACCTGCACGCCGTTGTACATCACCGGGGTGCTGCCGGCGGAAAGGCCGCTGACGTCGTCCACCTTCAGGCGCACCGCCAGGCCCGCCTGGGCGGCGTCGTAGTCCTCGTAGAGGCGGAACGGCTTGGTCGGGTCGGTGGGCGGGCTGTCCGGGTAGCTGTCCGGGGTGGCGAAGGCGATGCCGCCGGCGGCGATGCTGGCCAGCGACTCGGTGCGCAGCTTCAGGCCACTGAGGCTGCCGGACAGGGTGATGCCGCTGGCGTTCCAGAAGCGCGTGTGCTTGCGCACCAGGTTGGCGTAGGCCGGCTCGATGTGGATCTTCACCTCGATGGTCTTCTGGTCGTCGGCCAGCTGGTAGCTCTTCACCTGGCCGACCTGGATCTGCCGGTAGTAGATGGGGCTGCCCTGCTCCAGCGAACCCAGGCGCTCGGCCTTGAGCATCAGGTGCAGGCCGGGCAGGCTGTCGGACAGCGGCGGCGGCTCCTTGAGCGCGACGAAGTCGTGGTTGAGCTCGCCCTTCACCGGGTCGACGGCGATGTAGTTGCCCGACACCAGGGTCTCCAGCCCGGTCACCCCGGCCAGGGACACACGCGGCTTGACCAGCCAGAAGCGCGTGCGCTTGCTCAGGTACTCGATGCTTTCCTTGCGCATCTCGACCACCGCGGTGACGCCCAGGGTAGGCTTGTTCACGTGCAGGTCGACGACCTTGCCCACGGCGATGCCCTTGAAGATCACCTCGGTCTTGTTCGGCTGGATGCCGTCGCCGCTCTCGAACTGGATGTTGATGGTCACCCCGGCCTGGTCGTAGGCGCGCCAGGCCAGCCAGGCGCCGATGGCCAGGGCGATCAGCGGCAAAATCCAGATCGCCGACCAGTTGGTGGTCTTGCGCAGTTTCGGGGTGGGGAGTTCACTCATCGTCGTTTTCCGCGTCCGTGTTATCCCAGATCAGCCTGGGATCGAAAGTCACTGCCGCCAGCATGGTCAGCACCACCACAGTGGCGAAGGCGGCTGCACCGAGGTTCGCCTCGATGCTGGCCAGATTGCCGAAGTTCACCAGGGTCACGAGGATGGCGATGACGAAGATATCGAGCATCGACCAGCGACCTATCCACTCGATGAAGCGGTACATCAGGATGCGTTGCCGCGCCGACATCGGCTGGTGGCGCTGCACCGAATAAAGCAGCAGGGCGATGCCGACCAGCTTGAAGGTCGGCACCAGGATGCTGGCGACGAACACCACCGCGGCCACCGGGATCATGTCCGCGTGGATCAGTTCCACCACCCCTTCCATGATGGTCGCCGGGGTGCCGCTGCCGAGGAAGTTGACGGTCATGATCGGCAGCAGGTTCGCCGGGATATAGAGGATGGCCGCGGTGATCAGCAGCGCCCAGGTGCGGGTGAGGCTGTTCGGCCGCCGCGCGTGCAGCACCGAGCCACAGCGCGAACAGTGCTGCGGCTCCTCGCCGGTGGCGCGGTTGAGCTGGTGGCATTCGCCGCAGGTCAGGATGCCGGCGTCAATGGCCCTCATCGTCGAACTCCCCGGCCAGCGATTCCCACACCTGGTGGCGCGACATGGTCACCTCCAGCCATATCTGGCTGAGCAGCAGGCCGATGAAGCAGGCCAGGCCCACGCCGATGTGCAGCTCGGCCATGTCGATCAGTTTGACGATGGCCACCAGGATGCCCATCAGGTAGACCTCCAGCATGCCCCACTCGCGCAGGTGCTGGTACCAGCGCAGCAACTGCATGGCCTGCGCGCGCGCCACGTCGAAGCGCAGGCTGCAGAGGACGAACAGCTGGCACAGCAGCTTGGCCAGGGGAATCACCATGCTGCACAGGAACACCAGCACGGCCACTCCGTGCATGCCCGAGGCGTACAGGCCAAGCACCCCGCCCCAGACGGTGTCGATACCGACCTGGCCGAGGATGTCGATCTTCATGATCGGCAGGAAGTTGGCCGGGATGTAGAGGAAAAGCGCGGTGAGCACCAGCGCCATGGCGCGGCGCACCATGTGCGGCCGGTGGATTTCCAGCTCGTAGCCGCAGCGCGGGCAGACCGAGCGGCTGCCCGTGGGGACCGGCTCGCGGCGCATCAGCAGGTCGCATTCATGGCAGGCGATCAGCTGCTCCAGCGGCAGGTCTTGCAGCGCACGGCTGTCGGTTTCGGACATGGGGGGACTCTGGATGATTTGTGCCTATTGTAGACGAGGCGGCCCCCGCGGCGCTGCGCCCGCAACGCCTCGGAATCGGCCGAAAAGCCGCTCGCGGGGCTTGCCATCGGCGGTGTTTCAGGCCCTGGGTTTCCCAGTGGCTCCTGCCGCCGCCCGGCGCTTTGCCATGGCGGGGCTGGTGCCGCGTGGAAGGAACCGGCCCTCGGCCTTGGCGGGCCGCGCCGGGAGTACCGCATCAGCCACGATCGCACCCAGCGTCATCCGCATGCCGAATTTGTTGAGGATGCCATTGAGCGTCCCGATGGTGGGGTTTCCCTTGTCGCTCTCGAGCTGGTAGAGCGCCTTCGTCGATATCCTGCACATGGCGGCGAAGGTGTCCTGGTCGAGCCCGGTGACCTCGACGCGCAACCGGCGAATGGAAACACCGAGCGACTCCCGCCCCTGCACATTCGCCCGCAGAATGTCGTCGATCAGCCGCTGGCGCTCCTCGGTGGTGATGTTCCTCATAGCAGGCCCCATTCGCCCATGCGTCTGTCCAGGTCGTTGAGCGGAATGTTCGCCGACCTCTTCACCTCGTCGGGCAGGTCCGCGAGCAATTCGGGGAGAGCCCTGAACGTCTGCGCGGCCTGCGTCAAGCGAGCCATCAGGGCGCGCGGCTCCGCAATATCCTTATCACCGAGTCCATCAACTCGATGAACGTCACGAGATAGTTCGTGTCATAGCCGGCCGAAGTCGCGCCAAGCAAGACCTTCTCGGGGTTTTCGACCGTCAGCACCAGGGCATCGTGCCACTGGCCGTCTAGTAGGTCTGGAGAGTAAGTTGCTCGGACATGCGGGCACCTTAACCGGAACTTTAATGCCGATCAATTTAGCTATCCCAGCCTTTTCCGGCAATAAAATTCCGACTCGGCCCTTCCAGCCCCTATAAGTCGGCATTTTAATTCCGATTCACATTCATTTGCGCGGCTTGGCCCGGGCGGTGGGTTCGGCGATCAGCGGGTCGTCCGGCCAGTAGTGCTTGGGGTAGCGGCCCTTGAGGTCCTTCTTCACCTCGGCGTAGGTGCTGCGCCAGAAGTTGGCCAGGTCCTGGGTCACCTGCACCGGGCGCTGCGCCGGCGACAGCAGGTGCAGTTTCACCGCCAGGCGGCCGCCGGCGATGCGCGGGGTGTCGGCCAGGCCGAACAGTTCCTGCAGGCGCACCGCCAATACCGGCGGGAATTCGCTGTAGTCCAAGCGGATGTTCGAGCCGGACGGCACCTGCAGGGTGCGCGGCGCCAGCTCGTCCAGGCGTTGCGGCAGCGGCCAGGGCAGCAGGCCGTGGAGGATGCCGGGCAGTTCCAGGTTGGCGAAGTGGGCCAGGCGCGAGACCTTGCCCAGGTACGGCAGCAGCCAGTCCTCCAGGGAGGCCAGCAGGGCCGCATCGCTAACGTCCGGCCACTCGCTTTCGCCCTTGCCTTCCAGGTCGAGACGGCGCAGCAGGTTCACCCGCGCCTGCCACTGGCGCAGTTCCGGGGTCCAGGGCAGCAGTTCCAGGCCCTTGCGCCGCACCAGGCCGAGCAGCGCGCGGCTGCGGGCTTCGGCGTCGAGGCCGGGCAGCGCCTCGCGGCTGAGCACCAGTTCGCCGACCTTGCGCTGGCGTTCGGCGCGCAGCACGCCTTCGCGCTCGTCCCAGTCCAGTTCGTCGTGCACCCTCACCTGCTCGGCCAGCACCGAGTCGAACAGCGCCGCATCCAGGGCGGCGGCCAGGTAGATGCGTTCTTCGCGCTGGCCCTGGCGGCTGCCGAGGTCGGCGACCACCAGCCAGGGTTCCTTCATCAAGGCATCAGGCTCGCCGAACTGCGCGGCGCGGCCGTTGGCCAGGCGGTATTCGCCGCCACCCTCGCGGCGCTGGCGGGCCACGCGGTCGGGGTAGGCGAAGGCCAGTAGAGCGCCCAGCCAGCGTGGATGGTCGGGGTCGGCCACCGCTTCGCTCGGCTTGCCGCGCAGGTAGCCGCGGAACTGCCGGGCCAGTTGCTTGGCCCGTTGTACTGCACCGCGGCTGGCGCGGTTGCCGGCCGACTCTCCGGCGAGCAGCGCCGTGCGTTCGTGCAGGTCGGCGCCGGCGCCGCGCAGGATGTCGCGTTCGCCCAGCAAGGCGGCGACATCACAGGCCAGGCTGCCCAGGCCCAGCGCCTGGCCGCGCAGCAGCAGGTGGGCGATGCGCGGGTGCGCCGGCAGTTCGGCCATGGCCTGGCCGTGGGCGTTCAGCGCGCCGCTGTCGTTCAGTGCGCCGAGACGCGCGAGCAGCTCGCGGGCCTGGGCGTAGGCCGCCGCCGGCGGCACGTCGAGCCAGGCCAGTTCCTCCGGCGCCACGCCCCAGCGGCCCAGTTGCAGGGCCAGGCCGGCGAGGTCGGCCTGGAGGATTTCCGCCGTGCCGTAGGCCGGCAGTTGCTCGTGCTGCGCCTCGGACCACAGGCGGTAGCACACGCCCGGCTCCAGGCGCCCGGCGCGGCCGGCGCGCTGGGTGGCCGAGGCGCGGGAGATGCGCTGGGTCTCCAGGCGCGTCATGCCGCTGCCCGGATCGAAGCGCGGCACCCGCGCCAGGCCGGCGTCGACCACCACGCGCACGCCGTCGATGGTCAGGCTGGTCTCGGCAATGTTGGTAGCCAGCACCACCTTGCGCTTGCCGGCCGGCGCCGGCTCGATGGCGGCGCGCTGGGCGGACAGCTCCAGTTCGCCGTGCAGCGGGCACAGCAGCACCTCGTCGCGGCCGGCCAGGACCTCGCCCAGTTGCTCGGCGACGCGACGGATCTCGGCCTGCCCGGGGAGGAACACCAACAGGCTGCCGGGCTCGTCGGCCAAGGCCTGGAGCACCGTCTGCACCACCCGCGGCTCGACGAATTCACCGGCCTGCCAGGGCCGGCCCCAGCGCAGCTCCACCGGGAACATGCGCCCCTCGCTGCGCACCACCGGCGCCTCGTCGAGCAAGGCGGACAGCCGCTCGCCCTCCAGGGTGGCGGACATCACCAGCACCTTCAGCGGCATGTCGCGCAGCAGCTCGCGGCCGTTCAAGGTCAGCGCCAGGGCCAGGTCGGCGTCCAGGCTGCGCTCGTGGAATTCGTCGAAGATCACCAGGCCCACGCCTTCCAGCGCCGGGTCGTCCTGCAGGCGGCGGGTGAGGATGCCTTCGGTGACCACCTCGATGCGCGTCTTCGGCCCCACCTTGCTGTCCAGGCGGATGCGGTAGCCGACCGTGTCGCCGACCTTCTCCCCCAGCTCCGCGGCCAGGCGCTCGGCCGCGGCGCGGGCGGCCAGGCGGCGCGGTTCGAGCATGAGGATGCCCTGCCCGGCCAGCCAGGGCTCGTTGAGCAGCGCCAGCGGCACCCGGGTGGTCTTGCCGGCGCCGGGCGGCGCCTCCAGCACGGCCTCGTCGCGCTCGCCCAGGGCCTGGCGCAGGGATGGCAGAATGGCATCGATGGGAAGGGCATTCATGGCTATATTTCATCCACCCTTAAGCACGCGGAAATAACGAACCGGCGATTATAACGGCGAACCACGGCCGGCCCGCCGCAGTCCTATGCAACAAGGAGCAGCGGCCGACGATAGAGGCCCCTGCGCCGCATTGATATAGTTGCTCGAAGCCTATTCCGGAGGTCCTAGATGCGTCTTGCCACCCGAGTTTCCTGCGCGGTTCTCAGCGCAGCCCTGCTGAGCCAGCTGGCCGCCTGCGGCACCCTGTTCTACCCCGACCGCCGCGGCCAGATCGACGGCCGCATCGACCCGGCCATCGCCGTGTTCGACGCCATCGGACTGTTGTTCTACATCATCCCGGGGCTGATCGCCTTCGGCGTAGACTTCGCCACCGGAGCCATCTACCTGCCGGACGAAAAGTACTCCGTCGCCCCCGAGAAACTGCACGAGGCGATCGGCGCCGACGGCCGGGTGGACCGGACTAAACTCAAGGCAATCATCGAACGCGAGACCGGCCGCGCCCTGCCGCTGGACGACCCACGCCTGATCCAGCGCGTCGGCAACCCGCAGCAACTGGCCAGCCTGGGGCTCAAGCTGGAGGGCTGACATGCACGCGGCACTGGGGCGCCACCTGGAAAAACTCCTCGACTACCACCTGTGGGCCCACGAGCGCATCCTCGAGGCCGTCGCGCCCCTGGACGAGGCCGCCTACCGCGAACCGCGCGGGCTATTCTTCGGCAGCCTGCACGGCACCCTCAACCACCTCGCGGTGGGCGACCGCATCTGGCTCGATCGCGTCGAGGGCCGGCCCTGGCAGTTCACCCGCCTGGACAGCGAGGCCGCGCCGGACCGCACCGCCCTGGCCGACTTCCTCCGCGAGGGCGTACAGGGCTGGAAACAGTGGCTGGCCCGGCAGGACGAGCGCGACCTCGGCAAGCTGCTGGAATACCGCAACATGGCCGGCCAGGACCACCGCCAGAGCCTGGCCGACATCGTCCAGCACCTGGTCAACCACGGCACCCACCACCGCGGGCAGATGAGCGCCGCGCTCACCGCCCTCGGCCAGCCGGCGCCGCTGCTCGACTACATCTATTTCCTGCCGCAACGCCAGGACACCCGCTGAACTTGGACAACCGACGCGCCCGCCTGCTGCACCTGGCCACCAGCGCCTCGCTGGCGGCGGCCGTCACCCTGGTGGTGGCCAAGGCCCTGGCCTGGTGGCACAGCGGCTCGGTGAGCCTGCTGGCCGGCCTGACCGACTCCCTGCTCGACGGCGCTGCCTCGCTGCTCAACCTGCTGGCGGTGCGCTATTCGCTGCGCCCGGCGGACGACGACCACCGCTACGGCCACGGCAAGGCGGAGTCGCTGTCGGGCATGGGCCAGGCGCTGTTCATCTCGGTCAGCGCGGTGCTCATCGGCTCCCAGGCGCTGGACCGCCTGCAGCACCCCGAACCGCTGGGCGCCACCGGCTGGGGGATCCTGGTGATGCTGCTGTCGCTGGCGCTGACCGCCGCGCTGCTGGGCGTGCAGCGCTACGTCATCAAGCACACCGGTTCGCTGGCGGTGCAGGCCGACTCGCTGCACTACCGCTCCGACCTGCTGCTCAACGGCAGCATCCTGGTTGCCCTGTTGCTGGCGCACTACGGCTTCCCGCGGATGGATGCGGTCTTCGGCCTGGGCATCGCCGCCTACATCCTCTGGAGCGCCGTGCGCATCGCCCGAGAGTCGGTGGCGGTGCTGATGGACGAGGAACTGCCGGCGGACGTCAGCGAGCGCATGCTCGAACTGGTGCGCCAGGTGCCCGGAGTGGTCGGCGCCCACGACCTGCGCACACGGATTTCCGGCGATCGCTGGTTCGTCCAGCTGCACCTGGAGCTGCCCGGCGACATGCGCCTGTCCCAGGCCCACACCCTGTGCGACCAGGCCGTGCTGGCGATCCGCGCCGAGTTCCCCCGGGCCGAGGTGCTGGTGCATGCCGACCCACTGGAAGTGGTGGGCCGGGAAACCATCAGTTGATGCTGTAGCCGCGCCCCTGCAGGCAACTGCCCAGCGCGCCGCGGTAGGTATCCACGGCCTGCTGCGACGGCGCGTAGCCGGCCATGGCCGGGTCGAAGCCGCTCTGCCCGACCGCCCAGGTGTGGCACTCGTAATGGTCCTGGGCCTGCTGCTGCGGGCTCTGCCCGTACATCGGGTAGGCGATCACGTCGTAGGGATTGCCCGTCGGCAGCGGGGCCTGCGCCACCTGCGGCGGGGGCGGCACCACCTCGTAGGTCTGCGAGGAATTGTCGAACAGGTAGTAGGTGCCGGCAGCGAGGAAGTACAGCATGCTGCCGAACCACAGCTGCTCGGCGTAGGACGGCAGGTAGCGCACCCGCACGCCGTAGGGCGGCGCCACCACCACGTAGCGCGCGCCATGGGGGCGGTACCAGTAGCCGTCGTTGAAGAAATAGTCGCTGCCGCGCCAGGGCACCCGGTAGTAGCCCGAAGGCACGCGGTCCACCACATAGCCCGGCCGCCAGTTCGACGGATGCGGCCCCCAGTTGCCGCCCGGGCGGCCATGCCAGGCATTGCCGGGCGCGGACGGCGGACGGCCCTGCCAGGAGCTGCCTCCGCCGGAAGGCCGGCCGGGGCCGTGGTCGTCATGACCGGCGGAAGGGCGACCCTGCCATTGGCCGTTCCAGTTGTTCTGGGGTCGGCCTTGGCCCTGATTGGCCTGGGGTCGGCCTTGCCACTGGCCGCCCTGATTGCCTTGCGGACGGCCCTGCCACTGTCCACCCTGGTTGCCTTGCGGACGGCCCTGCCACTGGCCACCCTGGTTGCCTTGCGGTCGACCTTGCCACTGGCCGCCCTGGTTGCCTTGCGGTCGGCCCTGCCACTGGCCACCCTGGTTGCCTTGCGGACGGCCCTGCCATTGGCCGCCCTGGTTACCTTGCGGTCGGCCCTGCCACTGGCCACCCTGATTGCCTTGCGGACGACCTTGCCACTGGCCGCCCCCATTGCCGCCACCATGCCCACCCTGTCCGCCATGGCCGTCCTGCCCGGGCCCCTGGCCTTCGGCGAAGACCTGGCCGGCGATGGCCAGTGACAGCAACCCAACGGATGCCAGACGCCAGATGCTCGACTTCATGAATGCCTCGCAGCGGCCTGCCGGCCGACCTCGCTCGTTTGCATGACAGATAGACAACCGCGCAGGCAGCGCATCCCCGGGGCCAGGGTAAAGTCAAGGTAAAGGTCGGCGGGCAAATCGCAGGCAAGAAAAAAGGGAGGTCGGTGACCTCCCCTCGGGGAATTCGTCCTGGCTCGTCGCTTCTGGCGCCGGCTCACCTCGCTCCACCTTCTGGGCGGTGCGTAGCCCGGTGGCCTGGGCGACCCGATCGGGTCGGCAGGCCGCGATGCGCCTGATTGGGCGGATCGCCGTGGACGTATGGGTCCGGGCCGTGATTTCTGGAGCCATGTTACGGGGAGCGAACCGGCAGCGGATTGCGAAGATTGCGCATCGAACTACCCATTGCGCAATAAATCACCAAGAATGTATAAAAACATGCAAGCCGATAAATTTTCGAGGCCACAATGAACAAACTGGACCGCTACGACCTGCGAATCCTCGCCGAATTGCAGCGCGACGCGCGCATCTCCAACCAGGAGCTGGCCGAACGCATCGGCCTGTCGCCCTCGCCCTGTTCGCGACGCGTCAAGCAACTGGAAGACGACGGCTACATCCTGCGCCAGGTCGCCCTGCTGGACAGCAAGAAGCTCGGCCTGAGCCTCACCGCCTTCGTCCTGATCGGCATGGACAGGCACACCCCGGAGCGCTTCGAGCACTTCCAGTCGATCATCGCCCAGTGCCCGGAGGTGCTGGAATGCAGCCTGGTCACCGGGATGGACGCGGACTACCAGCTGAAGGTGATGGTGCCGGACATGGAGCACTACCAGCACTTCCTGCTCGGCACCCTGACGCGCATCGAAGGCGTGACCAGCGTGCGGTCGAGCTTCGTGCTGCGCAACATCATGGCCAGCACCGAGCTGCCGCTGGAGCACCTGCGCAGCTGACCCGGCAAATGTAGGAGCGCGCCCTGCGCGCGAATCGCGGGCAGGGCCCGCTCCTACAGGGGAATGGCGTGGATGGGGCAGCGTAGCGGATCTCATCCGCGAATCGCGCCGATACCTCCGGCAAACACAAGACCCGTAGGATAGCGTTGAGCGAAGCGATACCCATCACCACGACCGCATGGGTTTCGCCAAGGCTCAACCCATCCGTTGAGGCGCGCCTTGGCACAGCCGGCAAGACAGTTGCTCCTACCGTCCAGGCGGGCACGGCTCGCTCCTACGAAGGGCGTCCGCTGCGACAAATGCGCGCACCCCACATCCTGCCGGGGCCGCCCGGCGCTCGACTATTTCCCGCCGGGGCCGCTGCGGCGGGACTTCTTCGGCCGTCGCCGGCCCCGCGCGGGAAATTCTGCTCACTTTCTGCACAGCGCTGATCAACCCGCGACCAAGCCCTTATAATGCCGCCCGTCCTCGCGACCGCCGGACCTTCCGGCCCCCACTCAAGCGCCCGCGCCGGGCAGGAGCAGCAATGAACGAGAGTTTCGAAGACTGGATGATGTACGGGCTGGTCAGCGCCCTGGTCCTGTTCATGGCCTTCATCGTCTGGGACCTGGCCAAGAAGTCCAAGGCCGGACGCATGGGCACCATGGTGCTGTTCTTCGCCCTCGGCCTCGGCGTCTTCGGCTTCCTGGTCAAATCCTTCGTGGTCGCCGGCCTGGAAGGCGGTTTCTGATCCGGCCCTAGGGCTGCGCCTCGCGCCACTCCCCCGGCTGCAGCCCGTCCAGGCCCCAAGGGCCGATGCGCACCCGCACCAGGCGCAGGGTCGGCAGGCCGACGGCCGCCGTCATACGCCGCACCTGGCGGTTGCGTCCCTCGCGGATCACCAACTCCAGCCAGGCGGTGGGCACCGACTTGCGGAAACGCACCGGCGGCACCCGCTCCCACAGTTGCGGTTCGTCGATGCGCCGCGCCTCGGCCGGTAGCGTCGGGCCGTCGTTGAGCTGTACACCCTCGCGCAGGCGCTGCAACTGTGCCTCGTCCGGCTCGCCTTCCACCTGCACCCAATAGGTCTTCGGCAGCTTGTGCCTGGGGTCGGCGATGCGCGCCTGCAGGCGGCCGTCGTTGGTCAGCAGCAGCAGGCCCTCGCTGTCGCGGTCCAGGCGCCCGGCGGGATAGATGCCGGGCACCGGCACGTAGTCCTTGAGCGTCGCCCTGCCCTCGCCATCGCTGAACTGCGTCAGCACGTCGAACGGCTTGTTCAGCAGGATCAGCCGCGGCTGAGCCGGCGGAGCCTTGGCGACGCGGCGGGGAGCGGGACGGCGGGAGGTGGGACGAGGCGGACGGGGCGGACGGGGCATGGGCAGGAAACGGCAACGAGTCGGCGGAGCACAAGGATGGGCCGGCATGCTAGGTTGTGCCACCGTTCCCCCGCAAGAGCACGCAGAGCATCCCACCATGCCCAAGGCCCGTCGCTCCCCCTGGCTGATCACCCTGCTCAACCTCGCCGGCCGCCTCGGCGGCGGCTACAGCGGGCCGCAAAGCCCGAACTTCGACGGCCTGCGCTTCCGCAACCTGGACGCCAAGCCGCACCATGGCTTCCGTGAATTCCTCAAGTGGCAGCTGGAGCGCGACAGGCAACTGGCCTGGATCGAACAGCCCGGCGCCGAACGCCGTCCGGAAACCCCGGCTCAGGTCAGCGGCGAGGAGCTGCGCGTCACCTACATCAACCACGCCACCCTGCTAATCCAGCACCGCGGCCTGAACATCCTCACCGACCCGCTGTGGTGCGAGCGCACCAGCCCCTTCAGTTTCGTCGGCCCCAGGCGCCACCATCCGCCGGGCCTGGCCCTGGACGAACTGCCGCCGATCAACCTGATCCTGGTCAGCCACAACCACTACGACCACCTGGACGTCGGCAGCCTGGGCGAACTGGCCCGGCGCTTCCCGCAAGCCAAGGTGGTGACCGGCCTGGGCAACGCCGAGCTGATCCGCGCCTGCGGCTTCGTCGACGTGCACGAGCTGGACTGGTGGCAGAGCCTGCCGCTGCACGAGGGCATGCTGCTCACCGGCGTGCCGGCGCAGCACTGGTCGGCGCGCTCGCGCTACGACACCAACCGCACCCTGTGGCTGGGCTTCGTGCTGGAATCGACGGACGGCCCCGTGCTGTTCCCCGGCGACACCGGCCTGGGCCCGGAATTCGCGCTGATCCGCGAACGCTTCGGGCCGATGCGCTTCGCCGCGCTGCCCATCGGCGCCTACGAACCACGCTGGTTCATGCGCCACCACCACATGAACCCGGACGACGCCGTGCAAGCCCACCGCACGCTGGAATCGCAGTGCAGCATGGCCATCCACTTCGGCACCTTCCGCCTGAGCGACGAAGGCCAGTTCGCCCCCGTCCACGACCTGGCCCGGGCGCTGGACGAACAGGGCGTGGAAAGCCAGGCGTTTCGTGCGCCAAAGCCGGGGGAGCAGTGGTTGGTGGGGCGGATGGGTGGGTAGGCCTTAGCTTCGTGTGTGGGGGGACTCTCGACCAGAGTCTCCCGGAACCATTGGTGCCAATACGAACGCCGCCCCTCTCCCCAACCCTCTCCCTGAAGGGAGAGGGAGTCGTTCGGCGTGCGCTGGCACTTCCGCACTCCCTGATGCCCCGCATAGCGCCTGATATTTCCATGAGACATGTCTTCCACGTCGGCACGGACTAGCCCCCTCTCCCTTCAGGGAGAGGGCTGGGGAGAGGGTGCTCTTTGGAGGCATCGCAGAGAGGCACCATTCGCGAGCAAGCTCGCTCCTACAAAAGTCACGCCTCCATTTCGCGCAACAGCTCATCGAGCAACCCCGAAGCCCCAAAGCGCAGGTGCTCGGACGTAATCCAGTCATCCCCAAGCATCTCCTGCGCGATAGCCAGGTAGACCTCGGCATCGTCCAGGCTACGAATGCCACCAGCAGCCTTGAAGCCCACCTTGCCGCCCGCCTCCACGATGCATTCCAGCATCACCCGCGCAGCCTCAGGCGTGGCGTTCACGGCCACCTTGCCAGTACTGGTCTTGAGAAAATCGGCACCACCGGCAATAGCCTCGCGACAAGCCGTACGAATCAACTCGGGCTCACCCAACTCGCCGCTTTCGATAATCACCTTGAGCCGATGGTAGGGCCCGCAAAGCGCCTTGCAGGCCCGTATCAGCTCCACCGCGCCATCGGCCCGGCCAGCCTTGAGCGCCTTCCACGGGTAGACCAGATCGATCTCATCAGCACCCTCGGCAAGGGTACGCCGCACCTCCTCCACCACCTCGGCCAAAGGCGCATTGCCGGCGGGAAAGTTGCACACACTGGCGACCTTCACCGCCCGCGCACCAAAGCCATTGAGCGTACGCCGCGCCACATGCACGAAACGCGGGTAGACGCACACCGCAGCCACCTCGCCATAAGGCGTCAACGCCCGGCGGCAGAGCTGGACGATGCGCGGCATGTCGTCGTCGGCGTTCAGCGAGGTCAGGTCGAGCAGCGACAGTACCCGCGCGGCGCGCTCGGCGCGGGTCGGTTGCAGGGGTTCAGCCATGGCGTCCTCCGGTTGCGGCCTTTGCGCCATCCTGCCACGGGCCCTCCCCGCGCGGGCGGGAAAGGGCCGTGGCCAGGCGTCGGATCAACGGAACGGCGGCTCGTCGAAACTGCGCAGCTTGCGCGAGTGCAGCGAGTTGAGCTGGGTGCGCAGCAGGTCGACGGCGGCGATGCCGATCGCCAGGTGCTGGCTCACCGCGCGCTGGTAGAAGGCGCTGGCGGCGCCGGGCAGCTTGATCTCGCTGTGCAGCGGCTTGTCCGACACGCACAGCAGCGTGCCGTAGGGCACCCGCAGGCGGTAGCCCTGGGCGGCGATCGTGCCGCTCTCCATGTCCACCGCCACCGCCCGCGCCAGGTTGATCAGCGGGCGCTCCTGGGCCCAGTGCAGCTCCCAGTTGCGGTCATCGTAGGTCAGCACGGTGCCGGTGCGCAGGCGCCGCTTGAGCTGCTCGCCGCGTTCGCCGGTGACCAGCGCCGCGGCCTCCTGCAGCGCCACCTGCACCTCGGCCAGCGCCGGGATCGGGATGTGCGGCGGCAGCACCCGGTCGAGGATGCCGTCGCGGCGCATGTAGGCGTGGGCCAGCACGTAGTCGCCGATGGTCTGCGACTGCCGCAGGCCGCCGCAGTGGCCGATCATCAGCCAGCAGTGCGGGCGCAGCACGGCCAGGTGGTCGGTGATGTTCTTGGCGTTGGACGGGCCGACGCCGATGTTGATCAGGGTGACGCCGTCGCCGTCGCTGGCGATCAGGTGGTAGGCCGGCATCTGGAAGCGGTGCCACTCGACGCCGGCGATGATGGCATTGGCTTCGCCCCGATCCATGTCGCGCTCGATCACCACGTTGCCCGGCAGCACCATGCGCACGAAGCGCGGGTCCTCGTGCAGGCGCTCCAGGCCCATGTGGATGAACTGGTCGACGTAGCGGTGGTAGTTGGTCAGCAGGATCCACGGCTGCACGCAGCGCCAGTCGCTGCCGGTGTAGTGCACCAGGCGGCGCAGCGAGAAGTCGGTGCGCGCCGCGTCGAACAGCGCCAGCGGCATGGGGTCGGCGCCTTCCCACTGGTACAGGCCGTCGGCGATGCCGTCGGAAGTGGCCGACAGATCGGTGCTGGGGAACACCCGCGCCAGCTCGGCGGCGGTCACGCCCGAGCCGGCCAGCTCGTCGCCCTGCTCCACCACGTAGGGATAGGGAATGTTCTGCTCGCTGGGACCGACCTCGATGCGCACGGTGAAGTCTTCCATCAGCGGGCGCAACTGCTCCAGCAGGTATTTGCGGAAGGCCGCGGGGTGGGTGATGGTGACGGCATAGGTGCCGGGCGTCTGCACCTTGGCGTAGGCGCGGGTGGTCGAGGGCACCTCGCCCTGGCACAGGTAGGTCAGGCGCAGCTGCGGATAGCGGAACAGCGCGCGCTCCTCGGCGCCCGGCTGCTCGCGGGTCTTCAGGTAGCGCCGCAGAGCCTGGCTGAGCGCCCCGGTGGCGCGCTGGTGCAAGGCGGCAAGGCGGTCGACCGCTTCTTCTGCGGTATGGGCGACGACGAAAGCGTCGCCGAGCTCGGCATTCATGGTGGGCTTCCTGTCTGAGCGATCAGCTCCATCTTGCCTGCTTATTTGCAGGAAGGGGATGACGGATTTTGTGCTTGATTAGCAAGTCGACCAGTTGCTCCGGTGGTATATCCCCGCGACCGTGGGGAATACCTACGGACGGGGCGAACGAGCAACTTGTTGTTCAGTTCATCCCCGCACCTACGGGGAACACTTCTCCAGGAGGGGCAGCAAGCTCGCGACGATCGGTTCATCCCCGCACACGCGGGGAACACCTCCAGTCGTCGAACAACTCGGGGTAGAGCTCCGGTTCATCCCCGCACCTGCGGGGAACACATCGCCGTCGTCAGCGGCAAGCTCAAGCAAGTCGGTTCATCCCGCACCTGCGGGGAACACTTGTTGGTGATCTCGTCGATGCCGCTGCGGTACGGTTCATCCCCGCACCCGCGGGGAACACACGTTGTTGACGACCTCGGCAATCTGGTCGTTCGGTTCATCCCCGCACCCGCGGGGAACACTCCCGGTCTACCAAGCACCACCACCTGGCACCCGGTTCATCCCCGCACCCGCGGGGAACACCATCAGGCCATCCAGGCGCTGTACGACCTGCACGGTTCATCCCCGCACCCGCGGGGAACACGAGCTGGGCGGCCTGGCTCAGTCGCGCAAGCGCGGTTCATCCCCGCACCCGCGGGGAACACACCCCCACAACCGTCTGCATCAGTCCGGCACGCGGTTCATCCCCGCACCCGCGGAACACCACACCCAGTTCGCCCCAGTACAGGCTGTCGTCGGTTCATCCCCGCACCCGCGGGGAACACACGATGACGGCGCTGGTGCGCGTGTAGATTGCCGGTTCATCCCCGCACCCGCGGGGAACACCGCCTTCAGCCAGCCGCCGATGATGAACGTCTCGGTTCATCCCCGCACCCGCGGGGAACACGCTGAAGCGGACCAGGGCTCGGCCCTCCCCTCCGGTTCATCCCCGCACCCGCGGGGAACACGTGGTGGTGGGCGGCCTCGACTCGCCGAACACCGGTTCATCCCCGCACCCGCGGGGAACACCAATCGTTCGCTACCACGGCGGGAAGTGGATGCGGTTCATCCCCGCACCCGCGGGGAACACGTCCTGGTTGAGGCCGATACGCTTGCGCTCCTCGGTTCATCCCCGCACCCGCGGGGAACACAGCAGCCGCGCAAGCGAGGCTTTGACGGTTTGCGGTTCATCCCCGCACCCGCGGGGAACACTCTTAGCGTAACCAACTGTTCTACAAAGAGAAAATCAGTCGCTAAAAATCCACCAAAGTTTTCTTGCTAAAGATCAGGGTTATCCAGCGGCTGAAAAGCCACCAATCGCAAGCCGTCGAACTCCACGGGCAGTCGCCTGTTCGGTCCCAAGGTCTGGAATTCATAGCCGGACTCATGGGCGCTTGCCCAGGCCATCACGACGTTGCCATCCCCATGACCTTCGCTCAGTTGCTGCCAGATCATTTCCCGCGTGCGCCGGGACACATCGCCGATGTAGACGCCCGCGCGCACTTCCAGCAGCCAGATGGCCAGCCGGCCGCGCAGGCGCGGCGGGACGTTTTCGGTCACCACGACGAGAAAGCTCATCCCTGCGTCCTGTGTCCTGCCTCGCCAATGCCTTCGGGATTGGGGATAGCCGGGGGCACCGACTCCGGCGGCGCCTCGGGAGGGGCGATTCCTCCTGCGGCGAGCACCTCCTCGATGGTCGGGATGATCCGCCCCAGCAGCTTGCTGCTGCGGAACAGGTCGCGGCAGGCCAGGCGCACGGCGCGCTCGGGCTCCGGCGGAGACTGGGCAGCGATGCGGAAGGCCAGGGGCACCACGGTCTCGAACTTGAACAGGTCGGCCACGTCGTAGACGAAGGACAGCGGCTTGCCGGTATGAATGAAGCCGACCGCCGGCGCATAACCGGCCGCCAGCACAGCCGCCTCGGTGATGCCGTACAGGCACGCGGTAGCGGCGGACAGGCAGCGGTTGGGAATATCGGCGGCATCCCATTGCTTGTGATCATAGTTACGCGAGCGCCAGTCGACGCCGTACTGGCGCGCCAGCAGCTTGTAGGTTCCGCGCACCCGCGCGCCTTCAATGCCGCGCAATTGCTCGACGCTGCGCCGGGCTGGCGCGGGCTCCTGGAAGCGCAGTTCGTACATCTTGCGCACGACCTTCAGGCGCAACTCGTCGTCCAGCGCCAACCGGGCCTGGTAGAGCAGGCGGTCAGCCCGGGCGCCGCCGGGCTGGCCGCTGGCGTACAGGCGCACGCCCGACTCTCCCACCCACACCAGCAAGGTGCCCACCGTCGACGCCAGGTGCACCGCGGCGTGGGATACCCGCGTACCCGGCTCGAGCATGATGCAGGCCACTGAGCCCACAGGTATGTGGGTGCGCACGCCGCTCTTGTCGATGACGACGAAGGCGCCGTCCAGCACGTCGATCTGCCCGTACTGGATGAAGATCATCGAAACGCGGTCCTTCATAGGCAGAGGCTTGAGCGGCGGCAGCATCAACCCCGCCCCAGGCTGAGCAGGCCGCAACCGAAGGCCTTGCCCGGGCCGATGCCGGCGCGCAGCGCCTGGGCCAGCGCAGCCGGGTCGCGGACTTGCAGGCGCCCCTCGAAGCACACCCTCAGCAGGCTGATGCGATGCTCGCTCTTGCGGCTGCGCAGCAATTCGCTGCCGGTCACCAAAGCGGCCTCCACCGAGAAACCGAGCCGTTCGCCCTGACGGGCGAGCCAGGTCAGTTGGGCATCTTCCGCGACTAGTCCCAGGCGCTTGCCTTCGCGCGTCACCGTCGGGTTGGCGAACAGCCGGAAACGAAAGTGCTCGTCCTCCCGCAGCCATTGCTCCGGCACCAGTGGGCGGGTTTCCACCGGCCCCTTGAGGTAGTTCGGCAGGGCCTGGAGCACCGACCAGTCGGCCGCCTCCTGCGCCTGGACCAGCACCACCGGATCGCTCCAGGCGGAGATAGGTTCCGCTCGCCAGAGGATGCGCGGCGGCGTGTGCTGCTCATCGCGGACAAAGGCGCGCACCAGGGTACGGTGCATCTCGTAGGCATCGCCGAGGTCGCGCCGCGCCTGGGCACTACGCGGGTCAAGCCGCAGTCGGGTCAGGTGCATGCGCGCCTCCGGGGGTGAACAGTGCGGATTTGACGAAGCGCGGGCCGAAACGCCGTTCGGCGAAGGGGGCGACCGGTTGGTCCAGGCGCACGCTGCCTTCGTTGGGATGCTCGAGCAGTAGCCGCCTGGACGTTCGCGGCGTACCGCCTTCCAGCAGGCAGGAGCAGTTCGCCAACGCATACTCCAGCGACTGATCGCGTAGTCCCTCGGGCAAATGAACAGGCGATGTCGGGACGAAGCTCTTGCGCCCCAGCGCCAACGGCCAGACCGGACGGGCCAGGGCGGCATGGACATCGGCCAGCAGCGCACGCTCACCTTCCAGGCCGACCAGGAACACCGCGTCCGCCAGGTAGTAGCGGGGGCTGACGACAGTGCGATCGAGGTCGGGCTTGCCGCTGGAGGCGATCACCACGCCGGTGGCGGTCTGGTAGTCGCGCATCGGCACGCCTTCGCGTTCGACACGCACGCCCATGCGCAGGGCCGCCAGGTCATCCACCGGCTCGCGGCGGTCACGGCCGAGCGCGGCGCAGACCAGGCCGAGCACCCCGGATTTGGAGGGCTCCAGCTGGGTATCGCGTTCGTCGAAGCGGCTGGTGGTGCCCCAGGATTGCATCGGCCCCTGCAGGCGCAGCAGCAAGGTGGCCATGCTCAAGCCCCCAGCGCATCGGCCGCCAGTTCGCGCGCGCGTTGGGCCAGGGCGGCCAGGTTGGCCAGCCGTTCCCCCTTGCTCGCCGGCCAGCGGTCGGTGAGGTCGAGGCTGAGCCAACGGTCCTGCGGTGCCCCGTAGACAGGCGCCAGCTTGTCTTCGTAGGCAGCCAGGCGCTCGACCGACTGCTCGGTGAGCGCCCGGTCAGCACGCGGCGACACCGGCCGTTCGAAGGCATTGGCCAGGCTCAGGGGGCTGGCATGGCGCAGGCACACGCCGATGAATTCGGGCGGGTTGTGCGCGGCGAAGCTATTCTGCTTGCCGGTGGGGATGGCCAGCGCCAGGGCCCGGGTAAAGGCCTCCACCGCCGAAAGCGCCAGTTCCCGGTCCTCCTGCAGGTTGCCCAGCAACTTGCGCAGGTCGAGCACGGCATAGCGGTAGAGGGTGGCGGAGTTGAACTCCACCTGGCCGATCATCCCGGCGCCGGTCTCGCCTTCATCGCCCTTGTCGTCCACCGCGGTGAAGTAGTCGAACTCGCGCTCCACCCGGTGGGTGCTGATGGCATGTGCGACCTGGCAGGCGGCATCCTGGTTGACCGCCGGCATGTCCGCCAGCATACGGCCGAACAGCGCGACGTCGACGGCCTTGCCGCCGTCCAGCAGGGCCTTGGCCTTCTTGATGATTTCCGCTGGCAGGCTCGCCTTGGCGTCCTTCTTGCTCTTCTTGTCGCCGCCGACCGGCAGTTCGTCCCAGTGCTGTTCGATCAACGCGGCAAAGGCCGCCACCTCGCCCTCACCGAGGAACAGCAGGTACTCGGTCCTGCCATCGTCCTTGAGCTTGAGGCCGGCGGCGCCCAAGGCCGCCTCGACCTTCGAGCCGGCTTCCTCGGCATCACGTCCGGCCAGGCGTTCGAGCAGCAGGGCCTTGAGTTTCTTGGTGCGAATACCGCGGTTGGCCTCGGGCAGCAGTTCGTGTTGTTTCGCGGCAAGGCGCACGGCCCGCTTGAAGCACTGGCTGCTCACCCGCGCACGGCGCTGGCCACCGAAAATGGCGTCCTTCGGGGCGCCGGTGTCGTCGCGGTTGAGGTTGGAAGGTGCGAAATTCTGGATCAGGTGGAATTCGAGGAACAGGCTCATGAAGTCTTCCTTTACTCGCTATCGGTGGGTTCGCCGACGGGCTGGGCGGCCCGGTAGAAGTCGCGGGCCCAGCGCTGGCGCAGACGGCTCGGATCGGTGCCGGGGTTCAGCCACTGCGACAGGTCCACCAGCAGGCGGGCATGATCAAAACCGATGCCATCGGCGGCCAGCAGGCTGACGGCCTGGCGCAGGTATTCGACGATGTTCTCGGCATCGGCGCCGAGCAGGGCAACGAAGCGGCTTTCGATGCTCGGGCTCTGCCGCAGGCGCAGCAGCTCACCCAAGGCTGCGGCGAAACTCTGCGACCGCCGCAGCGGGTGGCGCGCGAACAACCCCGCCACGGCATACAGCGCCAGCCGATGGGCATTGCGCTCATCGGCGGCAGCACCGGCGAAGCGCTCGACATAGGGAAAGGCCCTGGGGTAGGTGCCCGGCTCGAAGGCCAGGCTATGGCGCAATGCGGCCATTGCCCCGCGGTCCCTGTCCTTGAGCACGGCCAGGTGCTCGATGAACTTTTCGGCGTGGTCACTCACGACACGGCCTCCTTGTCTACGTCTATGGTGGGATCGTCGGAAAGCGCCAGCTGCGCCTTCAGCAGGCCACGGAAGCGGGGCCAGTAGCGAGCGTCGGCGCGCAAGGCACGGGAGGAGTACCCCAGCCCGGCCAGGACCTGCTGCCAGGCCGCGTCGGCAGAGCGGCGCAGGACGCCACGCCAGAGAGACTCCGCTTCGTCCAGCGCCCCGGCGCCGATGCCGTCGAGCAACTCGGGCAGGGCCCGCTCCGCTGCCGCGAAGTAGCTGGCGGCCAGCGGCCCGGCGTCCACTAGGCTGCGCGCCCGGGCCCGGGTGTCCTTGCTGGCGGGGTCAGGCAGGGTCTCGGCGAGCATGCCGCTGGCCAGGCGCCTCAGTTCCAGGAACAGCGTCTCGGCCAGTTCCAGGCGCCCGCGCAGGTAGAGGGCCTTGTCCGGCTCCAGAAGCAGGGCCGACGGCAGGGAAATCCGCTCCAGGCGCCAGCGCAGCAGCTTGGCCTGGTCGCTGGCCAGGCCGGCGACCAGCAATGGCTGGTGTACCGGCTCGAAGTACGCCAGGTCGCCATGCAAGCCGATCGCGTTCTGCACCACCGCGGCGGCCTGGCTGCCCGCACCCGCATGGGGCACCAACGCCGGCAGGTCTCGCCACAGGGCGCGCCCTTCGCTGAAGGTCAGCCGCACCAGGCCATTACTGCCGGCCCGGAAACTGGCCATCGGGTCCGGCGCGTTCGGGTCCTCACCCAAGGCCAGGCCGGCAGCATAGTGCAGCCAGCGCACGTTGCCGTCCGCCTCGCGGCGCAGCAGCACTGCACGGCTCAAGCGGGTGTAGCGATCATTGGGGCCTGTGGCCAGAAGCGGCTCCCCGCGCAAGGCGGCGATACTGGGCGGATCACGCTCCCAGGTCGGCAGATCGGGCTCGGCATCGCTGCGCGGCGCGGGGTGCAGTGCGAGGCAGAGCGTTTGCGCCAGGTTTTCCCCCAGCGGCAACACCGCAGCCGTATTGGCCAAGGCGCCGGCCTTGTCCGAGTCGCGCAGGCTCTTGACCAGGCCGCCGGGCGTGAACTGCAGGAAACCGAGCAAGGTGGCCAGGGCCAGCGCAGGCCGAATGGCTGTCGGCGCCAGGTCGCAGGCATGATCGAACACCATCGGTGCATTGCCACTGGCGCTGGCAAGGGCGATCTGCGTCCAGGGCTTGTACTTGTCGCGGGTTTCCTCGGCTGTCGCCAGTGCGGCCACCTGCATGAAAGGCTGCTCGGGGTGGAACAGCCAGAAGCGCTCGCGCCAGGTTTCCAGGTAGCCGCGGATCTCGGCCTGCGGCAGGCCTTCGCGGAACCAGCGGGCACGGTCCTTTTCCCGCCAGCGGCCGAACGCCTCGCTCAGCGCCCGGTGGGTAATGGCCAGCAGCAGCCGGTAGTGCGCCACCAGGTTGGGCGGCGCGGTGTCCGCCAGGGCGATGATCTCGCCGCTGCGGGCGAAAACCTCCAGCAGCCCCAATGCCTCGACGTGCCCGTCGGCAAGGCGCACCGGTAGCCAGGGTTCGTCCAGCACGTTGTAGAGTTCCGTCATCCCTTCCCCCCTATTCCTTGGATTTGTACTCGATCAGGAAGCGAAAGCGTTTGGCCCGCCACAGGCCCCATACGAAAGCCCCCAAAAGAACGCCTACCCATACTTTCCAGTCCGAGCCATGGCGGAACAAGAACTCCAACAACTGATAAAAGCCTTCGCTAGACATAACCATCACCTCAACGGCTGTCGCCTAAAGGGGCAGATATGAGCAGCTCGCCAACAGCACAAAGGATAGATAGTTAGACTAGACTATCAACTGAATTACCCCCCCCCAGGATTTAGTGGGGATGAACCGGATAGGTAGTTGGTTGACCTACTCCAACAAAGCCTTTCCCTACATTCGTAGGGACGATGGGGACTAGGAGCCGTTCTCCTAGTCCTCAAAACCCAGTCCGATCTCTTTATCCAGCCATAGGCTGAATCCCTTCTCCCGATAACGCCCCTGCCGCAGCGGCAACGGATAGCAGTTCCGCAGCAGCGGATGCTCGAACGCGGCGGGCAGGTCGATACGCTTGAAGTGCGCGACCAATGCCCGACGAGACACTTTCAATTGGCGCTCGTACAAGCGGCGGGCCTGGGCATCGTCCAACGGTCGTGCCGGGTCGAATGGCGGCTCGCCGGGGCGCACGCACCAGCCACCCTCCACTTCCTCGACCGGGATCAGGGTGATCGACTCAGATCCCAGGCGCGTCTTGTTCTCCAGCCCGACACCTTCGCCCTCCTCGCTGCCTCGCGGTTTTCCGTTGTAGGCGCTGCGCGGTTCCTCCGCAGGGTCGATAGCGATGTTGAAGGATTCGCGCCGCTCCTTCTGCACCCGCGCCAGGTATCCGCCATAGGATTCGATCTCGATCAGTGCCCTGACCTTCTCTTCCAGAGCATCGGGCAAGGGATCGTCGCCATACACCGCCTGGACCAGGCGATCGACATCCCCAGGCAGGCTCAGGCTTTCCCCGTCCCGCAACAGCGCCCAGGTACGCAGCAGGATGTAGGCATCGTAGA
Organism: Pseudomonas sp. NBRC 100443; assembly: GCF_030268185.1. Lineage (NCBI taxonomy): Bacteria > Pseudomonadati > Pseudomonadota > Gammaproteobacteria > Pseudomonadales > Pseudomonadaceae > Pseudomonas > Pseudomonas sp. NBRC 100443. Next base: position 334,271 of record NZ_BSQE01000005.1, read on the forward strand.
CATGGCGCCAAGCGGTGTTCTCGAGTTCGGGCAATTCGCCGTTCCGCAGGCCGGCAACCCACAGACAGGCCTGCGCATGCTTGGTGGGACGCTCACGATCATGGCGGTGTAGCCGCCCGGCACGCTGCAGCAACAGGTCGACCGGCGCCAGGTCGCTGAGCATGAAGTCGAAGTCGATATCGAGCGATTGCTCTGCCACCTGGGTGGCGACCAGCAATGCCCGCCGCGGGCGGTCCCCCTGGGCGCCGAAGGCGGCAAGCACCTCGCGCTCGCGTTCGGCGCGCTCATCCGCGGGGAAACGGGCATGGAACAACAGCAGCGGGACCTCATCGCCGAGACGCTGGCGCAAGCCTATGTAGAGCTTCTGCGCCCGCTCCACGGTATTGACGATCAGTGCCCCGCAGCCGCCGCCTGCGAGCAGTTCGACCGCCGTATCGGCCAGTGTGTCCAGGCTTTCGTCCAACCCAGCCAGGCGGATCGGCGACTGCGGCCGGGCGCCGAAGTGCTCGCCCCGTATGCCGCCCTCGTCGGCAACCAGCAGGCGCGGATAGTCCAGCTCCGGCACCTGGTCCGACGGCACGCCCCAGGCTCGTAGCAGTTCGGCGCGCCGTCCCAACGGCAAGGTCGCACTCATCAGCACCACCGAGCAGCCCAGCGCTTTCAGCCAGCGCAGCAAGGCGGCGATCAGGCCTGAGGTGTAGGTGTCGTAGGCATGGACCTCATCCAGCACCACGACGCGATTGGCCAGCCCCCACAGGCGGACGAAGTGGTGCTTGACGTTCAGCGCAGCGAACAGCGCCTGGTCGACGGTGCCGACGCCATAGGCCGACAACAGCGGACGCTTGCGCTGGGAAAACCAGGCCGAAGCCGAGAGGCTCTCGGCGGAGGAATGATCGATGCCACGCAGATGCCGGACCTGCTCGTTCATTCCGGCACCGCCATGGACCAACTGCACATCCAGCGGGCCGGTCGTGAACTGCTCCAGAAAGGTCAGGGCCCGGTCGAACAGCGCGTTGCCGGTGGCCTGGGTCGGCAGCGCCACGTACAGACCGCGATGGCCATTGGCGGCCTGCAGGCGCAGGTGGGCAAGAAAGGCGAACTCGGTCTTGCCCTCGCCCATCGGGGCCTCCACCACGACGAGCGCGGGCCCGCGGACGCCCTGTAACAGTTGGTCGCCAACCCGCTGGAGAGGACGTGCGGACAGCCCGGGACGCCCGACGATACGGGCCAGCATGGCGTCGGTATCCGCCGGCCCGGCCAGCAGGGGCCGATAGGGCTGCCAGCCGATCTGGCTGAAGGCCAGGCGGGCCAGTCGGCAGGCATCCAGGAAATAGTCGGCCAGGCCGTCGAACCCGCGCTGGCCGGGCACGAACCATTCCGGATTGGAGGCGATCCAGTCCGCCGCGCTGGTCAGCCCGGCAAGCCAGTTCACCGCCGGGAGGGAAAGCTCATCGAGCGCTGGAATCCCATTGGGCGCCACGACCTGCCAGTAGCCACGCAGAATCTCGTCGCGCACGGCCGGCCAGGCGGCGGGCTCAGCCAAAGGCCTGCCCTGGTTCGTTTCGTCGGGAAGAAAGTGATAGCCGTGGTGGGCGCTGACCGCCTGGACCGCATCCCGCAGCCAACCTGCCTCGATGGCGACCACATCCAGCAAGGCCCTACCCAACAGGCTGGCTGTCGCGAGGTCGTGTCGGCCCTGGTTGCAGGCACTGGCAGGGAAGGCCAGCCCATAGGCCTGGTCGGCCGCCATGCCATCCGGCCACTTCGCCTGGAAGCCGGGAATGGCTTTGCCGAAATCGTGCAACCCGGCGATGGCGGCTACCCAGCGCCCGACTTCAGCTTCATCGACGCCAAGGGCACGGGAGGCCCAACGTCGAGTCGAGGCGGGCTCGATTTCCAGCAGCGTTTCGGCCACCGCCGCCACATCCAGCAGGTGCGCCAGCAGCCCATGGCCGCCCTCGTCGCCGCTCTTCGCCCAGACCGTACGACCAGCAGCGCTGAGACCGGAAAACGACGGCCTGCCTTCGCCCATCCGGGAACCTCCACTGTCCACCAATGGCGTTCGAGATTATTTTAAAGTGCCAGCACGCACCAGTGTCTGCGTCAACGAAACGCAGGCAGCCTGCCACTTCGAAGTTGTCGCCGGCATAGAAGCAGATCGGCGCCTGCATCACTATGACCAGTTCACCCCCGCACATGCGGGGAACACTTCACCGACCGCGTCTACGGCACTGGTCTGACCGGTTCATCCCCGTATCTGCGGGGAACACAGAACGGTATCGGCGTCGATGCGCGACACCTGCGGTTCATCCCCGCCTCCGTGGGGAACACGACATCGAGGCGGTCATCGCCAGCGAGCACTACGGTTCATCCCCGCATTCGCGCACTACTGTCCGGAATATTTTCGAGGGGGCGTCTGGAGGGCTTGCGGGGGCTGAAGGCACGGGTTAAACCGTTGAGCGCCAACTCAACCTCACAGCCCCCGCAAGATGTTCAGGATAAGCC